>CALWWP010000045.1 GCA_944385275.1 uncultured Oscillospiraceae bacterium | reverse complement strand
TTCCTTCGACAAATTTTTTAATTTTTTCGTCATTAAGAGTAGCTTCCTTGACAACATCATCTTCGCTGTCGGCAGGTACGCAAACAGTCCCTCTAAATTTGCCGTTTATTTGAACGACAATAGTTTTTTCAAGCTCAACCATCTTAGACTCGTCATATGATGGCCATGACTGCTCGCAGCAAAGTCCTTCAAAACCGTACATTTCCCAAATTTCTTCGCATATATGAGGAGCAAACGGGCTCAAAAGTACAATTAGAGTCTTCATATCCCCTCTTGTTGCGCCATTGTCATAAAAGCAATTTACGAGAGACATGAGAGATGCAATGGCAGTATTGAATTTCATATCTTCAATGTCACTGCCGACTTTTTTAATAGTACGGTGAACGGCTGCTTCATTTGCAGGAAGATACTGTTCGGAGCTGTTTTTGTCAACTTTTTCGGCTAAATTCCATATGCGGTCCAAAAATCTCTTGCAGCCCTTTACAGCCTCAGATGACCATGGAGCAGCTTTTTCAAAGTCGCCAATAAACATGATATAAAGACGCATTGTATCAGCGCCATACTGTGCTACGATATCATTTGGATTGACGACATTGCCTCTGGATTTAGACATTTTTTCTCCGCCCTCACCCAAGATCATGCCGTGACTTGTCCTCTTGGCGTATGGCTCTGAGGTGGGTACAACACCGATGTCGTATAAAAATTTATGCCAAAATCTAGAATACAGCAAGTGTAGCGTAGTATGTTCCATGCCGCCGTTGTACCAATCGACTTGATTCCAGTATTTCAGCGCTTCCTCTGATGCAAGCGCTTTGTCATTGTGCGGATCCATATAACGAAGAAAATACCAAGAGGAACCTGCCCATTGCGGCATAGTATCAGTCTCGCGTTCGGCAGGACCGCCGCACTTCGGGCAAACAGTATCTACCCATTCTCTCATATGCGCCAGAGGGGATTCTCCGTTGTCTGTGGTCTCATATGATTCAACTTCAGGAAGCAAAAGAGGCAGCTGGCTCTCTGGGATCGGAACATAGCCGCATTTTTCACAGTGAACTATAGGAATCGGTTCTCCCCAATACCTCTGACGGGAGAATACCCAGTCTCTGAGCTTATAGTTAATTTTTTGTTTTCCTATTCCCTTGTCAGACAGCCATTGGATCATCTTTTCTTTTGCTTCCGCAACTTCCAAGCCATTTAAAAATCCAGAATTCACCATCTTTCCGGTTTCAACATCTGTATATGCTGCTTCCTGAACATTGCCTCCGGCTACGACTTCAATTATAGGAAGTCCAAATTTTTTGGCAAAATCCCAGTCCCTGCTGTCATGACCAGGAACGGCCATAATAGCGCCAGTTCCATAAGTAGCCAATACATAATCTGAAATAAAAATCGGAATATTTTCTCCAGTAACCGGATTGATAGCACATACACCCTTGATCTCCACTCCGGTCTTATCCTTTACAAGCTCAGTTCTTTCAAATTCAGATTTACTTGCAGCTTCTTTTTGATATGCCGCAATCTCTTCTGTATTCTTTATGTGGGGCATCCACTTATTTAAGATTTGATGTTCAGGTGAAATGACCATATAAGTAGCTCCGAAAAGAGTATCAGGCCTTGTCGTAAACACTCTTAGCTTGTCTCCTTCGGTAGTGGAAAAATCGATATCTGCACCAGTAGAACGGCCTATCCAGTTCCTCTGCTGGATTTTAACGCGCTCAATAAAATCGACATTGTCTAGATCATCAATAAGGCGTTCTGCATATTCAGTGATTTTTAGCATCCACTGGCTTTTTTCTTTCCTTACAACTTCGCTGCCGCAGCGCTCGCAGACATTGTCAACGACCTCTTCGTTGGCAAGGACGCATTTACACGAAGTGCACCAGTTGACAGGCATCTTTGCTTTATATGCAAGGCCGTGCTTAAACAGCTGCAAAAATATCCACTGAGTCCACTTATAATACTCTGGCGCCGTAGTGTTGATTACTCTATCCCAGTCAAAACTATAGCCCAAAGACTGAAGCTGAGCTTTAAATCTTGCAATATTGTCTTCCGTTACTTTAGCAGGATGTACCTTGTTCGCAATGGCAAAGTTTTCAGTCGGCAGGCCAAAAGCATCCCACCCTATTGGAAACAGAACATTATAGCCTTCCATCCTGCGTTTTCTGGCGATTATGTCCATCGCAGTATAAGGACGGGCATGTCCGACATGCAGTCCATTGCCGGATGGATACGGAAATTCTACAAGAGCATAGTATTTGGGTTTTTCACTTCCGTTTTTTGCAGCATAACACTTTTTCTCGCTCCAAACATTCTGCCATTTTTTCTCGATAGCATTAAAATCATATTTCACCTAACATCACACCTTTTAAAAATTTCCTATGCAGCAGAATCTGTTTACACAGTTAGAATATTTGAGATATCTATTTGCTCTGCATCGCTCCACAATCTTTCCAAACTGTAGAACTTACGCATTTCATCAGTAAAAAGATGTATTATTGTGCATCCGAAGTCCAAAAGAACCCATCCGCCGTTTCTGTATCCCTCTACGCGCAGAGGCGGTTCACCGAGTTCAGACATCTGTTTACCGATCTCATCGCTTAAGGTCTTGATATGAGGAGCAGATGTTGCAGTACAAATTATAAAATAATCTGCTATTACCGTCAGATCGCCTGTTTTAAGAACGACGATATCTTTAGCCTTTTTACTGTCTGCAACGCGTACTATTTGCTCCGTAAGCTCTTTAGGCGTAAGCATATTAGTTATTCCTCTCTTTCTTATCCGATGATGATCGGACGATCAAGATTTTCAGTGCCACTTTCAGTGCCGGGATTACTATAGCCAGGTTCAGTTTCCACTGGTACGTCTATTTCAGGTACATCTATTTCAGGTACATCTATTTCTGGAGTGTTAAAGTTGGACCCATTGTCCTCGGTTCCAGGCCAACTTTGGTCAGGATTAGATGGTATGTCCTCCGTTTCTTCGGGTGGATCTGGCTCTTCATAATAATCTGTTTCTTCGGGTGGATCTGGTTCTTCGTAATAATCTGTTTCTTCAGGAGGATCTGGTTCGTCTTCATATCCATAGTAATTGTAGAAAGAATCATATCCTCCGGCAATAGTTCCGGTAGTGGAATAGAGGTTTCCGTCTTCATCCCTTGTAAGAATGTTTAGATTACTTTCTGTGATAGGCTCATCAAAAGGATTGAATGAGCTGTTCAGCAATTCAAGCCATTCATCAATCAAAATAGAGCAATAGGAGCCGCCGCGTATAGAATCATTGTAGTTTTCAGGCAAAGTATGAAAATTGATATTTTCAAGACCTATACCCAAGACCTGCTGGCCGTACCAAACAAGATTTCCAAGTGTAAGGTCAGTATCTACATACGTCATAAATATGTTAGCGTAGTCGTCTATATTTGTTATCAGGGAATCAAGCTTAAGACATTTTGCCATGACAGTTTTCAAAAATGCTTGCTGAGTTGCTATACGGTCTATATCGGCGCGAGGATATCCTGTTCCATCATTGTTTTGACGGAAACGAACTACTTTAACAGCATCTTCTCCATACAGATAGGTAGTACCGGCTGAAAAGTGGATATGCAGATCTTGTACCGGATCATCATAATTCATATCTATCGGAATGTCAAATTCAACTCCGTCTATGGCATCTACCAAAGCTACAAAAGCTTCCAAATCAACAATCATATAGTTATCGACAGTAAATCCTGTAATATCTTTGATAGCATCTATCAATCCGTCAATATCGCCGCGCATTGCCATAACGCTGTTGATCTTTTTTATTTCCCACGATACGTTTACAAGCGTATCTCTTGGAATGCTCAGAATATCTAATGTCTTTTCTTTAGAATCAAGTGTTCCTACCAAGATTGTATCGGTGTTTCCATTGCCATCATCGTTTCCGACCACAAGAAAAGTATATACTCCACTCTTCCTGTTTCCGGGAGCAATACCAGTACTGGTTTCGGGACTAGAACTCGATCCAGGACTATTTGAAGCACCCATATTCTGAGATGCGTTTGGAGTGTGGATACCTTCTGTGTTTATGGGTGGCGGCTTTACTGTTGACTTATAAAATATGACAACAGAGGCAAT
>CALWWP010000044.1 GCA_944385275.1 uncultured Oscillospiraceae bacterium | reverse complement strand
CACAAAAAATGTATAAAAAAGCAATAAATATTTTCTTATTTTGAATCCCAGATTTAAAAACAAAAACAGTAGAAACCAACCAAAATAGGCTGATCTCTACTGTTGAAAAATCTTTAAGCATTTCCGCTCATGCGGTCTAACTCATCTAGCGTAAGCTTTAATCTGTCTGATATCATAGCAATAAATTCGCTGTTAGTTGGCTTTCCTTTTATGTTGGAAACAGTATATCCAAAGAATTTCTGCAGCACATCGACATCTCCTCTGTCCCATGCGACCTCAATGGCATGCCTTATTGCTCTTTCAACTCTGGACGATGTAGTTGAAAACTTCTTGGCAACTTCCGGATACAGAACTTTAGTAACTCCGTTGATAAGCTCCATGTCTTCTACTGATCTGACAATGGCTTCTCTCAAATATTGATACCCTTTGATATGTGCCGGAACACCGATCTCATGTAAAATATTAGTCACTCTCATTTCTAAGCTTGCACTTATGCGATCTGTAACCGCACTGTTGAAATAAACCGATGAGCCGGCGACCGCATTGCGAATACGAGTAATCAATGCCAAAACATCTATAGGTTTGGTCATAAAATAATCTACATTCAATTCTGCAGCCTGAGTACCTATCACATCATTGAAAAAGCTGGACACAACTATAAATCTCGGCTGTTCTTCTATGGGAAGTTTAGCTGCTCCTTGTATAACGCTTAATCCATCTAGTTTGGAAAGCACTATATCAAGTACAACTACAGCCGGATGCTTTTCCTTGATCAGCAGTAAGGCCTCTTCTCCGTCTTCTGCTTCTCCTACTACTCTCAAATCTTCTTCCTCATCTAAAACTTCTTTAATCAAACTACGGTATTCTTCGCTTGAATCAGCAAGTACAATATCGATTGTTCTGCTCATAAGCTCCTCCAAACACATTTAATTTTAAAATTCAGCTCACGGCTCAAAGCCCAAAAGCAGCGCATATCTTTATCTATAAACCAGAAATTGCTTTTTGAAAATTACCTGTCTTTGGGTCGATCGTCCCTACTCTGACAATATATCACAAGTAATATTCATATGCAACTATTTTATGGAAATTTTTTACATATTTTTTTATTTCAACTTTTATAATGGACCGGTACCGTTTAAAACGGTACCGGTCCTCTGTTTTAAGCCGCTAGATTATTTGCATTTTCAACAGCTTGCTCCAGCATTTGCTCTATTCCTATTCCATACCCGCACAAAGGGTCATTTACAAGGACATGAGTCACTGCCCCTATTAACTTTCCATTTTGAATTATCGGACTTCCGCTCATTCCCTGCACTATTCCACCGGTCTGCTCTATAAGCCTTGGGTCCGTCACTTCTATAGTCATATTTCTGCATTCATCATTCGGATTTTTTTTGACTATGCGAATCTTATACTCTTCTACCTTATCTCCAGAAATATTTGACAATATAGTTGCTTCTCCCAGCTCGACCTCGTCTAAGGAAGCGGTTTCCATCAATCTCCCGCTTGCTAAGGCATCGTCCGCTGTTCCGAACAATCCTTGCTCAGTATTAAGGCAAAGTTTACCCTTTACTGAGTTCATATCAAAGCTGCCTTGAAGCTGTCCGGGTTTTCCGCTCTGACCGCGCACGACTCCGGTAACTATTGACGAGAAAATACATCCATCTCTTACAGGTATCATAGTACCAGTATCTATATCACTTACAGGATGTCCAAGTGCTCCAAATATGCCTGTCTGAGGATCATAAAAAGTCAGTGTTCCAATACCTGCCATGCCATCTCGCAGCCATAATCCAAGTTCATAATTGCCATCGAGATTTTTTGCCGGCTTTATATTCAACACAACCTGTTTATCCTCTCTCTGAACCTGCATCTTGACAGTATCTCCCGTTAACTTTGAGACAACTTCTTTGAAATCATTGCCGGAACTAATTGATTCCGAACCAATAGCCGTGATAATATCTCCTACTTTTACTCCTGCATCAACTGCTGGAGCCTTTTTTCCAGATTCCGTTTCAACTTCTCCCAGCTCTACTACCAAAACTCCGTCGGTTTCAATTCTTATTCCGACTGTGTTTCCCGAGGGTATCACCTCATATGCCGCTGCATGTGCAGCTGTCGTTAAAATTATGACAGCTGCAAGCAATAGAGAAGTGATCCCATTTTTATAATGTTTTTTTATTTTCTCCCCCATCGTCTTGTTTGCATCCTCTCGCATCTTATTTACGTCTGCAGCTGCGACGCCATATTAATATGGCTCTTTTGATCAAAAAAATGAATGATCTGCTCTGACAATATGCTGCACTTTTACCTTGACTTTTTTACTTTTCAAAATTTTATATTTACAATATTCAAAATGGTACAGTGCGAAACAAAATGCAAATTCAACATATTATAATGCGGAATATATTTTCTGCAATAGCATACCTTCTATTTGCACAAAATAAAATCGGAGGAAACAAAATGGAAATTCTAAAATTTGGTTCAACCGGTCCTCGAGTAGCTTTTCTGCAGCTTGCGCTTTCGAGAGCAAACTTTTCAGCAGGTGCTCTTGACGGGATTTTTGGCAATCAAACCTATCACGCTGTACAGCGTTTTCAATCAGCTAATGGGCTTGCAGCCGACGGTATCGTGGGTCCTTTGACTCAAGCGGCATTAAAACCGTATCAGACCGGATACCGAAAACATACTATTCGCAGCGGAGATACATTCTATAAACTTGCAAATGCCTATGGCACAACTCTAAGATCCATAGAGATCGCCAACCCAAATGTTGACCCTCTCAATCTGCGTATCGGAAGCACGATTACTATTCCACTAAGTTTTCCAGTTGTCCCTACAACTATTCCTTTTACATCAGAAGTCCTTGACGATGTGCTTATAGGACTTCAGTCACGTTATCCTTTTATACACACAGAGAGCGCAGGTAAAAGCGTCCTTGGGAAGCCAATATATTATACTTCGATCGGTAAGGGAGATACGGAGGTATTTTACAACGCCTCTCACCACGCCAACGAATGGATTACTACTCCTTTGCTGTTAAAATATTTAGAAGATTATGCCCACTCCTATGCTTTTGGCGACTCTATTTGTAATGCATCTTCTCGTCAGCTTTATGAAAATACTACTTTATACCTTATGCCATTGGTAAATCCAGATGGAGTAGACCTTGTGACAGGTCTTTTTGACAAAAATTCCAAGGAATACACGTCTGCATTGTCTATGAACACTCCTCCCTTGTCATTCCCTCAAGATTGGAAGGCCAATATTTCCGGAGTCGATCTCAACCTACAGTATCCTGCAGGCTGGGAAATAGCACGAGAACTAAAATATGCCGCAGGATTTACTAAACCCGGTCCAAGGGACTTCGTCGGCACAGCTCCTCTTTCAGAACCTGAGAGCCGCTCTGTATATTATTTTACCCTTGAACACAACTTTTCATTAACTCTTTCTTATCACACTCAGGGTCAAGTGATCTACTGGAAATATCTCGATTGTATCCCAGAAAATTCTCTTTCGATAGGGCATCAGCTAGCAGCCGCTTCCGGTTATGTACTCGAATTAACTCCATCATTTTCTGGCTATGCCGGATACAAAGACTGGTTTATTTTGAATTATAACAGGCCCGGTTACACTGTTGAAGCAGGAAGCGGCAAAAATCCTCTGCCAATCAGCCAATTCGACGATATTTATCGGGATAATCTGTGCCTGATGACACTTGGGATGCAGCTTCTAATATCTGAATAAAAAAAAGCATAGCGGAACGCAAAAACGCGTTCCGCTATGTATCATACTCTAATCTTATTCAGAGAATCCAGAAGCGATCAACTCTACCAGCGTATCTACAGCTTCCGTTTCATCAATACCGTCAGCAATTATATTTATCTGTGTGCCTTTAACTATACCGAGCGACAAAACTCCCAGCAGACTCTTTGCATTGACGCGGCGTTCGTCTTTTTCAATCCATATACTGCTCTTAAATTCATTTGCTTTTTGAATAAAGAAAGTAGCCGGTCTTGCGTGCAAACCAACCTGATTGTTAATAACGGCTTCTCTTATATACATTGAGATGATCCCCTTTTCGTACTCCAGTTTTCAGGATTAATAAACCTCTTATTATATTTATTTTACCAAATTCATCCTACACAGTCAACACCTTATTTTATAACATATAAACTGTTTCAATTGGAAAATATATGCACAATATCTAAAGCTCAGCTATTGTCACCCCATCTTCTCCTTCTCCATAGCGGCCCAGTCTAAAAGTCTTAACCTGATTGCTGCGTTTAAGATATTGATGAACAGCCGCACGAAGTACTCCGCTGCCCTTTCCATGTATTATTCTTACACTTGGAAGCTTTGCCAATACTGCGCTGTCTAGGTAATGTTCCAAAGCGGCTATACCTTCCTCAGAACTCATCCCCCTGAGATCTATCTCCGGGCTGACAGAAAGGTTTCTAAGCTTTGCTTCAGACTGTCTCGCTATCCTTTTAGCTTCTTTTTTCATAGCATCTTGTTCTATAACAATAACTTCTGACGGTTTAGCTGTTATCTTGAGTATCCCAGCCTGTAAGACAAGTGTGCCGTCAGCATTTATGTCTACGACATCGGCCTTAGTGCCTATTCCTATAATCTGAACCCTGTCTCCTTTTTTAGGCGGGCGCGCGCTCTTTTTTTCTATAACAGGAGCGTCATTTATCCTTATATGTTCTTCGGCTTCATTTAATTTCTTGCGAAGCTGGCTCCTGACCTGATTTAACTCCTGTGCAGATTCTGCCTGCTCTATATTGCGGCGCATACGATTCAGCTCTAAAAAGACTTCGTCAGCTGTATTTCTAGCCTGTTCTAAAATAGCCGCAGCTTCACGTCTTGCAGTACGTGTTGCTTTTTCTCTTTCTTTTTCAATTTCCCTGCGTTTTTCAGATGAAATTTTTGCATCCTCCCTCGCCTGCATGAGAAGACGGTTTGTTTCAAGATGCTCTTTCTCCATTTCCTGCCGCTGTTTTTCAAGAAGCGTCAGAACTTCCTCAAAATCAGCGCTTTGAGAATTTAGCCTTCCGCGCGCGTCGTCAATAATAGTCTCCGGAAGTCCAAGTTTTTTTGATATAGCAAATGCATTCGACTTCCCCGGTATACCTATAAGCAGCCTATATGTTGGCTGCAAAGTTTCAACATCGAACTCACAGGAAGCATTCATAACTCCCGGCTCCGTAGTGGCATATATTTTAAGCTCCGCATAATGCGTCGTAGCCGCTATCATCGCGGATCTTTTCCGCGCGTATTCAATAATAGAAATGGCTAAAACAGCTCCCTCGACGGGATCTGTTCCTGCGCCAAGCTCGTCAAATAAAATCAAAATGTCTTTATCGGCTTCCTTTAAAATCTCAACAATATTTTTCATATGTGATGAAAACGTAGATAACGACTGCTCTATGCTCTGCTCGTCCCCTATATCGGCAAATATCCCCCGAAGCACGCTGACCTTGCTGCCGTCATCTACCGGAATGTGAAGTCCGCACTGTGTCATTGCGGCCAACAGTCCCAGTGTCTTGAGACTTACTGTTTTTCCTCCGGTATTGGGTCCCGTAATCACAAGGGTATCATACTCACCGCCTATAGATATATCTATAGGCACCACAGAACTCCTATCCAGCAGAGGATGTCTTGCTTTTTTAAGTACAATACTTCCATCTTTAGACAGTTCAGGCTCAGAGCAATTAAGCGTGTACGACAATTTTGCCTTTGCAAATATCATATCTAATTCAACTAAAATATTAAAATTGCAGATTATATCATCCGCGTATTCTACACACTCAGCAGAAAGCTCCATCAATATGCGTTCTACTTCTTTTTTCTCCCTCGCCTGAAGTTCCCTGATCTCATTATTGATCTGTACAGCCTGTATTGGTTCTATAAAAAGAGTCGATCCGCTTGACGAAATATCGTGCACCAGCCCCTGGAAACTTCCCTTATACTCTGATTTTACTGGAACTACGTATCTGTCAGAACGCATAGTAATTATCGGCTCCTGCAAAATTTTTGCATATTTCGGCGATGAAACTATGCGCTGAAGAGTCTCCCTTACTCTTGCATTTGCCACACGTATATGGCGTCTTATCGCCGCAAGCTCTGAGCTTGCGGCATCAGCCAGTTCTTCCTCGTTTGCAATAGAATTTGTTATTCTATCCTCTAAATATTTGTTCGCGTGCAATGCCGCAAACTGCTTGAGCGTAAGTTCTTCCTCTTCAGCGTAATTCTGAACATTTCTTGTGCTGCGAAGCACCAACGCTATGTCCTGCAGTTCCCTTATGCTGAGAACTCCTCCAAGCTCCGCACGAGAAATACTCGCACGCACATCTTTTATGTCAGAAAAAGGAGGCGCTCCCCTGACTACCATTAAATTCTTTGCCTTTGTGGTCTCGGCAAGCGCATACTCGACTTGAGCATAATCGGTAAAGGGAAATAATTTTAAAGCTCTTTCCTTTGCCGCCTCGCAGACCGCTTCCTTTGACAGCATATGCAAAACCTCGTTCAGTTCAAGCGTATGCATAGATTTTAAAAATAGATCCATATCATTTCTCCGTCGAAAGAAGTTGAATACTTTTATAGAAATCCAATGTCTTGAATCTTCTCTCCAGCTGAGCGTATACATATGCCTCGCATACTTCCGAAAGACGTTTTTCAGCCTCTTTCGAGAGTTGAAACGAAAATATCTTTCTACTCTCAGCATTTACAATATATCTCATTGCAGCCAATGAATCTTTACACAATGGCATACAGCTTAACTCGCCTTTGCTGTGATCAGCGCATCTCAATGTCCCGCCATGTATATACAGAAACGCGTTTTTTTCATCATATTTGCCGCAGATCTCACAGCGTTCCAGCATGGGTGCAAATCCAGAAAGGCACATCATTCTAAGCTCAAACACTGCCTTTATAAGCGCTTTCGAGCGCATCTCTCTGCTCAGCACATACAGAGTATTAAGCAGCAGCGATAATATCTCCGGGTTTGGACTGTCTTCATCCGAAACGAATTCGGTCAATTCCAAAAAATATGTACCTAGGGCAAAGCTCTCTATGTCTTTTTGCGTGCCTTCAAAAAGTTCAATAGTTGATGCGTCTGTCATCATCCATTTCCCGGCTCGCTCAAACATAGTCATATCTGAATACGCCATAAGCTGTGACGCTGCGCCAATCTTGCTCTTTTTCCCACGCGCTCCTCTTGCTAAGACCGTCATTTTACCCTCATTTTGAGTCAAAACAGTTAATATCTTATCAGACTCTTTGTATTTTGTTTCCCGAAGTACAATACCTCTTGTTACTTTATACATTTTTTTCTCCCAACTGTTTTTCATCCTCCGCTGCGCTGTCCTTTTCAGAATCTTCCCGAGCGGCGCAGTAGCAGAGATAAAATATCGGTCTACCAGTCTGCAAAAACCAATTCCAAGCCATGTCCTGTTTCATAGCAGTACCTCCTATACTGCTATTAGCGTGACCCAGCTTTCAAAATGATATACCATCCAAATTTAAACTTCAAACCCAAAGTTTCGTATCATGCTGCTGTTGTCTCTCCAATTTTCCCGTACCTTGACCCAAGTCTGCAAAAACACCTTGGTCCCCATGAAATTCTCTATATCATTTCTTGCAAGCTCGCCTATTTTCTTTAACATAGCGCCTTTTTTACCTATAATTATGCCTTTGTGACTCTCTTTTTCACAGTATATAGTAACATCCAAATCTATGATGCCGTTTTCCCGTTCTGAAAATTTTGTTACTTCAACCGCAGTGCCATGCGGTATCTCGTGATCCAGACATATGAGCAGTTTCTCACGGATTATCTCTGCAATTATCTGCCGTTCAGGCTGATCTGTTATCATATCATCAGGGAACAGGGCATCTCCTTTTGGGGCATATACTGCTACCATATCCATTAGGTCATTTACACCGTCGCCAGTTTTTGCCGATATTGGAATGATGTGGTCAAATTCATATTCGGCGCTGTAGACCGAAATTACATTCAGGAGCTCTTCCTTTTTTACAGTATCTATCTTATTGATGCAAAGTACTACCGGGACCTTGTCCATTTTTATCTGTGACAAAAGCTCCTCTTCCTGCTTGCCTATGTTAGGAATGGGCTCGACCATAAATATGATCGCGTCCACATCAGAAACATTCTCTTTTACGACCTGTACCATGTATTCTCCAAGTCTGGAACGAGGCTTGTGGAATCCCGGAGTATCCATAAAAACGAGCTGCGCATCCCCATGATTGACAATGGCGCAGATCCTGTTTCTTGTTGTCTGGGGCTTATTTGTCACGATGGCGATCTTTTCTCCGACAATAGTATTTACAAGCGTCGATTTCCCAACATTAGGACGTCCTACTATAGTGATTATCCCAGATCTTTTAATATCCATATCTACTTTAATCCCCCTAACGCAAAAGATCCATGCGTTCCATGATCTTTTCTTCTCTTTCGCGCATTTCTTTTTTCTGTTCTCCCTCATCCAAATGATCGTATCCAAGCAAATGAAGCACTGAGTGCACTGCAAGATAGGCCGCTTCTCTCTCTATACTGTGTCCAAATTCCTCTGCCTGCGCATAAACAGCATCAATTGATATAACCATGTCTCCAAGCGGCAAGCATCCGCTTTCGGGGTCTATCATGTCCTCCTCTGCCTTGAACTTACCCGGCATAAAATCAAATACGGGAAACGACAGCACGTCCGTCGCGCGGTCAATATCACGCATCTCAGCGTTGATGCTCCGTATTCCCTCTGCATCAGTAAGCAGTACATCTATCTCGCACGCCGTTTCTATTCCCTGTTCTTCCAGCGCTGTCCGAATCGCCTTCTTTATCAGCGTGATCAGCTGACGATTCCCCATTCCACGCTTTTCACTTCTTGCATATATCCTGTGCTTTATCATCTTCGTCCGTTCCTTCTTGCCGAAGCGGCTGACGAGCGATTTTTTTCGAATCTGTCATATGCCTCAATTATCTTTTGTACTAGAACATGACGTACTACATCAGCTCCCGTCAGCTGACAAACCGCAATATCGTCTATCCCGTTTAAAATACGCATGGCATCTTTCAGGCCGCTTGTCTTATCGCTGGGAAGATCTATTTGCGTAATATCTCCTGTTATAACGACCTTGGAACCAAATCCCATTCTCGTCAAGAACATTTTCATCTGTTCCCTCGAGGTATTCTGTGCCTCATCAAGTATGATAAACGAATCATCCAATGTACGTCCGCGCATATATGCCAGAGGCGCAACTTCTATGTTCCCACGCTCAAGGTATTTGTTGTATGTTTCCGCTCCAAGCATGTCGAACAGGGCATCATAAAGAGGACGAAGGTACGGATCAACTTTATTTTGCAGATCTCCCGGCAGAAAACCCAATTTTTCGCCGGCCTCGACAGCAGGTCTAGTCAAAATTATCCTGTTGATCTGCTTTGCCCTAAATGCCGCAACAGCACAGGCAACCGCAAGATATGTCTTTCCGGTACCAGCAGGTCCTACGGCAACCGTAACCGTATTTTTATTAATTGCCTCTACATAGTTTTTCTGACCTATTGTCTTTGCTTTAACAGGTTTTCCCTTTGAAGTAATGCAAACCACATCTTTGGCAAGCTCTGTAATCTTTCCGGAACTCCCATCCAAAACAAGTCTTATGATATACCTGACGTTCTGAGTATCTATATTTTCTCCCTTAGCCGCCAAAGACAGCAAACCTTCTATAGCCTGTTCGGCATGCATGACATTTTCCGCTTCACCGGTTATCTTAAGTTCAGAATCGCGGTCCGCCACCTTTACTCCAAGTTCTTCTTCTATGATCTTCAGGTTCTCATCAAACGATCCAAACACACTGATTATATGCTCCATCCGATCAACATTTATAACTTTCTCTATCATTTGCAGGTTATTCCTCCTAGTTGGACATCTCCGGCTGTGTATCTGCAGTCAGCGGCTCCAGTTTTGCAATTTGTTCCAAACATTCTGCCGTCATCGTCAAAGTAAAAATACCATCTGATTCCCTTGACGAGAACTCGCTGCTCACTACTGCCGCGCCTCCAGTAAGATCAGACAGCTTCTGCAAGATCCTCTCCCGAAGGATAGCTTCCGCTTCTTCTTCCGTAAGCTCCGCCTGAACTTTTTCATATACGTGGTATTCATCGGAAACTAATTGTATAGGCAATATATTCCCAGTCGGCAGCCGCAGTGTTTTGATCAGACTTATTTTATCACAATCAGATACCGAAATACCAGCATTAAAATATAAATTTAACCTTTTTCCCGCAATACACAGAGAATGTTTGCTGATAACTTCTCCAGTGTAATTTTTTTCAGTATATAAAAGCGGTATGGAAAGACTCAGTTCATACCACGTCCTTGCGTAGACATCAGCCATTGCATGAACATAGCGAGTGCCCGACGAAATGCTTTCCATTTCTCCCGACACAAGCACATCTCCCGCCTGTACTGTGTCTCCAACCTTATACAGTGCCTCTCCTTCATACACGTTCATACGCGAAATAATTCCGCTTTTAACAGCTACTACTTTAGTCGGTACTGACTCGTCTATAAGTTCCGGGCGCTCTGTTCTTTCACGGACTATGACTTCAGCCCTTGTACCATGCACGTTGATTATAAACCAAGAAAGCTCTTTTATATCGTACAGTACTCTGCTTCGCACTAGTTCTGGTTCTACCGACTGTGCGTAAGTCCCTATCTTTACTCCTGCCCTTTCCATTGCTTCCAGTACTGCGGCCTCCGATACTGTCTCACAGCCGCTTATATCTATCTCCCATATAAACATTGAGTATGCAGCTATACAGGCCACAGTAAGCACCAGCCCTGCCAGCAATACATATCTTTTCCGCAGATGCCACAGGAAAAAAGGCATACCTTTTTTTCGCACAGGCCGGACATGAAATTCTTTATTGTCCGTCAATGCTCTCAATTTTTGGTATGCTTTTATCCCCACCTCCATTCTAATAACCTTATCGGAGATCCTCTCAACATTCCAAAATTCGATCTCATTCTGTATGCATATATTTAAAAAGCGCTCTGGATAATCGCATACGGCCTCAATACACACACTTCCTCGAAAAAAGTCAATTGCCCTGTACATATCTGTTATCCTCCCAAATCACCTCAAAAACTCAACTCCAGTAATATATCCGCGAATAGTCAATATCGTACGTGTCATCGTACACAGTCTCAGCCCTCTACCTCGTATTTGCACGACCGCATTTCCTCCATTTATTTGAATCTGCTCATCTTCATACATCAAAATTCCCTTGTGATTTTCGACTGTCACTTCTTCATCCCCGTTTATCTCTATTCTAGGCATGCCTGAGAAAAGCTCTTCAGGTAATTTAAAAGTCCTAGATATACTGCGCAGCATATCATGTCCAGCCATACTTATCCCCCTTTCCATTTAGTCAATGTCTATGCATCTTCGGACAAAAATTGCAAGTCCTTTTTTAGTTGGACTTGCAATTTTTAACTGTATCTACATAAATTAAAAGCAGCTTTTTTCTGGAGGTGTCAAAGTGTATAGGCTATATCTCTACCGTCTTTACAATCTTTTTGTCTGCGTCGCGCTTTTCGCCCTTATGATAGGTCTGATCATTTTCCCGCAAGAATGCGTTTCCGCCGCAAAAGACGGTGTCGCTCTATGCGCAAATGTCATCATCCCATCTCTGTTTCCTTTTTTTGTCCTTTCAACTCTTATGATTTCCTTAGGCATTGCCGACAGGCTAGGCCGGGCCGCGGAGCATATAATGCGTCCTCTTTTTAATGTAAACGGCACATGCGCCGCCGCATGGATACTTGGTTTCGTAGGCGGATATCCAGTAGGAGCTAAAACCGCTATTGGTCTTTATCAAAGCGGAAAGTGCACGAAAGCTGAAGCTGAACGGCTTTTGAGCTTCTGCAATAATTCAGGTCCTGCATTTATCTTCGGAGTAGTGGGAGCCGGGATATTTGCAAGCAACCGCATAGGTCTAGTTCTCTACTTTGCACATACTGCGGCCTCTGTATTGACAGGAATATTGTTCCGCAACTGGAAACGCAGCCCCATCTCATCTTCCCGGCGTTCGACTCAGCCCATACGGGCTGTCCGTTTTACTGCCGCATTTACCGATGCAGTCAAAAATTCATTCTCAGCTACGCTTGGCATATGTGGATTTGTGATTTTCTTCACAGTTTTCATAAAACTCTTGTTCTTATCAGGTTTGCTTCCTACTATAGCTTCCGGTATCGGCATGTTGCTTTCTCCAGTAGGACTGGATGCCGAATCTGCAGAAAAGCTGCTCACCGGAGCAATAGAAGTCTCCTCAGGTGTATGGTCTCTTAAAGACGCCTCCGGATCTCTGTCTGGTATAATAGCGATGGCGGCTTTCATGCTTGGCTGGGCCGGACTTTCAGTGCACTGCCAAGTTCTTTCCTTCGTTGCTGATAGCGGGCTTTCCGTGCGCACATACATCTTTGGAAAATTTTTGCACGGCATCCTTTCCGCTGTATTTATCTTCTTTGTCGCCCGCTGGTTCACCTTAGACGTCCCCGTAGCGGCCTATCTCGCTGAACAGATCACATCCTTTACTTCTCTGTCTTTCCATTCAGCTCTCGTTATATCTATTTCCTCGGTGCTTGTGCTTACCTTAATTTTCTTTATGTTTTTACTGGTTTTTTCTCGAAAAACTTGTGGAAAAAATCGAAGGATTGATGTATAATGAAGAAAATACGCCGTATACTGCAGATAAGGATGTGTGACCTTGCTTTTTCGTAAAAATATAGAGCCGAGCTGCTCTTATTGCAAGCACTCGGTCAAATTGAATGAAGAAACTATGGCCTGTATCAAAAAGGGGATCGTCAGTCCGTGGGAACAGTGCCGGCGTTTTTCATATGATCCGCTGAAACGTATACCATCTGCTCCAGTAAATCTCAATATTTCCGGAATAGATGATGATACATTTCGTATATGACATCTATGGGTCATTTGGTTTCCTGTATTTGACAAATAGTCTGTGAATTATGACAATTTGAAATACGGTCTGAATTTAAAGACCGTATTTTTTGTTTGATTTTCAAATTATTTGTTATTGCACTTGTACAACATCCATGTTAAAATTTTTTATTAATAATATGACGATGCAGTTATGCGAATATGTTTATTTGCTTGCTCAAAGGTGTGGTTTTTATTGCTTTCTCTCGGAAAATTTATCATCGTCTGCGGTCACTATGGCTGCGGAAAGACCAATCTTTCTCTGAACCTTGCTCTTGACCGTGCAGAACGTAATGAAAAAGTGATACTTGTAGATATGGATATAGTCAATCCTTATTTTCGCTCTTCCGATCAGCACGAAATGCTTGAGGGCCACGGCATCAGAGTTATTAGTCCATCTTTAGCTGGTTCTACACTTGATGCGCCGGCTCTTTCAGCCGAACTGAACGCAATATTTGATTATGACGGCACTGTCATAATAGATGCCGGAGGAGACGATGCCGGTGCAACTGCTCTTGGACGCTATCACTCGCAAATCTCAGCATTAAATTATGATATGCTCTATGTGTTAAATTTTTATAGACCGCAGACTTCTTCACCAGATGACGCTATAGAAATACTCAGGGAAATAGAAGCTGCGTCCCGTCTAAAAGCAACGGCTCTCGCAAACAACTCTCATCTCATAGGAAACACTTCAAAACAAACTATTCTGGATGCTTTGCCGCTCGCCCTCAAGACTTCGGATGAACTTTCTCTTCCACTACTTTTCACAACTGTGCCAAAGCAGCTTGCCGGCACTTTTGATATAGACCCAATTTATCCCATCACTCGCTATGTCCGCAGTCCATGGGAAAACTAAATATACATGGAAAGGATAGAATTGCTATGGCTAAGATTATAATCAACGAAAGCGTATGCAAGGGCTGTGAAATCTGTGTAAATACCTGTCCGCAAAAAATCATTGCTCTTGCATCAGACCGAATTAACTCAAAGGGGTATCATCCCGCTCAGCTTCTCGACGAGAACAAATGCACAGGCTGCTGCTCGTGTGCCATGATGTGCCCGGAT
Source organism: uncultured Oscillospiraceae bacterium (assembly GCA_944385275.1). Taxonomy (GTDB): domain Bacteria; phylum Bacillota; class Clostridia; order Oscillospirales; family Oscillospiraceae; genus CALWWP01. The sequence continues at coordinate 23,846 of CALWWP010000044.1, read as the reverse complement.
GTTGCCATTACGGTAGAACGCTAAGGAAAGGAAGGAATGAGCTATGAACGAAAGAGTTCTTATGAAAGGTAATGAAGCTCTGGCAGAAGCCGCTATCTGTGCCGGTTGCAGGCACTTTTTCGGCTATCCGATAACACCGCAGACAGAAGTCGCAGCATATATGGCTAAGAGAATGCCGAAAATAGGCGGTACATATCTGCAGGCGGAATCTGAAATTGCCGCTATCAACATGGTCCTGGGCGCATCATCAGCAGGTGTCCGCGCTATGACATCGTCGAGTTCACCCGGTATTAGTCTTAAAAGTGAAGGTATTTCATATATCGCTGGAAGCGATCTTCCGGCTTTGATAGTCAATGTTCAGCGCGGCGGCCCCGGTCTCGGCGGAATCCAACCTTCCCAGTCAGACTATTGGCAGGCCACCAAGGCCACTGGACACGGAGATTTTCATATGCTGGTGTTTGCTCCCTCCACCGTACAGGAAATGGTCGATCTTGTCTTTGATGCATTTGATCTCGGTGACAAGTACCGTATGCCGGCCATGCTGTTCCTCGACGGAATGCTCGGTCAAATGATGGAGCCGGTCATCCTGCCCGATCCATCTTCTCGTCCTGTTATCGAGAAGCCATGGGCCGCTAACGGCCATCAAGGCAAACGTCCTCACAACATAATAAAATCTCTCTATCTTGAGCCTCAGGAACTTGAGCGCACGATAATAGAAAGATTTAAACGCTATGACCACATTAAGGCTACTGAGCAGCGCGCCGAAGAATACCTTACCGATGATGCCGATATCATTATAGTCGCCTACGGCGCATCATCAAGAATCGCCCGCAGTGCTGTAAATACGGCAAGATCTATGGGCATTAAGGCCGGTCTCATTCGTCCCATCACCCTGTGGCCGTTCCCAGTCGACATCATAAATAAAAATGTCGAAAATACAAAGGCATTTTTGAGTGTAGAAATGAGCATGGGACAGATGGTAGACGACGTACGTCTTGTAGTCAACGGCCGCCGTCCCGTCAGCTTCTTCGGCCGTACCGGCGGCATAATCCCGACTCCAGATGAAGTTCTGGAACAAATCAAAGCTATAAACGGAGGTATGTAATCATGGCCATCGTATTTTCTAAACCTCATGCTCTTACTGATAAGCCTTTTCACTATTGCCCAGGCTGCCCTCACGGCATCGTCCACCGTCTTGTTGCAGAGACGATAGATGAGCTTGGAATCGAAGGCCGCACTGTCGGCGTTGCGCCTGTCGGCTGCTCCGTTATGGCATATGACTATTTTTCTTGTGATATGATAGAAGCGGCTCACGGACGCGCCCCTGCCGTAGCTACCGGGCTGAAAAGAGCTCTTCCGAATAACATAGTCTTTACTTATCAAGGCGACGGTGATCTCGCCGCCATAGGAATGTGCGAAACTATTCACGCCGCTACCAGAGGCGAGAATATTACAGTAATCTTTATAAACAACGCAATCTACGGAATGACCGGCGGCCAAATGGCTCCTACTAGTCTTCCCGGACAAGTTACTCAGACCAGCCCTTACGGAAGAGATGTCAAAACCGCTGGATATCCCATTAGAGTCTGCGAGCTTCTTTCTACACTTGACGGAGTAACTTTTGCTCAGAGAGTAGCTGTTGACTCAGTCAAAAACGTCAATATCGCAAAGAGAGCTATTAAAAAAGCCTTTACTAATCAAGTAGAAGGCAAGGGCTACAGTATAATCGAAGTAGTCTCCACATGCCCCACTAACTGGGGAATGTCTCCGATGGAAGCCTTCCAGTGGATGCGTGACAACATGCTTCCCTACTATCCGTTAGGAGTATATAAAGATAAGTCGGAAGGAGAGAATTAAAATGAATAAAGATCTTAATCTTGTCTTAGCCGGCTTTGGTGGTCAGGGTATCCTTTTTGCCGGAAAGGTGATCGCCTATTGCGGCCTTATCGAAAACCGCGAGCTTTCATGGCTTCCTTCATACGGCCCGGAAATGAGAGGCGGTACAGCAAACTGTAGTGTCTGTCTGAGCGATATTCCTATCGGTTCACCTCTTGTCCTCTCCCCCAACGCTTTAATAGCTATGAACTTGCCGTCTTTAGATAAATTTGTCAACACTGTAGTTCCGGGAGGCACAATAATCGTCGACAGCTCTATTATCTCCAAAAAAGTAGAACGTACTGACGTCAACACTTTTTATGTCCCGGCTTCTTCCATTGCAGAGGAAAATGGTCTCAAAGGCCTTGCCAACATAGTGCTCGTTGGTAAGCTGTTTAAAGAGCTTGGCTTCTGTTCTGCTGAAACCATTGATGCCGCTATTTTAAAGTGCGTCCCTGCTTCTAAAGCCAAAATGATTGATCTCAACAGGAAGGCTCTTGAACTTGGCATCAATTCCTAATCACAACAAGGAGGTCCCCGCTATGGAACAAACTAAGGAAATTTCTCTTCGTATTGCAGGTCTACGCGATGCCTGCGGTTTTTCAGTAGAAGATATGGCCAAATCTTTAGGTATTGACGTCTCAGTCTATACCTCTTACGAAGAAAGCGGAGAAGACATCCCTATCAGTGTTATTTTCCAAATTGCCAATATGTTTGGTGTTGACTTTACCGAACTTCTAACTGGAACCGCGGCAAAACTTGACACATATCATGTTATCAAAAGCGGATGCGGTCGCAGTGTAAGCAGATATCCCGGATATAATTTTCAGGATCTTGCTTTTCGTTTTCACAATAAAGTTATGCAGCCTCTGCTGGTCACGCTTGATCCGTCTGATAAGCCGGCAGCATTGGTCACTCACAGCGGTCAGGAATTCAACTATGTACTTGAAGGAGTTGTTATCGTTACTTTCGATGACAAAGATCTTAGACTCGAAAAAGGCGACAGTATTTATTTCGATCCTCTTCATCCCCATGGTCAGAGGTGCGGCAGCGATGTCCCCGCAGTGTTTCTTACCGTTATTGCCGAATAAGGAGCTGCTTGTACATGCTTGAAAAATTTTTACCTCGTATAGAATTCAGCTCATACGAAGATTTTAAAGAAAATTATACTGTCAATATACCTAAAAATTTCAACTTTGGATTTGACATTGTCGACGGGTGGGCTGAGTCCGAACCCAAAAAACCGGCTTTGCTCTGGTGCGACGACCACGGCGGCGAACGCAGGTTTACTTTTAAAGATATTAGCCGTCTATCAAATAAAACTGCCAACTTCTTTAAGAGCATCGGTATAAAAAAAGGGTCTGTTGTAATGATGATCCTCGGCAGGCGCTGGGAGTATTGGATCTGTGCAGTTGCTCTGCACAAGCTTGGTGCCATCCTCATACCTGCAACTATCCAGCTCACAAAAAAGGATATAATATATCGAGCCAATGCGGCGCAAATACATACTATAATCTGTCAAAACAACGATTTTGTCTTGACTCAGGCCGAGCTTGCGCTTCCTGAAAGCCCAAGTGTAAAGAATCACATCATCGTCAACGGTAAGCGCGAGGGGTGGCTTCCATTCAACGAGTTGTTTGAAGATTTTTCGGATACGCTTGAGCGTCCTGAGGAAGATTTCGTCAACAGCGATCCCCTGCTCATTTATTTTACATCCGGCACTACAAGTATGCCCAAAATGGTTTTGCACGATCAAACCTACCCGCTCGGCCATATAGTCACAGCAAAGTATTGGCAGCAAGTTCAGGAAAACAAACTCCATATGAGCGTTTCTGATTCTGGCTGGGCAAAATTTGGATGGGGAAAGATTTACGGCCAGTGGATATGCGGTGCGACTGTTTTTGCCTATGATATGGACAAGTTCGTACCGGTAAAGCTTTTGGAAATGCTTCAGAAATACCGGGTAACTACTTTCTGTGCTCCTCCGACAATGTACCGTTTTATGTTGTGTGAAGATGTTCAATCATATGATCTGTCTTCTATCCAGCATTTTGCCACTGCCGGAGAACCCCTTAATCCAGAGGTCGTGAACAAGTGGAAAGCTTTTACTGGCAAGCTCATCTACGAGGGCTTTGGCCAGAGTGAAGGTACCGTCCTTCTTGCAAACTTCCAGTGGTTTGATCCCATACCTGGTTCCATGGGCAAGCCCTCTCCTATTTACGACATAAAGCTGATCGACGCAAACGGCAATGTCTGTGAAGACGGAGACGAAGGTGAGATCATCGTCGATCATATAGATCAAAAACATCCAGTTGGTCTTTTTACCGCCTATTTTGGCGATGAAGAAATGACACGCGAGAAGCTCGGCGGCAGATACTATAATCTTGGAGACGTTGCTTGGCGTGACAGCAACGGATACTACTGGTTTGTAGGCCGTCACGACGATGTTATAAAATGCTCCGGCTATCGCATAGGTCCGTTTGAAGTTGAAAGTGCATTGATAGAGCATCCCGCAGTTGTTGAATGTGCTATTACCGCAGCTGCCGATCCTATACGCGGACAAGTCGTCAAGGCCACAGTTGTCCTTGCCAAAGGCTATGAGCCTTCAGATGCTCTTGTGAAAGAGCTTCAGACTCACGTTAAAAGGACTACTGCCCCATATAAATATCCGCGCATAGTTGAATTTGTCGATGAATTGCCGAAGACAATTGGCGGCAAGATCAAACGTGCAGAGATTCGCGCTAAGGATTTGAAACAAAACTAAAAAATGGATACCGGAAAAATCCGGTATCCATTTTTTATTATTTTGTTGCGAATTTAGTAAGATACTCTTGTATTAATTGTACCATAGGATCCGTCAGTTTCTAAATGCCGCTTATCGGATCTTTAAATCCTCCATCTCCATAAACTACGACTTCCATATGCTTTTCAGTTGCTTTAAGCAGTTTTGCCTGTAGTTCTTTGACAAAATCCTGTGCGTCTCTCGGGAATAGTTTAACATTGTCCTCTATAGCTTTGTTTGATCCGAGTATTCCATACTGTTTATTCCATCCACTCCAGTTAACACTTTCAGTTAGCATTTAATCCATACTGTACACTCGCTCTGCTCCTGATACAAGCAGCAAGCTTTTTATCCGATTACGCATATTAAATAATCACAATTTAAACAGTCTTCGTATATTTTAAAATATAACGAGGATAATCTGAAACTACTATTTCAATGTGTTCTCCAAAGTTTTTATAATAATTATATAATCTACTCTGCTGAAATGATAAACGGCGTTATCTTCAAATACTTTACTGAATCCTTTTTCATGAGTATAGGGACAACTATCCCCATGTCCTCTCCTCTAAGTTTAGAACGTATATACTACGCAATCTGCTCGCATATTGCGTAGTTCCCATGCATGCGTCCAACGATAACATCTGTAATCCCCACGACATCTCCGGGCATTTAGTTCAAATCTCTCTTCTCTTGCATCCCCGACTATGCTGCCGCATATGTCAAATTATGGCCCTTCTTAAATATAGGCGTATTTATTCCCCTAAATGTCACACTTGCATATCTCACCTATGTAGGCCCTCCAATATACACATGTTTTGCTTTACAGTCCCTTCAATATATTCCCTATGTAAGACACTGTCAACAACTTGTATCCATGCATAATTATGGATTAGACGGTCCTTTTCCATCAACTTTATGCAAGGAGCTTTGTATATGACAGACAAACACTATTTTTTAGGATCAAACTCTGGCAGCGGTTTTTTCTCTTTATATGGCGAGCTGTCCACAGATACTATAGACAGATTTTATATTTTAAAAGGCGGACCTGGCTGCGGTAAATCCAGTTTTATGAAAAAAATTGCCTCCCATGCCTCGGAGTCAGGATACTCTGTAGAATACGTCCACTGCTCTGGAGATCCGGATTCTCTAGACGGCATAATCATACCGGCATTACATTTGGCTTATGCCGATGGAACTGCGCCGCATGTACTGGAGCCGCTATATCCTGCTCTTCGTGAGAGCTATATCGATTTGGGCGCATTTTATGACAGTTCTTCTATTCAGACGCAGAGGGAAACACTTCTCAAGTTAAATAAACAGTACAAGAAACTATACGCTCAGGCATACAGTCTGCTTTCATCCTTAGGCCCAATCAGCGAAAATATACGCGCACGGCTGCTGGACGAAAATATTCTCCAAAAAATTGCACGCCGCACTGAGGGTATAGCATCCAGAGAATTCAAAAAGCACCGCGGAAATAGTTTTGGAGCACGCAAGTATTTCCTCAGTGCACATACCTGCAAAGGTCTTGTCAGTTTTGCTCCGGATATGCTCAAACCATTTTCCCGTGTGTACTGTCTCGACAACCGATACGGATTTGCCTTCACAATGCTGGAACAACTGAAAAATTTAGCTCAGGATTTTTCCCTTCAGGTAGTTATTTGCCCTGATCCCCTCCAGCCGAAATACATTGCGCACCTGCTTATCCCCGAATTATCACTTGCTTTCACAAGCATTCAATTCAAACACGCTTACCGCCATATACGTTTAGATGCAATGGTAGAAAAATCCCTGAAAACCGAGCACCGTAATTCTATAAAACACCTTGAAAACTCATATAAAAACATTTTGGATGAAGCCACACTATGTCTCAGCAAAGCAAAAGCTCTCCACGATGAATTAGAGGCAGTGTACAATGGTCATGTTGATTTTAACGGCGTATATGAGCTTGCTACGAAATACTGTGAAGCTATCTCTGCAAACTAAAAATTTGACTTGACAAAAAACGTCACGTTATATAGACTAAGTTTAAAGACTGCGACGGGAAACAGACATCGCTCCCATAACTTTCAGAGAGCTTCCGTCGAGTACAAGGAAGCGCTGTTTGCGATGTATAGGCTTATCCCAGGTCGCCACCCACCTGAAATAATTTTAGGTTAGGACTTCAGACCATGTTACAGGTCTAAGCTTTGTTGGAGGCTGCATAAAAAATCGCAAATCTTTGATTCCATACCTGTATGCCCCTGACAAACAAATGTCAGGGGCTTTTTTGCGGAGGGTCACATGGACACGAATAAATACATTCCATATCAACCAGTTGAGCTCAAAGAAAGGACTTGGCCTTCTAAGCGTTTAGACCATCCTCCTATATGGTGCAGTGTAGATCTTCGTGATGGAAATCAAGCGCTTATCAGGCCGATGGACTTGGATGCCAAACTGTCTTATTTTAAAATGCTTGTTGAGCTTGGCATTAAAGAGATCGAAATCGGATTTCCAGCCGCATCTGACGTTGAATTTCAAACAGCGCGCACTCTTATAGAAGGCGGACATATACCTGAAGATGTAGCTATACAAGTATTTGTTCAGGCTCGTCCGCACCTTATCAAAAAGACATTCGACGCAATTAAGGGCGCAAAGCATGTTATTTTCCATTTTTACAATAGTATTTCTCCTGTCCAGCGTGAAGTCGTATTTGGCTCCGATATTGCCGGCGTTACTAAGCTTGCCGTCGATGCCGCTGCGCTCATTCGCGACATCGGCAAAACATTTATTTCAGAAGGCATGGATCTTCGCTATGAATATACTCCCGAGAGCTTTTCCGCTTCTGAACCTGATGTCGCTATCCACATATGCCAAGAAGTTCTCAACACTTTCGGTGCAACTCCTGACCGAAAAGTAATTTTGAATCTTCCCACGACTGTTGAGAACATGCTGCCTAACCAATTTGCAGATCTCATAGAATATTTTATCCTCAATCTTCCATCAAGAGACTGCTCCATTATAAGCGTCCACCCCCACAATGACCGCGGCTGTGCAATAGCAACTGCAGAACTTGCCCAGCTTGCAGGTGCAGAAAGAGTAGAAGGTACGCTTTTTGCAAACGGAGAACGCACTGGAAACGTCGATTTGATAACTCTTGCCCTAAATCTTTTTAGTCAGGGAATAGATCCTAAAATCAACTGCAGCGACATAGTGAAAATACGGCAAAATTACGAGCGTATTACTGGTATGCACGTTCATGAACGTCATCCCTATGCTGGACAACTTGTCTTCACTGCTTTTTCAGGCTCTCATCAGGATGCTATAAACAAGAGTCTGCACTATCGCCGCGAACACAATATTTCGACATGGAATATACCATACCTGCCAATAGATCCGGCTGACATAGGAAGAAGATATGATTCCATCATTCGTATCAACAGTCAGTCTGGCAAAGGCGGCGCCGCATTTGTGCTTGAAACCAACTACGGTTTTGTGCTTCCGAAAGCTATGCGTCCCGAATTTGGCGCTATCATCCAAAAGGAAAGCGAACGTACTGGAGCTGAGCTCACAGCCGAAGATGTGTTCAATATATTCTCAAAAGAATATATTGAAGTCGACGGGCCATATCGTCTCAAAGAATATAAGTTTGATGAAAAATCATTTGGAGACGAACACTCGCTCGTATCTTTCACCGGTCTTTTGACATATGAAGACAAATCCTATCCTATCAGCGGCTCCGGAAACGGTCCTATCGATGCATTTTTCAATGCTGTGCGAAATCTCAGCATAGCAAATTACCACTTCGTGTCTTATAGCGAACATGCCGTATCCAGCGGCTCTGATTCACGCGCCGCTGCATATATTCAACTACAGGCGCCAGATGGAAAAATGTTATTTGGAGTCGGGTTATCACATAATATTTATATGGCGTCAATTCGTGGTATCCTTTGTGCTATAAATAGAGGCACTAAACTTCAACAGGCCTAAAAATATAGCCATTTTAGACCACTGTTGATATGAATTTTTGTTTACATTGCTATACAAGAATTCTGGAATTCAATTGCTTTTTCTTGACTAACTATGTTATAATCGGTAAAGTCGCGGGAATTTTTTTGGAGAGCCTATTTATGAAGATTTTGATTATCGGATGCGGAAAAGTCGGCTATACAATAGCTGAAAATCTTTGTGTTGAGAACCACGATATTACTATGATAGATACCGATGAGGCCGCGCTCAATCGTGCTAGCGAAACTCTTGATGTAATGTGTCTGCGCGGCAATGGAGCTTCACTTACTATGCTTAAAAATGCTGATGTAAGGGATTCCGACATGGTCATTGCAGTTACTAGTCGTGATGAGCTCAACATGATGTGCTGCCTTGCCGCCAAAAAACTAGGTGCTAAATATACGGTTGCCCGTATTCGCGAAACTGACTACGCCAAAGAAGTGCAGCAATTACAGGCAGATTTGGGAATCGACCTTGTGATAAATCCCGAGCACGCAACCGCAGCTCAAATATCGCGGTTGCTCCGTTTCCCCAGCGCTGCCGACATTGATACTTTTGCAGGTGGACGCATAGAACTTGTAGGGTTTCATATCCAAGATTCTGACTTTGTGAATGGAAAGCCCCTGCATCAAATAATGAAACGGCTAAACGGCACACCTATCCTTTTCTGTGCAGTAGAACGCGGTGACAGAATAATAATTCCCAATGGTTCTACCGTCCTCCAGTCTGGCGATCGCGCATATATCATAGGTGATGCCCCGAGTATCAGCCGTTTTTTCCGTACTCTTGAACGTATAACACAGCGTATCCGTGATGTCCTCATTTTAGGTGGAGGCCGTATCTCAGAGTATCTTGCAAATAATTTGCTTGCATTAAATATGGACGTTAAGATCTTGGAACTGGATTCAGAACGCTGCATCGCTCTAAGCGAAGCACTTCCTGATGCTTTAATAGTATGTGGAGATGGAACTGACCAAGTCACCCTTGCTGAAGAAAATCTTTCCCGTATCGACGCCTTTGTGGCTTTAACAGGACGTGATGAGGACAATATTATAACCTCCCTCTATGCAATGCAGGAAGGAGTTCCAAAGGTAATCGCCAAAGTCGATCGTCAAAATTTTTCCAGTGTTATCAGGAGCCTTGCTATAGGCAGTATAATAAGCCCAAAGCTCATAACTGCTTACGGAATTCTTCGTTTTGTACGCGGCATTCAGAATTCTCAGGGAAGCCGCATGCTCGCATTATATCGTATAGCAGATGGCAAAGCAGAGGCCATGGAGTTTGTAGTAAGTGAAAATACTCGTTTTTTGCGTACACCTTTAAAAAATTTGCGCTTAAAACCCAATATACTTATAGCTTTGATCATGAGAAAAAATAAATTCATTATTCCCGAGGGCAATGACTTCATTGATTCGGGGGACCGCTTGATAATCGTCGCAAGCCCATCAACTATCATGGATATTAATGATATATATTTAGTTTGAATCTTTTCCTTTTTATTGGTGTGAACATTTGTTCATGCATTTAATTTTGTAAAGCATTAGTGCTTTAACACTTTTTTGATATATTTAAAAGGAGTTGATTACATTGGAAAACTTTTTCTGGATTGGTGTAGTCGGCGCGCTTATTTCACTGCTGTTTGCTTTTGCGCAAGCACGCAAGGTACTTAAGTTCTCCGAAGGCACCCCGACAATGCAAAAAATTGCGGCGGCGGTCCGAAGAGGTGCAAATGCCTATCTCAAGCAACAGTATTCTACAGTTATCAAGTTCTTCGCAGTTATGGTCATTATTCTTGCAATCCTTGCAATCGTCAAGGTGAACGGATCCTCTATTCTGAGTCCGTTTGTCCCCTTTGCGTTTGTAACAGGCGGTTTTTATTCCGCACTGGCTGGTTTCATTGGAATGAAGATCGCTACAAGTGCCAATGCACGTACTGCACAGGCTGCTCATGAAAGTTTAAACAGAGGTTTGAACGTAGCTTTCTCCTCTGGTACCGTTATGGGCTTTACTGTTGTTGGCCTTGGTCTTTTTGACATCTCCGTATGGTTCCTCCTTCTGAAGTATGTCTTCGACTGCGGAGCCAATGAAATTGCCCAGACCATGGTCATGTTCGGCATGGGTGCTTCGAGCGTTGCTTTGTTTGCACGTGTTGGCGGCGGTATTTTTACCAAAGCTGCTGACGTCGGCGCAGACCTTGTTGGTAAAGTCGAAGCAGGTATCCCGGAAGATGACCCCCGTAATCCTGCCGTTATCGCTGACAATGTCGGTGACAATGTCGGTGACGTTGCTGGTATGGGTGCAGACCTCTACGAGTCCTATGTAGGATCCATTCTTGCATCTTTTGCTTTGGCTGCCTCCGCAGGCTATGGATACGAAGGCATGCTCCTTCCGTTAGCTATTGCTGTTATCGGAGTCATTTCTTCTGTCATCGGTTCTTTCTTTATCAGAACCGGCGAGCAGGCTACACAGCGTTCTTTGCTTAAGACTCTGCGTACAGGTACTTACATTGCGGCTGTTTTAGCTGCTATTGCTGCAGCCCCCCTTACCTACTTCATCCTTGGCAACATGGGCGTTTATGTAGCTATTTTGTCCGGCCTTATCGCTGGCTGCCTGATCGGCTTCTTCACAGAGTACTACACTTCTGATACTTATAAGCCCACTCAGGAATTGGCAGACGCCTCTGAAACTGGTGCTGCTACTATCATCATTGGCGGTATCTCCCTAGGTATGAAGTCCACAGCTCTTCCGATCATCATCGTCAGTGTTGCTATCCTCGTCAGCTATATTGCTGCAGGCGGTCTGAGCATTGGTTTCGCCGCTGGACTGTATGGCATCGGCATTGCCGCTGTCGGTATGCTGTCCACTCTTGGTATCACCCTTGCTACCGACGCTTACGGACCTGTTGCTGACAATGCAGGTGGTATCGCTGAAATGTCCGGTCTTGGCGAAGAAGTTCGTGAGCGTACTGACGCTCTTGACTCTCTCGGCAACACAACTGCTGCAACCGGTAAAGGTTTTGCTATAGGTTCTGCAGCTTTGACCGCTCTTGCTCTTCTCGTATCCTACATTGACATCGTAAAAGTACAAATGGGCGATAAGTTTGATATTTCTCTTACTAATCCGTCCGTTCTCATTGGACTGTTTATTGGTACAATGCTGACCTTCATCTTCTCTGCATTTTCGATGTCTGCTGTACAGCGTGCTGCTCAGAGTATAGTCGTTGAAGTTCGTCGTCAGTTCAGAGAGATCAAGGGCCTCATGGAAGGCACTGCTGATCCGGATTATGAGAGCTGCGTTTCACTCTGCACTAAGGGTGCTCTGCACGAAATGGTTCTCCCCTCCACTCTCGCTGTTATAGTTCCTGTAGTAACTGGCCTTATTTTGGGTGCAAACGGTGTTGTTGGTCTGCTTGCTGGCGTCACCGTAAGCGGATTTGCAATGGCAGTTTTCATGTCCAATGCCGGCGGTGCTTGGGACAATGCTAAAAAATATATCGAAAGTGGTAAACACGGTGGTAAGGGCAGCGAAAATCACAAGGCCGCTGTCATTGGCGATACAGTTGGTGACCCGTTCAAAGATACCTCTGGTCCTTCTTTGAATATTCTCATCAAGCTTGTTTCAACAGTTTCTATCGTTTTCTCTGGCTTGATTCTTGCATTTTCAATTCTGTAAATAGATGCACGGGGAATATATTATCTCAGGATATTTGACAGCGATCAATGTGCTTACTTTTAGTCTTATGGTCGCCGACAAGGTAAAAGCAATAAAAAACAGCAGGCGCATTCCAGAAATAGATTTTATAATTTTGTCTATTCTAGGCGGTTCGCCCGCGGCAATAGCTGCCATGTATATATTTCGGCACAAAATTAAACATTTTAAATTTATAGTTGGTATACCTTGTATTTTAGTCATTCAAGTCGCTTGTATTGTATATTTCCTGTATCACTAATGCTTTTAATTTAGGGCGCTCAAAATGGGCGCCCTAAGTCTCTTTTTACACATAACCTAAAATAATAAACAAGGTCCAGCCGAACTTATTGGCTGGACCTTGTTTATTAAATTCTAAATATTAGATCTGCATAAGATGGGTACGGCCAAGCTTCCCTTTCAACAAGGTTTTCTGCACTGTCAATAAAGAAACGCATTTCATTCATCTTTGAAAATACTTTGTCCCTATAAAATTTTGCAGTATTTAACGCACCTTTACATTTGTGCGCCTGATGCATTTCTTTTTCCAGTTCAGTTATCCTTGTGTATATAGCCTCTAATATTTCCGAAAGCTTTTCCAACAAACTATATTCTGCGTGGCATGACAGCTGATCTAACACCTGTTTTTTAGTATGTATGTTTTCTGCTATCTTGCTGGTATAGTTGCTAAGCGCCGGAATAATATCCTTTTTTACCATGTCTACCATAGTCAAGGCTTCAATATTTATCGCCTTACTATATAATTCAAGCATGATCTCAGAGCGCGAATGAAGTTCGGCTTCTGTAAAAATATTATGTCTTTTAAACAGCTTCTCATTTTTCTCACTGATAAAACTTTCCAAGGCTTCAACACTGTTCCTAAGATTGGGAAGTCCACGTCTTTCGGCTTCTTCTTCCCACTCAGAAGAATAGCCATCTCCGTTAAATATAATCCGCTTATGCTCTTTTATAGTTCGTTTTATCAATTCGTCCAATGCACTTGAGAAATCTTCAGCAGATTCAAGCTCGTCTGCAAATTGTCTTAGTTCTTCTGCAACTATGGTATTCAGTACAAAATTAGGACCTGCCGCCGATTGTGATGAACCCAACATACGAAACTCAAATTTATTCCCGGTAAAAGCAAATGGCGATGTACGGTTTCGATCCGTAGAGTCTTTCGGTATAGGAGGCAAAACATGTACTCCAACCTGAATGCGCTCATCTACCGTCCCATCTCCATCATAATCTATACCATTCTCAATTGCATTTAAAATGATCTCAAGATCGTCTCCTACAAACATAGAAATGATAGCCGGAGGGGCCTCATTTGCACCCAAACGATGATCGTTTCCCGAAGTAGCTGTCGTTACCCTTAGAAGTTCCGCGTATTCATCTATAGCCTTTATTACTGCCGTAAAGAACAGCAAGAACTGAGCGTTTTCACGAGGCGACTTCCCCGGTTCAAGTAAGTTCATACCCGTATCCGTCGTAAGTGACCAGTTGTTGTGCTTTCCGCTTCCATTTACACTGGCAAACGGTTTTTCATGCAGCAAGCAGACCAAACCATGTCGCCCTGCCACATTTTTCATTGTTTCCATGATAATTTGGTTCTGATCGACTGCCGAGTTTACAGTCGTAAATATAGGAGCCAATTCATGCTGTGCCGGCGCAACTTCGTTGTGCTCTGTCTTTGCAAGTATCCCAAGTTTCCATAGTTCTTCATCCAGCTCACGCATAAATGCAGAAATACGAGGCTTTATAGCGCCGAAATAGTGGTCATCCATTTCCTGACCCTTTGGAGATTTTGCGCCAAACAGCGTGCGTCCACAAAGCATCAGGTCAAGCCTTTGGTCATGCAGTTTCTTATCAATAAGGAAATACTCCTGCTCCAAGCCGGCGGTAGCTGTGACTCGCTTGACTTCCGTATTGCCAAATAATCGTAAAATACGCAGCGCCTGTGTATTGATGCACTCCATAGAACGAAGCAGCGGAGTCTTTTTATCCAGTGCTTCACCTCCATATGAGCAAAAAGCAGTCGGTATGCACAGTGTATTGTCTTTAATGAAAGCATATGACGTCGGATCCCAAGCTGTATAGCCTCGTGCCTCAAAAGTTGCGCGAAGGCCTCCCGATGGGAAACTAGAGGCATCCGGTTCTCCTTTAATCAACTCTTTGCCTGAAAAGTCCATTATTATGGACCCCTCATTTGCAGGTGAAATAAAACTATCGTGCTTTTCCGCCGTAATCCCTGTCATCGGCTGGAACCAGTGAGTAAAATGTGTTGCGCCCTTTTGTATAGCCCATTCTTTCATTGCATTGGCCACAACATTTGCTACTTCGATGTCCAAGTCATTTCCGGACTCTATAGTCTTGCGCAAAGATTTATATATGTCCTTCGGCAATTTTTCTCTCATAGTTTCATCGTTGAAAACCATGCTTCCAAAAATTTCAGGAACTTGATACAAAATAACCCCTCTTTTCTCAATATGGCTGTAATGCACCACGTCAGAATCCGACAATTTCAACAGAATCATTAGAAACGGTCAATACAATGGTTCTTATAGATCTATCATAGTTTTCAATGAGCAAGCCGGCAATTTTATCTTCTATCTCTTTCTGTATAAGCCTGCTCATATTGCGCGCACCATACGTCACTGAATATGATTTTTCTGCAATATATTTTAAAATACTTTCGTCATACTGCAGGTTGACATTTTTCTCGGACAAGCTGCTTTTCAGTTCCTGCATCATAATATCCGCTATCTTTTTAAAATCTTCTTCAGTCAGCCTGTTGAAGTATATTATTTCATCTACTCTGTTTATAAACTCCGGTCGCAGGAAGTCATTTAAAGCCTTAAGTGCTTTTTCTTTCCCCTGCTCATTAACAGAACGGTTAAATCCTACAGCCCCATCTTTCTTATCGCTTCCGGCATTTGTAGTCATAATAATGACTGCATTTTCAAAATTTACCGTTCTTCCATGTGCGTCTGTAATACGTCCGTCGTCTAGTATCTGAAGCAAAATATTCAGCACGTCCGGATGTGCCTTCTCTATTTCATCAAAAAGTACTACCGAATAAGGCTTTCTTCTGATTTTTTCCGTAAGCTGTCCCGCTTCATCATAGCCTATATATCCCGGAGGTGACCCAATAATACGAGAAACCGAGTGCTTCTCCATAAATTCCGACATATCAAGCCTGATAAGAGATTCGGGAGCATTAAAAAGATCTGCCGCCAACTGCTTTACCAATTCAGTCTTGCCAACACCCGTTGAACCGACAAAGATAAAAGATACCGGCTTTCGTTTTGCCGCTATGCCAATACGATTTCTTTTAATAGCTGCGCAAACGCCTTCAATAGCTTCATCTTGTCCTATAATCCTACTTTTTAGCCTCTTGTCAAGTTGGGACAAGCTCTTATATTCGTCCTCTTTGATGCTACTTGCCGGAATTTTGGTCCATAGTTCAATAACTCTGGCCAAGTTTTCTATCGTAAGTTCTGGCAACCCATTTTTCTTTAGCTGTGAAAGCTCATCATCCAATCTCAATTCTGTACTGCGCAGTTCCGCAAGTTTTTCATAAGACTCTTCTTCAGCAGAACTAGATAAAAGCAGATCCCTTTCTACCGCAAGATCGTCTTTTTCCTTCTGTATTTCAAAAATGCGCGCAATACTTTCGTTGTGAAGATTTACATCTGAGCAGGCTTCATCTATAAGATCTATTGCCTTATCTGGTAAAAATCTGTCAGTAATATATCTTTCAGAAAGAATAACAGCTTGTTTTGCCATTTCATCAGATATTCTAACTCCGTGAAATTGTTCATAATAACCAGCTATACCCTTTATTATTTTGATAGAATCCTCAATAGACGGCTCTGCAACTGTTACCGGCTGAAACCTTCTCTCAAGGGCAGAATCTTTTTCGATATACTTTCTATATTCGGAAAAAGTTGTTGCACCTATAACCTGTATTTCGCCTCTCGATAAAGCCGGTTTAAGTATATTGGCCGCATTCATCGAGCCCTCGGAATCACCGGCGCCAACTATATTATGAACCTCATCGATTACCAGAATAATATTATTCTGCCTTTTTATTTCATCAATGAGTCCCTTCATACGGCTCTCAAACTGACCTCTAAACTGGGTCCCTGCTACAAGAGCCGTAAGATCCAGCAAAAAGACTTCTTTGTCCCTCAATTTATACGGCACATTGCCGGTAAATATACGCTGGGCCAATCCCTCTGCAATAGCCGTCTTTCCAACTCCGGGCTCTCCTATCAAACAAGGGTTGTTTTTCTGACGGCGATTCAAAATTTGAATGACACGTTCAATTTCTTCGTCTCTTCCTATGACCCGGTCAAGACTACCCTCCGAAGCACGTTTACTCAAGGAAATACAGTAATTCTCTAAATACTTCCTTTTATTACCTCTTTCGCGGTCCTTAGTCTCTCGCGGTCTCTGCTGCGAATCTCCAGAGGCTTCCCTATCATTTCCTTCACGCTGCTGTCCCTGTTGTCCAAACAGCCGATTTAAAAACGGAAATGTAGCTGTATTTCCAAGCTCAGAGTTATCCCCTTCGTCCTCATCGGCATTTACCATCATTTCGGAACCACTGAAGGCTTCCATCATTTCATTTGATATGCTGTCAAGATCATCCTCCGTAATTCCCATTTTCTGAAGAATGTCGTTGACAGGCTTTATATTTAATTCTTTAGCGCATTTTAGGCAAAGGCCTTCGTTAACGGCGTTTCCGTTTTCAAACTTAGTGATAAAAATTACCGCTACATTCTTTTTACACCTTGCGCAAATTGTTGGCTGCATTGATCTACTCCTTACTGTTTTGAGAAAATTATTGTCCTGTTGAAGCCGCTTTTCTCATAAGCCTTACAAAACCTATAACATAGCTTATAAACGCCGCAAACATCACTCCGATAGCAACGGCAGCAAGAGTCAACACCCATATATTCGGAATTGACGGGCAAATCATCAAAATACTACACACTATAAAAAACACCACTGTTGAACATTTGCCGAAAATATTAGAAGGCGGCATATCAGAGAGCCGTTTATAAAGCAGAAGTCCTCCTATACCCATGCAGGCTTCTTTAGCTACAAATGTAATAATCACCCACAATGGAACTACACCGCTTATAGTTATACACACCAATACGGCGCATGTCATAAGTTTATCGCCAAGCGGATCTAATATTTTGCCTAATGCCGATTCTACATGATATTTTCGGGCTATCTTTCCATCAAGCATATCCGTCAAAGATGCAAATACATAGACAATAGCTGCATATATGTTCGCATGCTCTGCGCTGCTGAAATAAACACCGACAAACACAGGCACAAGACATAGGCGAAACAGAGACAAAATATTTGGTATGTTATTCATAATCTACCTCTAATCTTTAATCCTCTTTTATCTACAACCCAAGCAGATTCACAATAAAATTATGTTCCATAAACCAGTTGAGCAAAATTGTATCCTCAATAAGCTCCGGAGGAGTTATGCCGCCGACAAACCTGCAGCCCCATGCTATTAAACAAATCAAAAATATACCTTTTACAGTTCCAAGCGCAGCTCCGCTGATTCCGTTGGCAAGATCCAATATTGGAAGCGTAAAAACCATATCAATAAGATTTACAATAATAGTCACTAAAATAAATATTAGCACAAAAGAAATAATAAATACCAGTGCATACGACAGTGATGAGCTTACTTTTTCTATCATAGCGCTTTTTAGCTCTAATGTAACTTCCGTAAAGCTTTCGCTGAGCTCTTTTGCAATATTACTTGCAGCTGTTTTCAATATCCCTGCACTGTTCAGTCCTTTAACACTCTCATTATAGACAGCATTTTCGTCCTTAGACTCCATATCCATATTTGAAAAAGCCTTGTCTGTTATGCCCAAAGCAATCGGTTTTAAAGCTTTGTCAAACTCAGATGAATATGTATCCGAGATATATCCCGCAGCATAAAAAGCTACTGCAATGGCTATGATACTACCTATTGCCAAGATCAAACCGCGTTGGTACCCTTTCCATATGCACAAAGCCAACAGAAAAATCAAAATCAAGTCAAAAGCAACGCTCATCTTTCGCCTCCTTCCAAACTACTTCAATTCGACTACCGATGCACCGTATCCTGTTGTCAAAATAACCGTGTCCTTATCCATCAAAATAACGCTAGTAACTCCCTCAGTATCAGTATAAGAATACATCTCTTCCAAATACGATGTATATATGGCTGCACGACCATGGTATAAAACAGCAATACGTCCTGATGCAGCTGAAATAGCAGCTACCTCCTCAGCAGAATTCTGTTCCTTTAGAAGCTTTCCGGAATTGTTCAGCGTTACTAAAGTGGTATCCCCTCCATTTTGATACTGGCTAAACACCAGCACAGTAATACCGTCTTCTCCAACGCAGTAATTTACAAGATATCGTCCCGAGTAGTCATACTGCTCCAGAAGTTCTGCATTTTCGTTTAAAAACACACTTCTGTCTGAGGATATAACTTCAACAAATCCATTTGAAACATACTCAATATCTATAAAAAGTTCATTGTCAAAATAATATTCGCTCCGCAGCTGCTCGCTATCCACATCATAAAACGCGACTCTGCTTCTGCCGCTTTCTGCTGTTAAGATAGCTATGGTCTTATTGTCATCCGCAATAGCACAGTCCAAGATATATCCTTCTCCAGAATACCACTGGTATACCGGATTAAATGAAGAATTATAGATGGTGATAACACCTTTATAATCGCTTTGCTCCGTATTTACAGCAAACCAGCCGTTTTTATTGACTGCGATATTTAAAATATAGTCGTCAGTTTCCTTTTCAAACACAAGTTCTTTATTAGAAAATATCCAAAACGCCTTTCCTCCAATATCCCAAACAGCCGCATATTTGCTTCCGCTGTCCACCGCAGAAAGGTTTATCGATGTTGGAACTACAGCCTTTTCATTTCCTTTTACATCAAATAGCTGTATGCCGGATGCCGATGCCGCTAGGAACGAGTCACCTGCATATGCATATGTCGTATTACCATACGTATCAAAGGAAATATCTGTTTCTTTGCTGTCTTTTATGGCAAACCATGCTGTAATATCGACGCCGCTTTTGACAGCATATATTGCCGCAGCCACCGCGATCAATGCAACGGCAGCCAATATCACAATACCAGCATTGCTTTTTTTTACTACTTTTTTGACCATATCCGAATGCGAACCTCAATTATCCATTAAATTCCCCGCCGCACCATTGTACCAAACCTTCGTCATATAAAGCCCTTGCGGAGGTACTGTAGGTCCCGCCAAACTCCGTCTGCCGCTGTTCAGTATTTCTTCAATGCTTTCAGGCGCTATTTTCCCCAATGCCGAGTATATAACGGTACCCACCATGGCTCTTGCCATATTATATAAAAATCCATTTGCACACACACGCAGCTCTATTATATCACCTTTTCTTTCAACTTGAAAGTAGTAGACCGTACGTATTGTAGACTGCACGTCTGTTCCTACTGACCTTACAGCTGAAAAATCATGCTCTCCAACAAATGCTCCGGCAGCTTCAGCCATGGTATTCTCATTTAAATGAACAGGATAAAAATATGCCCTGCAATGGTAAAACGGATCCTTGATCCTAGAATTATAAATAAGGTATGTGTATTCTTTCTTTTCGCAAGATAGAATAGCATTGAAACCCATGTCTACTTCGCACGCCGACTGAACTGCTATGTCATTTGGAAGCAGCGTATTAACTGCAAGTGGTATCTTGTCCACAGGTATGCGCGAATTTGTCTTGAAATTAGCGCAATAATTTTTTGCATGAACGCCTGCATCTGTTCTTCCGCAGCCTACGGCCTTAACAGGCTCACCGCATACCCTTGAAAGCGCTTTTTCAAGGGTTTCCTCCACTGTGACAGCATTTTTCTGGAACTGCCACCCGTGGTAGTTGGTCCCATCGTACATCAGACGGAGTGCAATATTACGCACTTCTTCTCCTCCCTGCATGTCAAATGTGCAGCATTCTGATTCCTATCATAATAAGCAAAAGCCCTGCACCAAACATTAAAGCAATATAGTCGCGCTGCTGCATACGAAGCTGTTTCATCCGCGTCCTGCCTTCTCCCCCATGATAACAGCGGCATTCCATGGCCACAGCAAGTTCGTCAGCTCTTCTGAAAGCACTGATAAACAGCGGCACCAAAAGCGGCAGCATTGCTTTTGCTTTTTCTACAAGATTACCGCTGTCAAAATCTGCGCCACGCGCCTTTTGCGCGCTCATTATCTTATCCGTCTCTTCGATCAGAGTAGGTATAAAGCGAAGCGCTATACTCATCATCATTGAGAGTTCATGCACCGGCACCTTAATTTTTTTCAGTGGATTCATCAAACTTTCCATACCGTCAGTCAATGCAATAGGCGCCGTCGTATATGTTAGCATAAATGTACCTGCGATCAGCATAACAATGCGCAGCACCATGAATAGTGCTTGTCTGACGCCTTCGACGGTTATCTTTAGTATCCATATCCTGACGATTTCCCTTCCGGGTGTATAAAACAAATTCAAAATAGCCGTAAGTATTATGACTACAAGCAAAGGCTTCAAGCCCCGCAAAATTACTTTAAGACTTATTTTTGAAATGTATATACAGCATGCAATAACAAAAAGCATCAGCCCGTATCCTGTTATGCTATCTGCCATAAACAATACTACAATATATAAAACCGTGAGTATCAATTTCGTCCGTGGATCAAGAAGATGTATTATCGTTCTCCCCGGAAAATACTGACCTAGGGTAATATCTCTAAGCACACCTATCGCCTCCCAGCCACATAATCTATCAGCGCTCTTTTGGCCTGTTGGATGGTGTATACCGATGAATCGATGTCCATTCCCAGTTCTTTAAGACGCATCATTACCTTCGTCACTTCCGGAACGGAAAGTCCTATTTGCTCAAGTTCATCTACATTTGAAAAAACCTCTGATGGAGTGCCGGACATTGCAATAGTGCCGTGGTTAAATACCACCAATCTGTTTACTGACCGAGCTATTTCTTCCATACTGTGCGTAACTAGCAGCACCGCAGAATTAGTAGCCTTTTGATAATTTTTAATATTGCCAATTATGCTGTCACGGCCTCGCGGATCAAGTCCTGCAGTCGGTTCATCCAAAATTAAAACTTCCGGGCGCATGGCGATGACACCAGCTATGGCTACACGCCTCTTCTGTCCGCCGGAGAGATCAAACGGCGACTTCTCAAGCCACGCTTGTGGAACTTCTACGAAATCAACAGCTTCCCTCACTCTTTCGTCGATCTCGGATTCGCTTAGCTTCATATTTTTGGGCCCAAATGCAATATCTTTGTATATCGTTTCCTCAAACAGCTGATACTCCGGATACTGGAACACAACTCCGACTTTAAATCGGACTTGACGAGTTGTTTCCTTGTTTTCCCAAATATCTCTTCCGTTAAACAGCACCTTTCCGCTGGACGGCTTCAAAAGTCCATTCAAATGCTGAATAAACGTAGACTTTCCGGAGCCAGTATGTCCGATAATGCCGATGAATTCACCCGGATATGCGGAAAAATTTACTTCTTTTATTGCTGTACTTTCAAAAGGCGTGCCCTGACTATAAATATGCGTCAAATTTTCAGTCTGTATAATTGGATCCACTATTTCTCAGTCCTTTTTTGAAATTGCAGAATATATCTCTCGTGCACAATCCTCTATAGACAGAGCATCCAGAGACACCTGAATGCCTTCTTCCTGAAGCTCATACAAGAGCTCCGTAGTTTCAGGTACCGTGAGACCAATGTCTTTAAGTCTCTTTACATGTGTAAATATATCAGCGGGCTTTCCGTCTTCGACAATAACTCCGTCAGACATAACTATTAGCCTGTCTGCATCAATAGTCTCGTCCATGTGGTGAGTAATTAGTACGATCGTAATCCCTCTCTCTTCATTCAGCTTGTGGATGGTCTGGATCACCTCTCGGCGTCCTACCGGATCAAGCATAGCTGTTGGTTCATCCAGCACTATGCACTCCGGCTCCATAGCTATCACGCCGGCAATAGCTATTCTCTGCTTCTGTCCTCCTGACAGCAGATGCGGAGCATGTTCTCTGTAAACGCTCATGCCTACTGCGCTCAGAGCTGCGTCTACACGTCTTCTTATCTCATCCGGCGCAACACCTATATTTTCAGGTCCAAATGCCACGTCATCCTCTACGACATTGGCAACTATCTGATTATCCGGATTCTGGAACACCATGCCAACAGTCTTCCTTATCTCAAGCAAAAGACTCTCTTCAAAGGTATCCATTCCATTGACATAAACTCTTCCTCCGCTCGGAAGCAAAATGGCATTCATCTCTTTTGCAAGAGTACTTTTCCCCGAACCGTTGTGTCCCAGTACAGCAACAAAAGTCCCCTTTTCTATCTCCAAACTCACGCCCCGTATTGCAGTATGCGGAGTCTCTCCCCCTGAATATGTAAAAGTCAAGTTTTCAATTTTTATAATATCGTTCATAGTTTTACCGCCTTATATAGACCAGCGGCAAGTCGCTCCGCATGGAAGTGCCAACCCATTTTCTTTGACCGGCAATCCCAATTCCTCGCTCTGACTACTTCCGCCGAACCTAGAAGTAAAAACTGTTTCGCTTATATATGTCAGCACTGATGGCGCCAATCCAGTCGTATAAGAATTAATTATAACAAAATTAGGATCGTCGCTCAGTACTTGGGAACACAACTCAACAAACTTAAAGAGATTGTCCTCCAATTTCCAGATCTCTCCCGAAGGACCTCTACCATAAGATGGTGGATCCATAATTATAGCATCATAGCGACGTCCACGCCTGATCTCTCTCTCAACGAATTTTATACAGTCATCGACAATCCAGCGGATCGGTCTATTCTCCAAACCGGAGCTGCGCGCATTCTCCCTCGCCCATGAGACCATTCCTTTTGCCGCGTCTACATGGCACACTTTCGCGCCGGCTGCCGCAGCAGCCAAAGTAGCGGCCCCGGTATATGCGAACAGATTCAGTACCTGCAGCTCACGTCCGCTGTTTCGAATACGATTCGCTATGTAGTCCCAATTAGAGCTCTGCTCCGGGAAAAGTCCCGTATGTTTGAAATTCATAGGTTTTATATTAAAAGTCAGTTCTCCATAATTCACTGTCCAGTTTTCTGGAATCCTAAACTTATCCCATTTTCCCCCTCCGCTGGAAGAACGAGAATAGCGTGCATCAGGCTTTGCCCATCCTCTGTGCTGTCTTGGAGTATCCCAAATTACCTGCGGATCGGGACGAACCATGATATATTTGCCCCAGCGCTCAAGCTTCTCGCCTTTTGAACAGTCGAGAACTTCAAAATCTTTCCATTTATCTGCAATCCACATAGCCAAAGCTCCTCATTTAATAAACCTGATACAATTATAACATTATAGCATCCGTCACCTCCGCAGTCAAATATAACAGGTATTTTTATACCAGT
>CALWWP010000043.1 GCA_944385275.1 uncultured Oscillospiraceae bacterium | reverse complement strand
AGCAGCCCATGCAGCCACTATATCAGTCCCAAGAATATTGATCTTAGCCTGTATCAGCAAATTTGAAATCGAATACATGGCAGACTGCAATCCAGCCGGCAGGCCAATATAAAGCATTCTCTTCATGAATGCCGGATACAGTCTGATCTGCTTCAATTCAAGCCTGTAAATATCCCTTGTTCTCATGAGTACAATGACCGACAAAACTGCACTTATCAGCTGTGCGATCGATGTCGCAATAGCAACTCCAACTACACTCAGTTCTAAAACAACCACAAAAAATAAATCAAGCGCTATGTTCATGATGCAGCAGACTATGAGTATCCAAAGCGGCGTTCTTGCGTCTCCAACCGCTCTCAAAATGCCCGCTGCCATATTGTAAAGAACAGCCGGTATCATACCTAGGAAATATATTCTCATATATGATATCGACAACCCTATAGTATCATCAGGCGTTCTTAGAAGCCGCAAGGCAGGCGGAGTGGTAATAAAACCTATTACCATAAGTACAGCTCCGCCAAGCAGCGCCAGTGCTACTGCTGTGTGAATTGCATAGTGCATTTCCTGCTTGCTGTGCGCCCCATAGTACTGTGCAATGACTACTGATGCGCCAGAAGATAGGCCTACGAAAAAACCAACTATCAAATTTATAAGCGTAGCCGCTGATCCGCCAACCGAAGCTAGAGCTTCTGTACCTACATATTTCCCAACTATTACGGCATCGATGGTATTATACAGCTGCTGGAACAGCGTTCCAAGCAGAATAGGAAAAAAGAATTTTAAAAGCTGCCGCCAGATTACACCTTCTGTAATTCCTCTGTCAAATTCTTTTTGGTTTGTCATTGACCTATCCCAAACCCTTTCTGCAAATTATTTTATTGCAATAGCCTCAATTTCTATCAAAGCATCCTTAGGCAATCTTGCAACCTCTACTGCCGAACGCGCAGGATAATTGCCTTCTGAAAAGAACTCTGCATATACATAATTCATTTCGGCAAAATCGTTCATGTCTTTTAAAAACACAGTGGTCTTGATCACATGGTCCATGCTGGATCCAGCAGCTTCTAAGACGGCCTTTACATTCATTAAAGATTGTCTGGTCTGCTCAGCTATTCCACCCGGCGCAAAATTTCCAGTTTTCGGCACAATAGGAAGCTGTCCAGATGTAATAACTATATTCCCTCCTTCAGCCGCCTGAGAATACGGGCCAATAGCAGCAGGTGCATTCTGTGTTGAAATTACTTTTTTCACTGTCGTTCTTCCTTTCTTTTTAATTTTATGATAAAATATGATAAAATAATTTTAATTTTTGCTTTAGGAGTTGTCATATGGTAAGATCCCTATCATTTGAAGAAATCAAATCAATATATGAAAAACATCTCACATCAGATTTCCATCAGAGCGAGATAAAACCTCTTGCTCAAATAAAACGCCTATATGAAAACAGACAATATGTCTGCTTTGGTTCCTTTTCAGAAGAAGCCCTCATTGCATATGCTTTTTTTGTTCCGTCTTTCGATGGAAAATTTTTCCTCTTGGACTATTTCGCTGTAGTAAAAGAATACCGCAGCAAAAGAGTTGGCTCCGATTTCCTTAAAAAGCTGGTTTCAGAGTCAGTCAGTCCTAGCTGCATACTTGCAGAAGTTGAAGATCCAGAGTATGCATCTGACGAAAACGACCTTCTCATACGCAAAAGGCGCATATCGTTTTATCTGAAAAACGGTTTACATCAAACCAGTATCCGCAGCCGCGTTTTCACTGATCACTATGTCCTAATGATCTTTGGCAGTGTCTCAGATAATAGCGCGGCGGATGCGCTGGAAAAATTCTACGGCATACTGTTCTCTCCGGAAAACAGCGACGTATTTCGCTGAGCCTCAGGCTGTTGTTCATATTTTAAGCAATCTGCGCGCATTTTCTCCCAGTATAGCTTGTTTTTCCGATTCAGAAATAGGCAGAGCTTTGACCTTCTCTGCCTCTTCCCCCGCATTGCTCCACGGAGAATCTGACGCAAACAAAATTCGGTCTGCTCCATGTATCTGCATTATACGCAGGAATTGTTCCTGCGTGTAATATGAAAAGCCCATGGATGTGTCCAAATATATATTCTTGCCAGCCAAGTACTTCTCCACATCATCCCACTGCTGATGGCCGCCGAGATGAGCTGCTATTATGTTGCCACCCTTCATCTCATCTACAATGCGTGCGAACTGCCGCGGGCTGCTTCTGTAAGGTCCGGGCAAACCCGCATCTACTCCTGCATGAAAAAGCAATATAAGGCCCTTGCTCAGAGCATAGTCATACACTGGAAACATTTTTTCGTCGTCTACAACAAAATTTTGGTACTCAGGATGAAATTTAAGCCCTTTCAATCCAAGATCTGCAACAAAATCAATGTCGTCTTTATAGCTTTCAGAATAGGGATATATACCTCCGAATGAGATTATCCTATCGCTGCAAATACTCTGCGCCCACTCATTAGTATGCTTTAGCTGGGAAGGCTTAGTTACTATAGGCTGAACTACTGAACAATCTATATTCCACATATCCATATTCCTCAGCAGACCGCTGACAGTCATATCGCTGACTGGATGTATAGTGCAGTTTGGATCTTGTTTTAACAGATTCCCAACTAACACGGCACCTGCTTTAGGCGCCAAAGCATCCGGGAATGCATGTGTATGAAAATCTATTATCATAAATATTCCTCGCTTTACCTTATCTAACGGTTACATATTATCACTAAATACTTTCTTTTTCAATCTTCCGTTTTTCATATAAAAAAAACATACCATCCGTCAAATTTAATGCAGATTGATGTTAAAAAGGAGAATACATTTTTGTATACTTTTGTTAAAAAATCAAGGATATACTTGTCTATATTATTTGTATTTTTATTTATATTTTCCGGCTGCAATGCAATAGACACATCCTATAGCAGCAGCACGGAATATCCTTTCCAAATACATTTCATAGACGTCGGCCAAGCCGACGCCTCGTTGATCTTGTGCGGGGAACATACGCTTTTAATAGACGGCGGCAATGTTGAAGACAGCAGTCTTATTTACAGTTATTTGAACAAGCTCGGAATCTCTTATCTGGATGCTGTCATATGTACTCATGCACACGAAGACCATGTCGGTGGGCTGGCCGGAGCTCTTAATAAAGCAGACGCCGGAGCTGTATATGCACCCGTAACCTCCTACGACTCTGAGGCGTTTGAAAATTTTAAATCTGCCACAGAAAATCAAGGTCTGGAAATAAGCGCTCCCCCGGTTGGAGACAGTATTGCCATTGGAGATGCAGTAGTCGAATTTCTGGGTCCCATACGTGAATACAGTGATACAAATAACAGCTCTATAGTCGTCCGCATCATATATGAAGATACATCATTTCTCTTCACAGGCGACGCTGAATATGAATCCGAGCTGGACATTTTGGAATCCGGCTGCACTTTAAAATCAACTGTATTGAAAGTAGCACACCACGGCTCAGACAGCTCGACATCTTATGTATGGCTGCGTGAGATAATGCCTCAATATGCAGTGATATCCGTCGGTGCCGGCAACAGCTACGGCCATCCATCCGAAACCGTATTAAGCCGTCTGCACGACGCTGAAACGGAGATATATAGAACAGATATGCATGGTACAGTAATCTGCTCCAGCGATGGAAGCTCTGTATTTTTCTCTACAGAAAAGGCTTATGCTGTTACATTTTCACCAGTATCTGGTGAAAATGATCTTCAGACAAGCTACATAGGCAACCAAAACAGCAAAAAATTTCACCTTCCCGACTGCTCCTCAGTAGAGGAAATGTCCGAAAAAAACAAAGTATACTTCAATTCCCGCCAAGAAGCGCTTGACGCAGGATATGAAAGTTGCGGCAAATGCAATCCCTAACTCAGTGTTTCATATTTTCCATTATTCGCTCTATGAGCTGATTCGCCGCATAGAATGTAGTTTCAAAATGCATATAGTCTAAAATGTCCTCATCCCACAGAATCATCAGGCTTGCCGGAAATTCGTCATCTGCCTCCCAAAATTGCAGACGTACCGGCAAAAATTCAAATAAAGGTATTTGATAGTCTACATCTGCAACGGAAAACCTTATACCTCCAAGTTTTTCACATGCCTCAGCCATTTCAGAGGTTTTACCGCTGAAAGCATTTGCCTTGGCACTGAGCAAACGTTTTCCCAGTACTCCGGCGCTTTGTACTGCAGACAGAGAACTTATGGGCACAAATTTTCCAGAAAGGCGGCAGTCTGGCTTTGCCCAACACAGCACATCGTAGATAGTCATTGCCTCATTGTAATTTGCTTCAGAAAAAGAGACTCCGTCCTTCCTCTCTACAATTCCCGTACTTCTGCTGACGCGATATATGCATCCTATAAATTTAATGTATATCCAATCCTTGTCATAATCCAATCTCCAACGTTCTATCATGCTGTCTTGATCGTATTCCAAAAAGCTCTTCTGCATTTTTCTTTTAGTTTTATCATAATTAGATTCATTCATTTTTGATCCTCCAAAATAGAACGTCTTTACGCGCCTTTATTCACGTGCGGCATTTGATAACAAAACAAAAAAGCAAAGACGGCGTAAAACGCCGTCTTTTACCTGGAAGGGGTGGACACTTTAGATCCCCCCTTGTATTCAACTATCAAACAGCTAAAAACTTAAAAAATAATTTTTTTGCCCAAAATCTTGCGATGAGATTAACCGGGATCATGGTAAACACTGCAACAAAATTTCTGTCTAATTATTATAGCATACCCTACAAAGCTTTGTCCAGTCTTTTCCACAAAAGATTTTTAGGAGATATTATGGAATGTTAAGAGAGTTATGGATCGAAAAGTTACCCACAAAAAAATAGCACCGATGCCCCCGGATTGAGGACATCGGTGCTATTTCTTTGCAGGCAACCTATTTCTTTAATGGCAGGTTTGCATCCTGTTCGTATCCACCGACAAATCGTATCCTGATTTGTGTTGCGGATAGAACGGTCACCTGTTCAATGATTCTTCGGATAAAGTCATCATTAAACTCCGTGAGATTTAAGTTTTCCTCGTTGTTGATATAAATCAGGGCTTGTTGATATTGGTATTCCTGTGCCTGATTTGCCATCTTCTTTTTTTGAACTTCCTGCAGTTGATTGGTGAGCTCCATTTTTTGTTCGGAAAGTTGCCGCA
>CALWWP010000042.1 GCA_944385275.1 uncultured Oscillospiraceae bacterium | reverse complement strand
GCTGCTGTGTGTTTGCGTCGGTCGGGGCAGGATCTTCATTAGATGTGCATCCTACGGTCAGTCCCGCAATCATACATATCGCCAAAAGACAGGCTATCAGTTTCTTCTTCATGTGTTTATTCCTCCTACAAAATTTTTTATTCATGCCTTTGTTTTTGAAAGTTTCAGCAAATATTTTGACTTATGCTTTCTAGGCGATCTGTCCGCATAGTCTCTTGTCTTTGTAGTTATTTTAGTTTAAATTTGAAGCTATGTAAAACAAATAAAAAGTCAAAAAATTTTAACTATTTTTTAAACTTTTATTTCGCTATTTAACTACCACTTGTTATTGCCTTTTTTTTAATGTATAATATTATCTAGTTATTATTTGAAAATCTTAATATTTACCGTTTAGAAAGAGCATAAGTATGGAATTACCGACTAATTTAGATAAAAAACTGATTTCCTATCTTAGCAATTTACCTAGTGACTATTGGAACTTTCAGTGCGACGATGTGCGGGAATACAGTCATGGTATTCACGGTTATCCTGCGATGATGGTGTCTCTCATCAGCAGAAATATTATAAAGCTGACCAATTCTATATATGATGTGAACTCTGTACTCGATCCGTTTGTCGGTTCCGGTACCGTACTTGTTGAAAGTATGCTTGCCGGTATAAATAGCATTTACGGATGCGACATAAATCCATTTGCATTGTATTTGAGCAAAGTAAAAACAACCCTTCTAAATATTCCTGCACTACAGGAAGAGTCTGCTAAGCTTAGAGAAAATATCGAAAATATGTACGTCAGATACAAATCTCAGATTGAACATGCGGATGATGCTATGAGGCAAATCTATGGTCTTGATCTATCGGCGAAAAACGGATGGGGATCTGACGCTCCTAAATATTTGGAAAAATACAAAGCGGAAAATTACTTTGACATTGATATTCCTCAATTTAAAAATCTTGGCTATTGGTTTAAACCGAAAGTGGTTTTGATACTGTCGCTGATAAAACGAGAGATAAACAACATCTGTGACAGAGACATCCGTGATTTCATTTTTATTGCTTTCAGTGAAGCTATACGTCTTGTTTCAAACAGGCGAAACGGAGAATTCAAAATGTTTCGCATGCCTGCCGATAAGGTCAACAAATTTGACCCAGATGTAAAAAATGAATTTTTCACTATTTTATACAGAAATATCCAGAAAATGGCCGAGTTTGAATCTGCTTGTCAGTCTAGCAACAGCACAGTTTCCATATACAACAACAATGCAATGTCTCTCGAGGATATACCTGACTCCTCTATTGACCTCGTCATAACATCACCGCCGTATGGCGACAGCCGCACGACTGTAGCTTACGGAGAATACAGCAGGCTGTCTTTGGAATGGCTGGATCTATTTGATCTGTCTGATAAAGAAATACGCGGAATAGACAAGATATTACTTGGCGGTCAGAAATATTCGCCTGATTTTAAATACGATATTTCAAGCCGTATTTTAGAGTCCAAGCTGACCCACATAAAGAATGTCGATCTCAACAGAGCCCGCGACGTCTACAGCTTTTACGCAGATCTGGAAAAGGCCATTGCAGCTATCTCGCGCAAATCAAGGCCTAACGGATATCAATTTTGGGTTGTAGGCAATAGAACTGTTCGAGGGGAATTGCTTGACACGGACAAAATTATTGCTGAAATTGCTGAAAAACACGGTCTTATACACATATACACTTTTGAAAGAAATATAATCAACAAAGTGATGCCTTCATTAAATTCTCCGTCGAACGTTAGCGGAGTAAAATCGTCTACCATGACTAAAGAGCACATCGTTATTCTCAGAAAACAAAAAAAGCTATAGACTATTAAAATAGTCTATAGCTTTTTAATTTATGCTGTTGTT
Source organism: uncultured Oscillospiraceae bacterium (assembly GCA_944385275.1). GTDB lineage: Bacteria > Bacillota > Clostridia > Oscillospirales > Oscillospiraceae > CALWWP01. Next base: position 11,834 of record CALWWP010000042.1, on the reverse strand, counting down.
AATATCTTCAACAACATCTAAAAGAGGTTTAACTTTATTGGAATCAGAACTGATTTTTGCAACATATGCATTATCAAAAAAGTTGAACATCGCCTCTACCTGAGGGTTTCTCAGCTCATTGTAAAAATCAGCCGTAACAAAACACATATATATTTTTCGTCTAAAATCGTACTGCAAATTGTATTTAGTTATCGGGCAGTCATTATTTCCGTTCTTATGTATGCAACTGCAAGTGGCCAAGTCGCTTAAAAGTTTCCACTTATACGTCTGCCCAGCTCGTTCTCTGCACGAAGTCTTGCAGGAAAAATTGATGATTGGAGTCGCTGTATCATCTTCAGAATATACCAATACATCTGAATCAGGTTTCTGCAAGTCATCCCCTACTTTTATAATTGCATACTCGTCCAAAATTTTCGGTGAAAGAGATACTACGACATTTTTACTTATATTACCTACAATAATGTTTTTAGCAAGTGAGTAGGCAAAAAGCTGCTGAAATAAGTTCCCAGCTACCGATTTAGTAGCTTGTGTCGTATCATGGAGCTCTCCACGTTCCAGCCTTGAATATATGACGTCTCTTATTTTTTGTTCTGATCCCCTCAATATTTCACAAATATGTGACAACATCAGTCTATATGCTTCCCTAGCAGCAGTTTCGCTATCCAAGCCAGATGATGCTACTAAATCGTTTATTATTTCTTGATACTTGCCATTATAGACTTCAAGCGCAGCCGAAAAATATTCTTTCCGCTCAAGAGTCGCCACCAACTTTCTACACTTTTCAATATTCCCCGGCAATATCTTATCCCCCTGTTTTCATATTAAAAAATGCTGAGAACGACAAATCACCATCGTTCTCAGCAAAATGGTCGGAGTGTCGGGATTTGAACCCGAGGCCTCTTGGTCCCGAACCAAGCGCGATACCAAGCTTCGCCACACCCCGAAGTACGTGCGCTTGTTTATTATAAGTTTTATCCCCTAAATTGTCAAGTAAAATTGAAAATTTAGTTTTTATAATCTGATGCTGTATTCTTTATTGTTATCTCTATTCATTTGTATCCCATCACACAAAAAACAAAAGGCACATCCAATTATTGGATGTGCCTTTTGAGCGCATCAATCATTCATCATCTGAGAGATTTGCCTCGGCAATAATCTTTTCCTGAACATTCGCCGGTGTCTCTTCATATCTTACAAAATCAAATACAAACGAACCTCTGCCCTGTGTCATCGAACGCAGATCAATAGCATAGCTGCTCATTTCAGCCATGGGAACTTCAGCTTCTATCTCCTGAACACCGTTGCCTACAGGATTCATTCCCATAACCCTTCCGCGGCGCTTGTTCAAATCCCCAATAACATCTCCCATGTAACTGTCTGGTACATAAACCTTAAGAGAGCCTATTGGTTCCAGCAGCACTGGAGAAGCTTGAGGAAGTCCGTTCTTATAAGCTATATTTGCAGCCATCTTAAATGCCATTTCAGATGAATCGACATCGTGATATGAACCGTCAACAAGCGTAGCTTTCAAGAACACTACAGGATATCCTGCGAGAACACCCTTAGTCATGCTCTCTCTAAGTCCCTTTTCTACTGCCGGATGGAAGTTCTTCGGTACGCTTCCGCCAAAAATCTGCTCGCTAAAGTCAAGATCTTCTGTTTCACCCGGTTCAAACTCTATCCATACATCACCAAACTGGCCATGACCTCCGGACTGTTTTTTATGACGACCCTGTACTTTTACTTTCTTGCGTATTTTCTCTCTATAAGGTACACGAACAGGGTTCAATTCAACATCTACTGCAAATTTATTCTTCAGCTTTGAGCAAAGCACATCTAAGTGGATATCTCCCGCTCCTGACAAAACCATCTGATGTGTCTCCGGATTATTTACAACTGTAAATGTGCAGTCTTCTTCACCAAGTCTTGTAAGCCCAGTAGCAATTTTATCTTCCTGTCCCTTTACTTTAGGGGATATTGCCATCGAATAGCACGGCCTGTCAAATTCTATACCCTTAGCCGAAACGACAGCCTTGGAATCGCACAGAGTATCTCCAGTACGGGAATCGGAAAGTTTTGAAACAGCGCCAATGTCTCCGCACACAATCTCTTTGACTTCAGTTGTTTTCTTGCCCTGCATCATATAAATGTGACCCATTTTCTCACTAGAACCCGTTCTCGGATTCGTGAGCGTCATATCCGAAGTCACTTTGCCTCTCAGTACTTTGAAGAATGAGAATTTGCCGTACTGGTCAGACTGAGTTTTAAAGATTAATGCCGCTGTCGTACCATTCGGATCCGCATCAATAACGACCTCTCCGCCATCAGCGTCTGTGCCTATCTCTTCATTGCCTGCATTTGGAGCCGGCACCAAGTTGCATATGGCATCCAAAAGTACATTCACTCCGAGACCCGTAAGAGCGCTTCCGCAGTAAACTGGAGCAAGAGAACATTCAGATACACCTACGGCCAGTGCTGAGAACATCTCTTCTTCTGTAAAAGTATCTCCCTCGAAATACCTGTCCATCAGCTCTTCCGATGTCTCCGCAACATTTTCTGCCAGCACAGTGTACATCTCATTTACGGTATCTTCCATATCCTGGGGAAGCGGTATTTCCACTCTCTTTCCCTTTTCAATAGTGTAAGCCTTGTGGGCAATGACATCTATAATCCCGGAAACTTTTCCTGACGCGTCTTTAATAGGAACAGTCATAGGGCAAACGGAATGGCCAAATTTTTCACGTAGCTCATTAAAAGTAGCTGAAAAATCGCTGTTTTCTTCGTCCAAACGCGAAATAAACAAAATTTTGGGCAATTTACTGTTAGTCAAATAGCTCCACGCTTTTTCAGTACCAACAGCAACACCGCCTTTTGAAGCGCAAACAATGACACCTGCGCTTGCTACACGGAGAGCCTCCCGTACTTCGCCTGCAAAATCGAAGTAACCCGGCGTATCTAAAATATTGATTTTCTTACCATTGTGCTCCAAATACATTGCCGACAGAGAAACGGAAATTTGTCTTTTGATTTCCTCTGCGTCATAGTCACTGACTGTATTTCCTTCAGACACCTTTCCCTGTCTGTCAATACATCCGTTTAGAAAAAGCGCGCTTTCCGCTAAGCTTGTCTTACCGGAGCCACCATGTCCAAGCAGACATATATTACGGATATTTTCGGTTGCATAGCTCATAAGTACTTTTATCTCTCCTTACTTTCCAAATTGGCAAAATCACCAAATTAATTTGTTATTTTGCATCGACCTTCTCAATTATACACGATTTAAATATGAATTACAACAAATATTTTACTGACTTTGCATTACTTCTTCTCAATATCTGTTTGAATTCCCCGCTATCAAAAACGTGGGTATGATCCACGTAAGCATATACACAATGAGGTTCATGGTGGTAACGCTTTCTATGCCGCTGCTTACAAATAGATACAGCAGCAGCAGTTGTCCCAATACTGCGCTGGCCACTGAAAATACGGTCCCCGCTCTCACTGTTTTAACAAGCTGCGCAGCCCCAAGCAATACTTCTGTGAAAGGCGCAAGCCCCTCTCTGCAGACGACTGCAGCTGTCCTTTTCCGAGAATGATCTCGATCTGCAAGCAAGTTGTACCGCTCCTCATAGCTCATAAACTCTATATCATTTAAAGGAAGCATGAATTTTTGTTCTAAAAGCGCCGGTGAAATATTAAAGTCTTTTACTGCAAAAACGCTCATCTTTTTGGAGTTCATCAAATTTACCAATGCGTTCTGTACCGAGTTGACTGCCATATAATTTATGGCAAAAATTCCTACCAATTCGTCATTGATCGCCGTAAACACAGCATTTTTTGCATTAGTGTTTGCAGGCACCCGGATACCCATCAGATTCATAAATCCAGAACTTCCTATCAATACTCCATCTCCGTTTATAGTTCCGCCGATCCCTCCAGCCTCATAAACAGTAAATCCGCCAACAGGTAGCATAGCGCACATCTGACTGCGCATCAATTCCGCGAAGATATCTTTCAGTCCTATATCTGCCGCAGATATCATGCTTCCGGTATACGCTACGACCTTATCCATATTTGCTCCCGAAAGTATTCGTATGCCATTTAAAGATATCGTCCCTATCGGAAACAGGTCCGCATCTGTTATCGCAATACAGTCACATTTAGATATTTCAGAGGCTCCGCCCCAGCCCGCTATCGCGCTTCCTGCGGCGGAAAGCCTTCTAGAAAGCATTGAATACGGCAGTCCATATGCAACCAAGGCTGAAAACGGAGCGCTTACAGCCGCTATCATTGCAAATGCTCGAACAAAAGCATAGACATTTTTTTCAAACACAGCTGTTATCAGCGAAAACAGAACTGCACTTACCAAAAGCAGAGGCGCCGCATATGAATACACCGTCTCCAAAAATTCTTTTTCAAGGCTGTTTGAAACGAACCCGCTTATTTCGGTTTTCTCCTTGACTAAAAGGTCTTCGTCCTCAGCTATATCGTCAGCCACTATTACCGAATACGGCTCACTTGAAGATATGGCTGTACGATATGAATTTCTGATACCCTCCTTTTTCCATGCCCTTCCAAGCATCGCAAACAGCAGGGACAACGCAGACAGAAGGGCGCACGGAGTACCAATGCTGCTTTTAGACCATACGGCTGAAACTATATTTTCCAATGTCGTTGCGAGGAGGGACAACACAACAAGCGACTCCGCATTCGCCCTCATATGCAAAATAGCTGCGGCTCCATCTTTGACGATATCAAAACCAAAGGCCAGAACCAGCATTTCAAGTACTATCATCACGATTGGCAAAATAAACTCATGCTTTTTAAATACCGAAGGCAAAAGTACCCCTATTTCACCTGCAAAAGTAAAGTACACCATAATGATACTCAACAATATTATGGCAAAGCTCTTCGACCTCAATTTCCCTATTCCAGAAGCATAGTAGGCCCCAGCTTCTCTTACAGACAGCTCTGGTTCCTCGTCTTCCTGTTCCCGCTCCTCTTCTTTGGCTCTGAATCTGTCGTTCAGGCGGTTCCAAAAGCTTTTTGCCCTTTGACGGCGGCGGCTGCGATCCTCAGACTTTTCTACTGCGGCATCCACTTCGTCCTTTTCATCGTGTATAGAAGTAATGCGTGCGTAATTGCCTATTCCGAAAAATTCTTGCTCTTCTTCGCTCAAATCGTCATAAGAGTATATGTTTACAGCAGGATCATCATCGTTATTGATATATCCAACACTTCGGCCGTACTTTTTTTCCTCTTTGTTGCGTTTTCTCAGTTTTTTCTCTTGATTTCTGTTTTTGTCCTGCAAAACATCCTTAGCGGCGACGGTATAACCATCGTCAGATTTATTTGAGTTCTCTTCGCTATGCTCTTGAATATCAGCAGCCTCTTTCACGTCATCTGATGGTCTTTTTTCATCGCGGACGTCTTCTTCGGCCTGAAGTTCGGCAACTATCCGCTCAGATTCCTCTTCTAGCTCTTCAGAAGTAAGTTTTCTCTCACCTTTGATAAAAGCTTCCCGCTTATAGTCTGACAAAATAGATTCAAGGGAATAATCAGTTTCATCTATATCTGACTGAGAGCCTCTCTGCATATCATTTTCATCCATTGCTATCCCCTATCCTCCTTTTTAATATCAAGTCAATTTTTCCTCTGACGCACTGCCTCATACAGCAGTACTGCCGCAGATACCGATGCGTTGAGAGACGATACTTTTCCATACATAGGAATACTTATTTTGAAATCGCACGACTCAGCTACAAGGCGGCTCATTCCTTCTCCCTCAGATCCTATGACAATAGCCGCAGGTCCAGTTAAATCGGTTTCCCAAAGTGTAGATGACGCATCGGCCGCTGTCCCATATATCCAAATGCCATTCTTTTTCAGCTCTGATATGGCTGCGGTCAAGTTAGATACGCGGGCAACAGGAAGATGCTCTACTGCACCGGCAGAGGCCTTTTCTACAGCTGCTGTTATGCCTGCGCTTCTGCGCTTTGGTATTATTACACCGTGTATTCCAGCAGATTCTGCAGTTCTGATTATAGCCCCCAAGTTGTATGGATCGGATATTCCATCGCAAATTACTAGGAAAGGCTTTTCCCCTCTGTCTCTCGCTATTTGAAGTATTTCCTCTACAGTGACATATTCATGCGCGGCTGCAACGGCAATAACTCCCTGATGCGAGTGAGTTTCACTCATTGCATCGAGCTTGCGGCGATCTGCTTCTTTTACAACTATTCCCGCATCTCTTGCCTTGGCTGCAATAAATCTCAGCGTACGGTCTATATCTCCTTTAGATATATATATTTTGTCTATCGGACGTCCTGCACGCAGTGCCTCTATTACCGCATTTCGCCCCTCTATTCTGCCCTCATTGTCTCGGTATTCATCTTCAATCATACAGATCCTCCTGCCTGCCAGCGATCGCAATCCGCGCCGCCGCCCAAATCATAGCCACAATGAGCCAAAACATAAACATGATCCGCGGATAATACCATGTATACTCAGCAATGCTAACTACTAAAATGCCTACAAGCGCAGAGACTCCAGCCGCCACAAAATGCTTCATCTCACGCGATGCTCCCTTTAAGCTGTGTATTCCGTGTTTTATACTGTTGATGACAACAGCTAAAAATCCGACCGAACCCAGTATCCCCATTTCTCCGCAAAGCTGCACATAATTATTATGTGCATGAAGCGGATAGTACCCGTTCGACATCTGTGGATAGGTTTTTATCACATCGTATACGGCGTCGCTTCCAAGCCCAACACCTACTAGCCAATAGTCCTTCAGCATTTTAAAAAACGCCTCATATATCCGAAATCTATAACTTGTAGACGAATCCTGAAGATTGCCTATGGTCAATATGCGGTTTATTATGCTCTGAGGCAGCAATGGCAGTGCCGCTATTCCCCCCAGTATAACCACCGGAAGTATTCGTTTGTCAAGTATCGTCACGAATACAAGCAATGCCACAGAAAGTCCTATCCAACTAGAACGAGAATAAGTAGCAGCTATCGCTATTACCGGAGGTATCAACGCTGCAGTCAGCCAAAACTTCATTCTGAAAGTCCTGCTGTTTAAAATCATCGCAAAATAAAATGGTATTGTGAGCGCAAGCAGCTCTGCAAAGTTATTCGGATTGTCAAATGTTGAATATATACGTCCCGGCATAGTCGCGTTGAGCTCCAGAGACAGGTCTACCTGATTTTCAATTATCTCAACTCCAACTATGCTCTGATAGCAGCCATACATACCCGCGACAGTAACTGCCGCTAATATAAACAGCATAAATCTATAGAACTGTCTGGCAGTTCCTATTGAATTCACAATGATAAGCACGATCAGCATAGAAGTTACATGGAACAGCAAAAACCTTACGCTGTCACCGATATTATACGACGTTATAAATGCATACAATACGATCAGAGCCATCATAGGCATATATGGACTTATTCCAGACATAAGCATTCGCCTTGCGCTTCGCATGTACGACATCCAAACTAGGAACAAGCACCCAGCCATAAATATAAAGGCGTATGCATTGTTCCACAGTTCGTGAGGTGTTACTATCATTACTCCGAAAAATGCCGCAACCACCATATATATGTGATCGCCCAAATATGCAAAACCTGCCACAACAAAACTGTTTTTTAAAATGCCCTTGTCTTTTTTCCAGACGCTATTCAATCTATCAGGTACAAAGTTAAGTACTTTGTCTACAACACTGCAATAAAAACTTGAATGCCATTTCTGCATAATTACGCCTGTATTCGTTATTCTGACAAAAAACCAACTGCTGACTATTGCAGCCCATATGCGGAGACATACTCTTCTTGAAATACTGGTATCCCACTTTTTCATCAAATATGTGAACAAGCTGCCGATCAGCAGACTATCTTTTACCATTACCAATTTTATTTTCCTCCGCAATTATTTTGACACGCCTTCTCATAGACTTCATAAGTTATATCTGACATTTTGAAGATATTAAATTTTTCTTCTATTAAGTGTTTTGCTCCGTTAGAATATTGCTCAAGCAACGGCTTGTCCTCCATCAAAGTCTTCATCGCCTGAGCCATCTCTTCGGGATCATCGTACTTTACAAGAATTCCACAGTTTGCCTTTGAATTAACTATGTCGCTATTTCCTCCCATGTCGGTCGCTATAACCGGCAGTCCAGATGCTAGCGCCTCAATGATCAAAAAGCTAAGCGCCTCATGCTGAGACGAATTTACATAGATGTCACTGCCATAATAAAGATTTTTCATATCGTTTCTAAAGCCAATGAAAACAACTTCTTTTTCAAGTCCGAGCTCTTTTACAAGCGCTCGGACTTTTTCCTGCAGTTCACCGTCTCCCGCTAACACAAGTCTGAACTCGTGCTTAGTCAGTTCTTTTAAGCGGGCTATAGAGCGTATCAAGTACTCGTGTCCCTTGTCATGCGCAAATCTCGAAGCGCAAAGCATTACAAAACAGCTGTCCTTAAGGCTCAATTCTTCTCTGAGTGTGCTCTCTATCGGTTCTGCCCACAGTCCGGGATCTACAGCATTAAAAACCACTTCGATCTTTTTGCCGTCAAGACCGTTTTTTATCAGCTGATCTTTACCGCAGTTGCATACAGCTATAACTCTGTCCTGACGATGCGAAAGCAGGCGATTGGACAGCCTTGTGATCCAGTCGTTTGTCATTACGAAATGACTCGTATATACGACCGCCGGTTTCGGATTATAGCTTTTAGCCAGCATCGCAATGTAGTTCTCTCGAAGATAGTGAGTATGGATCAGATCTATATCGAGCTTCCTGCAAAGCTCAGCCAGCATTTTTGCTGCCTTAAAATCAAACCTTGAACGCATTGGGATCTGGAATGTCTCGATCCCCATCTTCTCCAGCCGTTCTACCAAAAGTCCCTTTATATTATAGGCAAAATATGCTTCAATCTTGCGTCCGTGCAGATACTTTACCAAAGTTTCCACATAGCGTTCCGTACCGGCTTTGCCGGCAAAATTGAGCAGATAAAGTACTCTCATATATAAAGCTCTCCCGTATGAATTCTATATGCTTTCCCTGAGCTGCTCTATTTTATCAAGTGTCTCCCAAGGCAAATTCAAATCGCTTCTCCCAAAATGGCCATAAGCCGCGGTCTGCTTATATATTGGTTTTCTCAAATCTAGCTGCTCAATTATACTCAGAGGACGCATATCAAACTGCTCTTGAATTATCTTGGCCAGACGTTCGTCGTCTACAACGCCTGTGCCTTCTGTGTTCACATATACCGAAACTGGTCTTGCAACTCCAATAGCATACGCAAGCTCAAGCTGACAGCGCTTAGCGAGTCCGCTCGCCACCACATTTTTGGCAATATATCTCGCCATATACGCTGCAGAACGGTCTACCTTTGTCGGATCCTTACCCGAAAATGCTCCGCCACCGTGTCCTCCCATACCACCGTATGTATCGGCAATTATCTTTCTTCCTGTCAATCCTGAATCTCCCACAGGGCCTCCTACGACAAAGCGCCCTGTAGGATTCACAAATATCTTCGTTTTTGCATCTATCATTCTCGCCGGTATCACCGGCTTGATGACCTCTTCGATTATCGCTTCGCGTATGGTCTCTAATTTTACGTCCGGATCATGCTGTGTCGACACAACGATGGCGGGGCAGCGCAGAACTTTTCCGTCAGCATCATATTCTACCGTTACTTGGCTCTTGCCGTCCGGGCGTACCCAATTTAACATTCCGCTCTTTCTGACATACGCAAGCCTCTTGGTCAAGGCGTGGGCGTATGATATGGGAGCTGGCATAAGTTCTGGAGTCTCATCGCACGCATATCCGAACATCATTCCCTGGTCTCCGGCTCCTATATGGTCTGCCGGATCCGCCCCCTCTTCTCTGAACTCTACCGAATTGTCGACTCCCATCGCTATATCAGGACTCTGCTCATCAATAGAAGTCAAGACCGCACATGACCTGTAGTCGAATCCATATTCCGGCTTGTCATAGCCTATCTGAGCCACCGTACGGCGCACTATACTTGGAATATCAACATAGCTTTCCGTCGTGATCTCTCCCATTACCATTACCATACCAGTAGTGGTGATGCACTCACATGCCACACGAGCCATACTATCCTGCTCTAAAATATTATCTAAAACAGCATCCGAGATCTGGTCGCAAACCTTATCCGGATGACCTTCTGTAACTGATTCCGAAGTAAATACTCTGTTGAGCATAAAAATACCTCCATAATTCAGATATAAAACCTAATTGCTATTTGAATATGATACCATATTTTTCTCTAGTGCGGAAGTGTAAAATTATTAAATTTCCTATTTAGAGTAATTAGAAATAGACTTTTTTGCCAAAACTATGTATAATGGATTAAACTACCATATTTATTCTTGGGGAGGTGCTTGTTTTTGCGAGCATTAACAACAACGATCGACCGTTTCTGTCAACGCCATCCGCGTTTTGGTATACCAAACCTTATAATTTTTGTAATCATAGGAAACGTCATCTGTTACCTGTTTGCCATGATGGATCAAACAGGATATTTTCTTTACTATTTAATCTTCTCTCCGTCTCTGATCTTGCAAGGTCAGATCTGGAGGCTGATAACATTTATTTTTATACCTGAAAGTTTTGAACTTTTATTTTTGTTCTTCTTCCTCTATTTTTATTATTTTATCGGCTCTTCTCTGGAACGGCAATGGGGAAGCGGTAAATTTACCATATACTATCTATGCGGGATCATATTTAACGTCCTGTACGGTTTCATAATATGGTTTATTACCGGTACTGAGATATATATAGGCGTAAACTATCTGAACCTTTCAATGTTTTTTGCATTTGCGACATTTTATCCGGATCAGCGTGTCCTGCTGTTCTTTTTCATTCCTATCAAGATAAAATGGATCGCTCTTCTGGATGCGGCATATTTCATATATGCAGTCATTGTAAATCCCTTCCCATTCAATCTTATGCCGCTTGTTGCAACTTTGAACTATCTGATATTCTGTTGGAACGACCTTATGTTTTATCTGTTTCCTTTCAAAAGCCGCGTACGTCCCCGTGTCATTCATTTCAAGCAAGAAACAAAACGTGCTGAAAAAGAAGCAGAAAAGCGCCCATACCGCTATAAATGCGCTGTCTGCGGCAAAACGGATACAGATTATCCGAACCTCGAATTCCGCTATTGTTCCAAATGCGCAGGTTATCACTGTTTCTGTCAGGATCACATAAACAATCATGTGCATTTTACACAATAGTCTTATTTTCACTGCCATTTTTTAGTATGATTTCAATAAACGCTATTGACATTGCATCCTATTTGTGTTATTAGTAACTAAATATGTATCTTTTAAATACCAGGAGGGTTGTTTTATGGCTGAAAACGATTTAAGAAGCATGCGGATCATTATGCGTCTGAGCAATGCTTTAATAAAAAACAGAAACAAAAAGTTAGCTGAATGGGATCTTACATCTATACAATCAGATGTATTGCTTTATATCCTAAGAAATATAGGAGACGGCGACGTCAGCCAACTTGATGTTCAGAACTTTTTTAAGCTTACGAATCCAACTGTCTCCGGCATTGTAGACCGGCTAGAGGAAAAAGGATTTATTCGCCGTATGTGTTCGTCTAAAGACGCTCGTTTTCGAAATCTCATCCCTCTTCAAAAGGCATATGATGTGCGAAAAATTTTAATGGATCACCGTATGCTCGAAGAAGAGCATTTGATTGAAGGTATGTCTGCTGAAGAGGCTGAAGAATTTCGTCGTCTGCTTCTGATTGCATTGGGGAACATAGAAGAATAAACTTTTTAAT
>CALWWP010000041.1 GCA_944385275.1 uncultured Oscillospiraceae bacterium | reverse complement strand
CTTTGAGTATGGAGGTATCTATACAGAACCTCTCGAAGAAAATGACGTTTACGCATTAAACGATATTTTCGGTATTAAGTAAGTTTCAAAACATTAACAGCTGAAGGGCAGCCGAGAAAATCGGCTGCCCTTTTTCTATGCCGACAGGCAGAAAGGGGCGACCATCCATGACGAAACCGAGAGAGAAAATCCGCGAGGAAGTGACCGCCCAGATTAAGGACGGGAAGAAGAAAATCTGGCAGCCTGAAAACCGGAAAAAGGTGTTGCGGCAAATTGTATGCTTTAAGCACTGCAGTCGGTGTATTCTGTCACAAGCAACGCCTTTTTCTGTGAACCCCCTTTAAGCAAAATGAACCCCCCGACGCCCAAAAGGGGTTCATTTGTATCACAATTAGGGTCATTTTACACGAAAGAAACCTCTTTTGCCTTCTGGGGCAAGGGAGGTTTTTCGCGAAATATGGAATAGATGCTATAACGGAGTGTAAAGCAGCTGATTGGGCTGCTCAGGCCCTTCGTTTTTATTTTTTAATAAAATTTATTTGTTAAAAAATCTAGGAATTTCAATGCATTTTACATTGATTTGTTACTAGTGCGTTACTAGTTCAGCGTTTATTGACCTGTAATGTTCAATAAGTTAAAACTTATTTAATAAGTTCTATAGCGGCTTTCAATTCGTCCAAAGTCTTATGATTATAGATGCGGTTTCCTGTGTCCTTAGACACATGGCCCATTAGAAGATCAATACACCTGCGGTTAGCCCCGGCACTGTCTAACCTAGTTTCAAATGTGTGACGGCATTCGTGAGGTGTGTGGTGCATCCCAAGATCTTTCATAATATCTGCCCAAAAGCTACGATATTGAGCTGGATAACAGGCCTTTCCGTTATAGCTGATCAAACAAGGGCCGCCTTGGGTCAGACGGGCTTCCACAAATGGCCTGATCTTAGAGTGAATTGGCACTATCCGATTTTTACCAGCTTTAGTTTTAACGCCGCCTTTCATCGTCCCAGCTTGAAGGTCAATATCTTCGGGCTTTAAATTCAAAAGTTCACTGATCCGCCATCCGGAATATATCAGAATTAAAGCAGTATCAACCCATGGTTTTTGTTGATGTCCCCAAAGTTTTTTGATTTCACTTTCACTAAATGGAAGTCGATTGGTAGGGGGAATTGGATCAGAAGTAAGAAGATTGGAAAAGCACCTGTTGATTATGTCCATTTCCAAAGCAAACCGGTCAAGGTGGCCCCAAAGGTTTTTGATTGCCGCTTGGGTGCTGTATCCCTTCCCACACCCATCAATAGTTTCTTGCATTTGGTAGGATCGAATTTGCTTATAAGGTTTTTCCCACAATTCTGAACAATGCTTAAACGCCGAATACATGGATAAACGGTTAGATTCCCCCAGCTTGGGGGCCTTTTTTCTTTCCAGAGTTCAAACAGTTCTTTCATTGTGATTTTGGCCCGGTCAACATCCCACGGATTACGATTGTATTCCGCTAGAATCATTAAGCCTTCTTCGCGTGTAGTTGCATAACCTATAATCTCATAAATTGGATACCCTTTGTCATTCCAACCAACAACTTTTTTTATTATAAATGGTTTTCGCCTATTTCCTGATAATCGAGCTACAGTCCCAAAGCCGTTAGGTGCGCGCATAAAAAACACTTGTCCTTTCTTAAAAATGAGTAGACTTTTACAAGGGCAAGTGATACAATAATACATACAAGTTTCATTGCGGGCCTTGCCCCAGTGATATTCGTTACCGCTTCGGTGTGGCCGCACCGGGGCGGTTATTTTTTGCCGATTTTAGGCGTATATCATATGATACAATTTATTGGCATGAGTGGGAACTAGATTATAATACCCTGTCGCTTATCATTCTGCAAATTTCCTGAACATTGCAATTTGAAGTAAATTCGAATTTTACTTTTCCAAGACCTGAAAACCAGAGTTCAAGCTCACTATCAAGATCAAGCACCCCGGCAGTTTCTACAGAAAAGGCCTGAATTTTACTATACGGAAGGCAAGAAAAGTCTTTTTTCTTGCCAGTGAGTCCCTGCACATTAATCGCAATAATTCGTTTTGTAGTAAATACAATACCGTCTCGAATAGATTGAAAGGACTGGATTACTTCTTCCCCGGAAGTAAACATACCTTGCACCATTGGCAAAAAATTCTGATCCGGGACAGGTTTTAGTTTTAAAAAGGACGCATTTTTAAAGTCAATCATAGTTGATTCCTCCAATTTAATTTTTTACCATCCTGTAACATCTTCGATTTTATATTGCGTTGCATTATCGGAAGTAATTAAGGCCTTGAATTCCCATACTCCTCCAGCTGCTAGATAATTGACATTATCTAAAGTAGACCCAACCAAAGTTTCGCCATTATATAATCCGATGCTGACTTGGACATAAGAATATGTTTTGGATGTGTTGTTGACGATATGCCCTGTTACATAGCGCAGATAGCCATCTGAAATGGAATCATAGTCCAGTATTTGAAGATCGGGAAGGCGCTCTCCGTCTCCCTCCATAACTGGGTCGTAAGGATTGTCAAAAAAATTAGTATAAGATATATAAGCAATGTCAATAGTTTTGCCTTCGCTTCCAAGTGTGCACCAAAGATCGTGCACACCACAATTTTCAACTCTGTAAGTAGCAGAGTTATCAACTGTGACAGACCCATTGCTTAAATTATACATCGCTGGGATATCATCTTTGTCAGTGAACGGAGTAGGGACGTATATTTGAATTCTAGCTAGCTGATCATTATAAAACTCATAAGCATAATTCCCGCCTTGATAGTACAACGTTCTGACAGGATACTCAGTGGCTCCATAAGAATAATTCCAGTCTTCTGTACTTTCCGGCTCCCCAAGCTCCGCAATTACTTCTGCTTCGGTCATAGGACGTACTGTTCCGTCATTTTCTGTTATAAGAAATACAGTAGCGTCAAAAACCTTGGTAATTGGAACATCTTCTTCTGTTGAATCATTTGATGTTGGAAGAACAGCAGACAATATTCCAACAATTATAAACAAAGCAACTAAAGCTGCCAGCACCGTATGCTTCTTTTTCTTCTTTGTTGGTGTCGCTTGCACAAAATTATATTCATCTTTTCCCATATTTCTTTTCTCCCCTTGTTTTATTTATTCCGCCCCCGGCGGTTGGATCACAAATTATTATCATGCCATCATTTCGGCCTCTACCTGATATAAATAGGCAAAATGTTAGAAATATAATTCGGTCGCTAAGTTTCCATAGTTATACCAACATACAGCCTTCCTCATAAAAGTCTCTGTGACATTAAACTGCTCTGCAAGATCCCATAACTCTGTATGCCCTTCTGCTACAGCCTCGTATAAATCGTTTATCGGTATCAATGTTTCGATTGCCCATTTATCTGCTCGGTGCTCGTGCTTTTGGCGAATGTCATGTGCTGCCCAGCGATTGTAGAAAGCTCCGGTTTTGCAATGACCCAGCTCATGGGCTAAACGCACACGTTTGTCTGCTTCTTTTTCTAAAACATCGCAATCAATTCCAATATAACATTGGTGGTCGGTCTGGACGCACATAGAACCAGTTTCCGGTATGCTCAGATATATTATTGAAACATTGGAGTCTTGCGCCTCGAAAAAAGATCAATGGTTTCCATTATTTTTTCTCTCTTTCCGCTTCTTCTCTCAGCTTCACCATTTTAGCAAAGCGTTTAACTTCATCATACATGGCATCGGTAATCTCGCCGTCACCCCCAAACAGGGCAAACTTAATATCTTCGTCGCTGACTTGGCGCTCATCCGTAAGGGTGGGCGCTTTTTTTATTTCTTCTCCAGTCAGAAGGTAGTCGGTGGTTACGCCGAAATAATCAGCAAAAGTTTGCAAAGCTTCTCCGTTTGGAACAGCCCCGGCCTTCCACTTGTTCCATGCCGTTCTACTTAGCCCGCAATCCAGACAGGCCTTTTGTTTAGAAACCCCTTTCTGCTTACACAGAGCCTCAAATGTAGCAAAAAACACGAAAAGCAACCTCCCATTTTAGTGAAAACGCAGAAAGCTACTAAAGTTGCTTTTTGACATTGACAGGCAACCATAGTTATCGTATAATATGCTCATAAAGCAACTTAAGTCATCTTCCTATTCTATCTTGTCGGTAACAAAATAGTATCACGGAAGATAACCTAAGTCAACACTTCTATATCAAAAAGATAACTTTCGTATTCTTAACTAAAAGGGGGCGGTAAGAATTAGACAAGAAAACAAGGAAGGGAGGTGAAAAGGATGGACGATCTCGACCGAAAAATCGAGCGATTTAACCGCCGGACAATTATCCAGAGTGAAACAAGCGTAGTCAGAGAGGAAACAATGACCGGAACGGCAACGCTCGTGAACAGGAACCGCTTGATTTCGGCGTTCCGGTGTTCTTTACAGAAACCACCGCGCAAGGTGGAAAGTGAGGTGATGTATATATGAGAGTGATCTACCCTGAATTGATTGGGGGGCTGGCGAAAAAGTCGATAAAGAAAGGCGATGTTGCAAAAGCGCTTGGAATTTCCCCAAGGACGCTTTACTCCAAACTCGTTGGAGATACTGATTTTACTTTATCTGAGGCAAATATTCTCCAGCGTCAGTTTTTCCCCGACATGGACAAGGAAACGCTATAGATATAGATATTAGAGATAGAGATAGAGATAACATATTCGCACATGGTGAAACATTGCGGAAAGCCATTTCAGCATTGAATGACAAATTATTTGAAGATATGCCGGAAGAAGAACGAATTGCAGCTTTTGTAGACGCTCATTCAAAAAATAAAGCATATCCAAATATGGACTTTTTTGAATGGCATCATATACTTACCGGCAGCTGCGAGCAAGGGAGAAAGGCATATGATGACAAAATCAAAAAAGAAAGGAACTTAAACAATGGCAAAATCTAAACTTGTAAAAACTAATGAGAAAATCGCAGAAAAGGTCATCGGAACCTATCAAAAAATTGAAGATACGGTTGTTGGCGGATATACCAAAATCGAGGACGCTTTTATTGATCGATATTTAACCAAGGACGGAGAAACTGTTGAAGAAGTCAAAAAAAGATTAAAGCAAGAAAAGGAAAATGCAAAATAAATAGCAAAGCTAGTCGAGTTAGTCAATGGTCAAGACGAACGGGCTGTGTCCGCCGTTGACAGCCCGATAAGAAGAAACTAATGTAACATGAATTTTCGTCCTTTGTACGCAAAAAAGCCGATGACTTCTGCGAATATGTGATCGCAGAAGTCATCAGCTTAAAAGCGGTTTAGGTTGCCCGCGGGAGGACCTCATTGCCCGCAGTAAGTATATACCTCAGCCTACACATCTTGTAAATAACTTTTTGATTTAAATCCCGGCCGAAGGTTTTGGTGATGAACACTAATGAGTGCTTCAGTGAAGCTAAAGAGAGTTAGTCTCAAAGTCTAGTGCTATTTCAACAAGATAAAATTTTTGACATGGACCGATGTTACTTAAATAGAAAGTTTTTGGAATGGAAAAGGCTTTTTAGTGCAGTTTTTGGCAGTTAATCGTTTATTGTCGCATTTGTAATTGTTTTATTTCATCTAATAAATTTTGTTTAATTAAGCATATCAGCAGACTGAAAATGATTCAGCCATGGCAAAGCCGTCTTGCAAAAAAAAGACAGCGGAATCGATGCGGCGGGCGTCGATATCGCTGTCCTTTTTTATGGTAAAATATTTAGGAGGTCAGCAGGACATTCCGTTTAGTCTCATGTATGCGCTGAGTTTTTCGCCGTGTTCCTGCTCCTCTTTTTGAATATGGTTTAAAACGCTGCGCACTCCAGTATCGGCAAAGGCAAATATTCCGCTGTTGTATTCGGACGAAACATGCTTTTCCATTGCCAAAGAATCAGAGCACAGGAACTGGTCTTTTTGCCGGTCTCCGGCGGCACAGCTGGATGGGTTGGAGGGGGTTGGAAGAGCGCTTCCTCCATTGCCGGCCTGAGGTATAGTCCCGGACAGCAGCTGATTGATGGTGTCGATGTGCTGCCTTTCCGCCTGTCCTATTCCGGAAAAAAGATTCTGAAGCTGTACGTCACAGGCTGAATTGGAGTATTTTTCATATTTTTCTGCGCACACCTGCTCCTGGGCGAGCATGCTTTGCAGAAGATCCTGTTCTTTTGGAGTTAAATTCATCGATTTATTCACCTCGCTTTTAGTATGGTAAAAAACGGAGTAAATATTCAATACGACATAAAATCTCTTGACACGGACAGAGGCACAGAATATAATGTCTTAAAAATAGATAGTTAGACTAACTAACGGGGTGGTGCGGATGGAAAACTTTTCAAAAGTATTGAATGATATATTGATTGAGATCTATCATAATATCATGAGAGTTGAGGAAGATTTTCTCCGCAACAACGACAGGATAGACCTTTCCATACGGGAAATGCACCTGATAGAATATGTAGGCGAAGACAAGCAAAACGGCAAGAATATAAGCGAGATCGCCGACTATCTGAATGTGGCGCGTCCGTCGGTAACGGTCGCCGTAAACAAACTTGAAAAAAGAGGCTATTTGGAGAAGCGAAGCTGTCAGTCTGATGGAAGAGTAGTTAGAGTATTCCTGACAAAGGCCGGTCGGAAAGTCAATATGTATCACCATATTTACCATATGGACATGATCAGGGAAATAGAAAAGGGGTTTACCGAGCAGGAGCAGGAATTATTGATCCGGACGATTGAGAAGCTTAATGAATTTTTCAAAGGAAGTCTTGGAGAAGAGAAATGAGTTTTATTGTACTGGGTACGGGACACAGTGTCCCTGAGAGAATCGTAACGAATGACGAGCTGTCAACATTTTTGGATACTTCAGACGATTGGATCGTGCGCCGCGTAGGTGTAAGGGAGAGAAGAATATGCACGAAGGAAACGGTAGTGCAGCTAGCGGCGGAAGCGGCGGAAAAAGCTTTGGAAATGGGCGGCACGAAGCCGGAAGAGCTTGATATGATCCTGTGCGCGACAGTCAGCGGAGACGATATTGCGCCGTCTCTTGCCTGTGCTGTACAGGAAAAAATAGGCGCGACTTGTCCGGCCATGGAGATAAATGCGGCCTGCTCTGCTTTTTTGTTCATGCTGGAGACAGCGGCTGGATTTTTCGCAAGAGGCAACATTAAAAAAAATGCTAGTTGTAGGTGCTGAGCGCATGAGCAGGATACTGGACTGGACAGATAGGAGCACCTGTGTTATTTTTGGAGACGGTGCGGGAGCGGTACTGCTTGGAGAAGGCGACGGATACTTGGCTTCGAAGCTGTATACAAGGGGAGGCGACGGAGTTATAAAAATCCCACACTATGCTGGGAAATCGCCTTTTTATGAAAATGAATCGGAAAAGCCCTTTGTACATATGAATGGACAGGAGACTTTTAAATTCGCGGTGAGTGCCATGGCCAAAGATCTAGCTGAAGTTATCGAAAAGGCGGGGCTTACACAGGATGATATAGAATGGGTGGTTCCGCATCAGGCCAATATACGCATTATTGACGCCGCGCGCAGAAAGCTGAGCATACCCGAAGAGCGTTTTTGCACCAATATCGACAGATATGGCAATACGTCGGCGGCCAGCATTCCGATTTTGCTGGATGAGATAAACAGATCTGGAAAGCTGAAAGACGGAGATCACATAGCTCTGTGCAGCTTTGGAGGCGGACTTTCAAGCGCCGCCGGCATTTTAAAATGGATAAAAAAATGAAAATGGAGGAACAAAAAATGGTATTCGAAAAATTAAAGGCTATTATTGCAGATCACATGGATTGCGCAGAAGAGGACATCACTCGTGAGACGAC
Organism: uncultured Oscillospiraceae bacterium; assembly: GCA_944385275.1. GTDB lineage: Bacteria > Bacillota > Clostridia > Oscillospirales > Oscillospiraceae > CALWWP01. The sequence goes on along the minus strand of CALWWP010000041.1, from coordinate 41,443 downwards.
GTTTGCGTCCCTCGGAATAGACTCGCTCGACACGGTTGAAATGGTCATGGAGCTTGAAGAAGAGCTGGGGATGGAGATCGAATTGGAAGAAAAAGTAGAAACTGTGGGCGCATTGGCAGATTACATTGAGTCAAAAAGAGGTTAAACAAATGATAAAGACCCCAATATGCGAGCTGATCGGTATAGAATATCCGATCTTTCAAGGCGGTATGGCATGGATTGCCGACGGCAAGCTCGCCGCTGCAGTTTCCAACGGAGGAGGACTGGGCATCATATCGGCGATGAATGCGAACGCAGAGTATCTCAGAGAGCAGATACGCCTTGCTCGCACTTTGACCGATAAGCCGTTTGGAGTAAATATCATGCTCATGAGCCCGTTTGCCGACGAGGTCGCTAAAACTGTAGCAGAGGAAAAGGTTGCAGTTGTGACTACCGGAGCGGGAAATCCGTCTAAGTATATGAAAGATTGGATCGAAGCTGGAGTGAAAGTGATCCCGGTTGTTGCCTCGGTTGCAATGGCTAAACTTATGACGCGTGTCGGTGCTTCCGCAATAATTGCTGAGGGCGGCGAAAGCGGCGGACACGTTGGAGAAACTACTACAATGGTTTTGGTACCGCAGGTCTGCGACGCTACAGATCTACCCGTCTTGGCAGCGGGCGGAATAGCTGACGGAAGGCAGCTTGCCGCCGCGTTCATGCTGGGAGCGCAGGGAGTACAGGTCGGAACGCGCTTTTTGGTGGCCGATGAGTGCTCCGTTCATCCGGTATACAAAGAAAAAATATTGAAGGCAAATGACATCGCGACAATAACTACGGGCAAGAGACTGGGCCATCCTGTGCGCAGCCTGAAGAGCCCGTTTTCCAGAGAGTATGCAAAGCTCGAGTATCACTGCCAGAATGACGAGGATCTTCAAGGAAAGGCCGGAGGAGCATTCCGCCGTGCGGCTGTAGAGGGAGACGAAAAAAATGGCTGCTTCCTTGCTGGACAGGTGGCCGGAATGATCCACAAGACGCAGCCCGCGGCAGAAATCATACGAGAGATCTTTGAAGAAGGAGAGGCTGTTCTCAGCGAGGTAAGCAGAAAATGGGTAAAATAGCGTTTGTATTTAGCGGACAGGGAGCGCAGTACAGCGGCATGGGAAAAGAACTGTATGAAAGCAGCGCCGCAGTAAGAACATATTTTGATACTGCTGACAAGATCCGCCCGGGAACGTCTAAGCAGTGCTTTGAGGGCGCTGAAGAGGAGCTGAGCCGGACTGATATAACACAGCCCTGCCTGTTTTGCGTGGACTTTGCAGCCGCATTGGCATTGCAAGAGGCTGGGATAAAAGCGGATATGACCGCTGGATTTTCAATAGGCGAGCTGGTGGCATTGACTTGGGCCGGGGTGTTTTCGGCGGAAGACGGCTTTGCTCTCGTATGCAGGCGCGGAGAAGTGATGCAGGCTGCGGCCGAGCAAACTGATGCTTCTATGATAGCAGTTTTGAAACTTAAAGATGAGACTGTGGCTGAACTGTGCAGAAATGCCGGAAGTGCGTATCCTGTAAATTTCAACAGCCCGGGACAGGTAGTTGTATCTGGAACAAAAGCCGCTACCGAGGAATTGAAGCCTATGATAAAAGAAAAAGGAGGACGAGCCATACCTCTTAAAGTAGGAGGAGGATTTCACTCTCCTTTTATGATACCGGCTGCGGAAAAATTTGAAGATATACTCAAGAAAACGGAGTTTCGAACGGCCAAAATTCCGGTTTATGCAAATGTGACTGGAGAACTGTATCCGGAAGACGCCGCTTCTGTTCTGGCAAAGCAGATAAGCCATCCCGTGCTCTGGAAGCAGAGTATAGAGCGCATGGCAAAGGACGGGGCGGAGTGTTTTGTGGAACTCGGACCGGGGAAAGTACTTTGCGGTCTGATATCCAGAATAATACCGGACGCCAAGGTGTTCCATGTTGAAGATGCGGAGAGTTTAAAAGAGACCGTTGAAGGAGTACAGAAATATGCTTAATGGTAAAATTGCCGTTGTAACTGGAGCGTCCAGAGGGATAGGAAAGGCTATTGCTTTGAAGCTGGCTTCGCTTGGGGCGGATGTTGCCGTTATATGTGCGTCGAACAAGGACAAGGCAGAAGCTGTAGTTCTGGAAGCAAGGGCATACGGAGTGCGCGCAGAGGCTTTTCTGTGCGATGTATCTGACTTCAATGCTGTAGGGGATACAGTTAAGGCGATTAAAGAACAGCTGGGTCCGGTGGATATTTTAGTCAATAATGCGGGGATCACCAGAGATGGGCTGGTTATGAGCATGAAGGAAGAAGCTTTTGACAGCGTTATAGATATAAATTTAAAAGGGGCATTTAATATGATCCGCCACTGCACTCCCATGCTTATAAAAAAGCGCTGCGGCAAGATCGTAAATATAAGTTCCATATCCGGCATAATGGGCAATGCGGGGCAGGCAAACTATTCCGCATCTAAAGCTGGGATAATAGGGCTTACAAAAGCGGTTGCAAGAGAACTTGCAGGACGCAATGTATGCTGCAATGCCATCGCTCCAGGGTTTATTGAGACTGATATGACTCAGGGGATGGAGGACAGCGCGTTTGCACAGCAGATACCTCTCAAACGTATGGGAAAAGCCGAAGAGGTGGCAGAGCTGGCGGCATTTTTAGTTCAGGATATTTCCGGATATATAACGGGCGAGGTCATACGCATTGACGGCGGTCTTGCAATATAGGAGGACACATGAACAGAGTAGTAATTACAGGTGTAGGTGCGGTGACGCCGGTCGGCAACAGCGTGCAGAGCATGTGGGAAAGCTTGCTGGCAGGACGTCACGGCATAGGACCTATAACAAAATTTGATTGTACCGATTATAAGGCGAAGCTGGCGGCTGAAGTAAAAGACTTTAACCCGCTTGAGTACATGGAAAAGAGCGAATCCCGCAGAATGGATCTCTATTCTCAGTACGGTATGGCAGCTGCTTGTCAGGCAGTAAAAGACAGCGGGATAGAGGGAAAGGTCGACAGCGAGCGCTTTGGAGTTTATTTCGGCTCTGGTATAGGCGGGATACAGACATTTTTGAACGAGAGCGAAAAAATGTTGAAATCCGGGCCAAGACGCGTATCCCCGTTTTTTATACCTATGATGATATCAAATATGGCAGCAGGACTGATAGCCATTAGGTTTCAGGCAAAGGGCCCCTGTATTGATGTGACTACGGCATGTGCTACAGGAAGCACGGCGCTGGGAGAGGCGTTCCGAGCTGTACGCCACGGCTATGCTGATGTTATTTTGGCAGGCGGCTCTGAAGCCGCTATCACAACTATTGGAGTAGCGGGATTTACTAACATGACGGCGCTGTCGCTTTCTACAGATCCTGATTCGGCATCTCTGCCGTTTGACAAGAGACGCAGCGGGTTCGTTATGGGAGAAGGAGCAGGAGCGCTTGTAGTGGAAGAATATGAGCACGCCAGACTCAGAGGAGCGAAGATATATGCTGAAGTCATAGGATACGGGTCCACATGCGACGCGCATCATATGACTGCACCCGATCCGGAGGCGAAGAGCAGCGCAAAAGCCATTGCGGATGCTCTGGGAGAATGCGGAGATGAAAAAATATACATAAATGCCCACGGGACCGGCACGCCGCTCAACGATGTGGCGGAAACAGCCGCTATCAAGCTGGCATTAGGAGATAAGATCTCACAGACTGTAGTGAGTTCTACTAAGTCTATGACAGGACATATGCTTGGCGCGGCAGGCGCAGTGGAAGCGATAATTTCTGCTCTGGCGCTTGATACGGGAATGGTGCCGCCTACTGTAGGCTTGCTGGAGCCGGATCCTGACTGCGATTTGGACTATGTTCCATGCAGGGCCCGCAGAGTTGATGCGAAGATAGCTCTTTCGGTGTCTCTGGGCTTTGGAGGACATAACGCATGTATTGGACTTCGGAGGATGGAAAATGAATAAGAATGAAATAAGAGAATTGGCCGAGATAATGCGGGAGATGCAGCTGACTGCTATAGAGATATCAGAAGAGGGATCTACTGTGCGTCTGGAACGCGGTTTACAGCAGCCAGCTGTACAGATGCCTCAGCCGGCGGTGATTCCAATATCAGAGGCGCCGGCATCAGACAACACTGCAGCGGAGCAGAGCGCGGATGCTTCCAATATACACACGATAGAATCTCCGATGGTAGGAGTTTTTTATGCGGCGCCAGCTCCGGATCAAAATCCGTATGTTTCAATAGGCGACAGCGTAAAGGCCGGAGATACATTGTGTATTATTGAGGCCATGAAGATGATGAACGAGATTACAGCGGATGTCAGCGGCGTGATAGTAGAGGTTTGTGTCGGAGACAAGCAGGTTGTAGACTATGGTCATCCGCTTTTCAGAATAAAGAGCTGAAAGGAGTACGGGACTGTGAACAAGCAGCAATTGATGGAGATATTACCGCATCGCGACGCTATGCTGCTGATTGAAGAGGCAGAAGTTGAGGACGGCAAAGCAATGGGATCGTATAACTTCCGTGGAGACGAGTGGTTTTTCAAAGGCCATTTTCCCGGAAATCCGGTAGTGCCGGGTGTGATCTTATGCGAGATTCTTGCACAGTCCGCGTCCGTTTTGCTCGGAAGCGGAGAGACTAAGGGAATGACGCCGTATTTTACCGGACTGGACAACGTACGTTTTAAAAAGCCGGTAAAGCCGGGAGATAAGTTTTGCACGGAATGTGTGATCGAACGAGTAAAAGAACCGTTTTACTTTGCCAGCGGAAAAGGCTATGTGGACGGAAAGTTGTGTATTAAAGCGGAGTTTTCCTTTGCATTGATAAAGGAGTGAAACAGTGTTTTCGAAGATATTGATCGCCAATAGGGGCGAGGTCGCGGTTCGTATAATACGGGCGTGCAAGGAAATGGGAATAGCTACGGTAGCAGTTTATTCTCAGGCAGATGTGGAGTCGCTGCACGTCGCTTTGGCCGATGAGAGCGTTTGCATAGGAAGCGCCCTTCCAAGCGACAGCTATTTGAATGCCGAGAGAATAGTCAGTGCGGCAATCATTACGAAATCGCAGGCGATACACCCCGGATACGGTTTCCTAGCTGAAAGCGCTGCTTTTGCGCAGATGTGCAAAGACAACAATATTGCGTTTATAGGACCCACGCCAGATGTAATATCGCTTATGGGGGACAAGAGCCGGGCCAGAGAGAAAATGAAAGAGGCCAAGGTGCCTGTCATTCCGGGAAGCGGGGTATTGAAGAATATCAAGCAGGCAAAGCATGAAGCCAAACAGATAGGGTATCCGGTACTGATAAAGGCCCGGGCGGGAGGCGGAGGAAAAGGTATTCGCCTTGTACAGGGGCCGGATGAAATGGAGAATGCCTATTTGACTGCTTCCAAAGAGGCGCAGGAAGCCTTTGGAGACGGTTCGGTGTATCTTGAAAAATTTTTGTATCCCGCAAAACACATAGAAGTTCAAGTGCTTGCTGATGAGCAGGGCAATACTGTCTGTCTTGGAGAACGCGAGTGCTCAATACAAAAAAACAATCAAAAGCTTGTCGAAGAATCCCCCTCGCCGGCTGTAGACAAAGAGTTAAGAGCTTGCCTTATGGATACTGCCGCAAGGGCGGCGAAAGCAGTTGGGTATGTGAACGCGGGAACTATCGAGTTTTTACTCGATGAAAATAAAAATTTTTATTTTATGGAAATGAATGTGCGTCTTCAGGTAGAACACGCTGTTACCGAGCAGATCACGGGAATAGACATAGTCAAGTGGCAGATACGAATTGCCGCCGGGGTCCTGCTCAAGTTTAAGCAAGAAGATATACCGGTGTCGGGCAGCTCCATCGAATGTCGCATAAATGCATGGGCTCCGGGAACTGTTCAGCTGTTGCATGTGCCCGGAGGTCCGATGGTGAGATTCGACAGTGCGCTTTGGGCCGGATACAGCGTGCCGCCGTATTACGACTCCATGCTGGGAAAACTCATCGTATTTGCTGGAACACGCGAGGAGGCCATCAGGAAAATGCTGGCTGCCCTGTGTGAATTGGCCATAGAGGGAGTTCCGACAAATATTGAGCAGCAAATAGATATTATTTCTGACCCGGTTTTTGGAAGCGGAGATTACAATACGGCATTTATGAAAGAAAGAGGTGAATGACCATGCCTATTAATTGGATATTTAAAAAGTCCAGAAATGAACTGGAAAAGGGTGGACGTATACCTGACGCTGCTACTCAAGAAGAAGTAGAGATGACTCAGACATGCCCGGCCTGCGGCAGGGAAGTTCCTCTTAGTGAAGTGTGGAGCAACAATTTCGTCTGTTCATGCGGGCATTGCTTTCGCATGAATGCAAGACAGAGAATAGATTTTCTGACAGATAAAGATAGCTTTGAGGAGCTCTTTGGAGAACTGTACAGCACGGATGTGCTGGATTTTCCAAATTATAAGGAGAAATTAGAGAGCATTTGCCAATCCACGGGTGAGACAGAGGCAGTGGTATGCGGTACGGCGAAAATCAACGGGGAGCTATGCGCTCTGTTTGTTATGAATCCATATTTTATGATGGGAAGCATGGGTACTGTAGTAGGTGAAAAAATAACTAGATTATTTGAATACGCGACGGAGAGCTCGCTTCCAGTTGTCGGATGCACAGTATCCGGAGGAGCCCGTATGCAGGAGGGGATACTGTCCTTGATGCAGATGGCAAAGACTAGCGGAGCAGTAAAACGTCACAGCGACGCAGGTAATTTCTATCTCGTGATACTGACCGACCCGACCACGGGCGGAGTGACTGCGAGTTTTGCTATGGACGGAGATATAATATTGGCCGAACCAGGCGCTACAATAGGCTTTGCCGGGGCGAGGGTCATAGAACAGACTGTCAGAAAGAAGCTGCCGGCAGGCTTTCAGAAGGCGGAGTTCCTTCTTTCTCATGGATTTATTGACAAAATAGTGCCGCGCAGCGAGCAGAAAAAAGTGGTATCGTCGCTGCTGGAACTGCATCATAGGAGAAAACGCGCATGAAAACAACGGCTTATGATTGTGTACAGATGGCGCGCTCCACGAAGAGACCAACTGGCACGGAATTTATCGAAAAAGTATTTTCAGATTTTATTGAACTGCATGGAGACAGAAGATTTGCTGACGATCCAGCTATCGTAGGCGGTATAGCCACCATGTGCGGAACTCCGTTTACAGTTATAGCTACGGAAAAGGGCACAAACACGAAAGACAGGGTCTACCGCAACTTCGGCGCGCCCAATCCGGAGGGGTACAGGAAGGCTCTGCGTCTTATGAAGCAGGCGGAAAAGTTCCGCCGGCCAATAGTGTGCTTTGTCGATACGTCGGGAGCGTTCTGCGGCATTGGAGCTGAAGAGCGCGGCCAGGGACAGGCGATAGCCGAAAATATACTTGAGATGATGACGCTGAAAACGCCGATACTGTCTATTGTGATTGGAGAAGGCGGAAGCGGCGGAGCACTGGCGCTTGCCGTGGCGGATGAGGTGTGGATGCTGGAAAATGCCGTGTATTCGGTTATTTCGCCGGAAGGTTGTGCCAGTATTTTGTGGAAGAATTCAAATAAAGCGGCTGAGGCGGCTCAAAGCCTAAAGCTGACAGCTGAAGACATATATGGCCTTGGAGTAGTGGAACGTATAATTCCGGAAAAAGGAGATATACATAAAATTTTCGGAAGGCTGGGGACGGATATCTACAGCTGGTACAGGCGCTATATGGAGTATACTGATGAGGAGTTGCTTGAGGCGCGGTATCAAAGATTCAGAAAAATTGGAATAGAAATAGATGAAAAGGGTTTGAATAAATGAGAATAAAAATTACTTCTGACAGCACATGTGATCTTTCAAAAAGGCAGTTGGAAAGATACAATATTACCATGGTGCCGCTTTATGTAGTAAAGGACAATCAGACCCTTAAAGACAGAGAAGAAATAACGCCGTCTGAGATATTTCGCCATGTGGACAACGGAGGGGCGCTGTGCACAACGGCGGCGGTAAATATCGAGGATTATACACAGATATTTTCTGAATTTTCAAAGGAATTTGATGCTGTGATACACATAAATATCGGCGCAGATTTTTCGTGTAGTCATCAAAATGCGTTGATAGCAGCTCAGGAATTTGACAATGTGTACATAGTGGATTCCAAAAATTTGTGCGGAGGACAGGGCTGCCTCGTTTTAAGAGCGGCTCAAATGGCCGAAGATGGAATGGATCCTCAGGAAATATGCGGGAATATCGAGAAGCTGCGCGAAAAGGTGGAAGCAAGCTTTATAATCGACAGATTGGACTACATGCGAAAAGGCGGAAGATGTTCTCTGATAGCAGAATTTGGAGCCAATATAATGAGACTGAAGATCTGCATTGAGGTAAAGGATGGAAAACTGCAGGTAGCTAAAAAGTATAGAGGCTCATTTGAACACTGCATAGATTCATATTCAAAAGAACGCCTTATAGGACGCGATGACATTGATACTCAGCTTCTGCTGTTTGCACAGGCGGAAGCTTCCCCTGAGGCTATGTCAGCGGCAAGAAAAAATATCCAAGAATTTGGAAAGTTCAGAGAAATAGAGGAAATAGAAGCCGGGTGTACCATCTCGTGTCACTGCGGTCCAAACACCATATGATTATTTTACATGTTAAAGTAAAAAAATGAACCTCTCTTTTAAAGAGAGGTTCATTTTTTAGCTGAGGTTGGAAAGATGCTCTTTTAGAGCCAAAATAGCTTCGCGGTAACCTAAAAAGCCATGGCCGTATATCGAGAGTATGCAGGCCTGAGAGATATACGAAATATGCCTGAATTCTTCTCTCTCATAAATATTTGATATATGCACCTCTACAGTAGGTATGTTTACAGCTTTTACGGCGTCGAGAAGCGCAATGCTCGTATGGGTATACGCTCCGGGATTAATGACGATGCCGTCTATCCTGCCGTAGGCTCCTTGAATTGCGTCGACCAGCGCGCCTTCGTGATTCGATTGAAAAAATTCCGCGTTTACTCCGAGCTCTTCTGCTGAATTCTTGATATATTCAAGAAGATCTTCGTAAGTTTCAGAGCCGTAAATACCCTTTTCCCTGATGCCGAGCATATTGAGATTTGGACCGTTAATGATTAAAATGTTCATAAAAATTCTCCAATATTTTTTTCGCGGCGTCTTCAATGGTGCCGCAGTTTTGTATCTCAGCGTTTGAACAGCTGCTGTAGATGGGAAGGCGCAGAGACTCCATTTCCTTTAGAGCTTCAAGCGATGAAGACAGGGGACGGCCATCAGTTGCCAGTTCTGATAGAGGACGTCGGATATGATAAACCAGACTGTTTTGCTGCATTACATCGCGATTTTCATCTTTTAAAACGGCGCCGCCTCCGGTAGCAATGACGCGGCCTGATCCGGAACATACCTCGCGGAGAGCTTCTGATTCAAGCCTGCGAAAATGCTCTTCCCCGTATGTTTTTATTATCTGAGGTACCGGGATGCCGGATTTCTGCGCGATTATGTCGTCGTTGTCTATAAATTCACGGCCCATTAAGGCAGCGAGCGCCTTGCCTATAGTGGTCTTGCCGCTTCCCGGCATACCCACTAAAACTACATTTGTCAAATCTTTTGCAAGCTCGTTGGTTATACGCGGTATCTCCCGGTCTTCGATATATTTTTCCGTAAACAGTTCAGCGGAGGCTTTGGCTTGAGCCACTAGCATGGGGAGACCATTGCAGCGCGTCAGTCCAAGCTCTCTGGCCTGACGCAGCAAAGCTGTTTCAAGAGGATTGTAGATAACATCAAAAACGCATTTTAAGGATGGAAAGCGGGAAAGATCTATAGGCCTCGCGCCGTTGTTGGGATACATGCCTACAGGCGTAGTGTTGACTATAACTTCAGCGTCTTGATGCTCCCATACGTTTTCGTAGTTTGTAGTTCCGGTGCGAGATACGACGACGACCTCACTTGCACCGCTGTCAAGTACCGCTGTCTGAACGGTGTGGGAGGTGCCTCCGCTGCCGAGGACAAGCACTTTCCTCCCGGAGTAAGAGATGCCGCTGAGCTGACTTGCATACCAGAATCCGTAGTAATCAGTATTGTAGCCCACGAGGCGGCCGTCTGACTCTATTACCAGAGTGTTGACGCTGCCGATCCTCATCGCGGAGTCGCTTATGCTGTCACATAGGGGCATAACAGACTGCTTGTATGGTATGGTGACATTTAGCCCCTTGAATTCACGGGCGTTGATAAAAGAGGCAAGCTCGTCAGGCGGAAGGCTTTTTAAAATGTAATCATATGTGCCGAGCTGGCTGTGGATAGCTGGGGAGTGGCTGTGTGCCAGCTTTTCCCCGATCAAACCGTATTCCATATTTTGCCCCCTGTTATACTTCGTTGTAACTGCCAAGGAAGGTGAATTCTGACAGCTCCTGATCCAGCTCGCTCAGCAGCTTAATGAGCTCTGGCGTATAAATGGACGCCTCTATATCCATATAGAACATGTACTGGAAGTCAGTGCCCGGAATAGGACGGCTTTCGAGTTTTGTTACGTTTAGATCTAAGGAAGAAAAACGGGAAAGTATCTGGGAGAGAGAACCCGGAGTGTTGTCCAGAGCAAACATTATGCTTATTTTGTCAGCACCGGGATATATCTCAAGATCTTTAGATATAACGATAAAGCGCGTATAATTGTTGTCGGTGTTGTGTATGCGTTCTTTGACGATGTTAAGACCGTAAAGACCTGCACATTCCTGCGAAGAAATAGCTGCGATATCAGTGCGGTCTGACTCTGCTACGTACTTTGCAGCCGTGGCGGTATTTTCGCATACGGTGACTTTTACGTTTGGCAGAGAGGAAAGGAATTTGCTGCACTGCCCTATGGCCTGTTCGTGAGAAAGTATTTCTTTTATCTGGCTCATGTCGGTACCGCGTTTTGCGAGCAGACAATGGCTTATATGCAGGCGCGCAGCTCTTACGATATGAAAATTATGATGGCGCATGAGATCGTAGACGGCGTTCACAGATCCGTGAGAGCTGTTTTCGATAGGCAATACTCCAAAACGGCACATTCCTTTTTCGACCGCGTCGAATACAGCGCCGAAAGATTTGAAATACAGGATATCCGCAAAGGCAAATACCTTGTCGCAAGCCTGCTGGGAATATGCGCCCTCAACGCCCTGACAGGCAACGGCGCCTTTTGACGGGAACAGCTTTGGCGTATTTTCCAAAGCGTTGTGAATGGCACCGTCAAGAGCTGAGTCGGCGTTGATCTGCATATGCTGATAGGAACGGCTTAGATCAAACAGGGTCGAGAACAGCAGGCGGGTGTAGTCCTCCAATTCTTCTCCTGCGAGCTTAGACACGCGAGAAAGTATCTGGCGTTCGCGGCCCTTGTTCAGAACAGAAAGCCCGTTGTCTATCTTGTACTTAGCGATGTCTTTGCAGATATTCATACGTTTTACAAATAGCTCTGTCAGCTGAGTATCTATATTATCGATTTCAGATCTTAAATAGTCGAGATCCATAGTGTCTTTCTCCTTTTTTATTTTTCTTATTTTATATGAGAAAATCAGCTAAAGCAATAGCGGCAGCTGCTTCTATACAGGGAACTGCTCTGGGTACCACACAGGGATCATGACGCCCCGCGATGATAAGCGTCTCCTCAGTGCCGGTATTCAGATTTACTGACTGCTGAGATTTTGCAATAGATGGAGTTGGTTTAAATGCCGCCCTGAAAATTAGCGGCATACCGGAGCTCAGCCCGCCAAGTATTCCTCCGTGGTTGTTAGTTAAAGTCCGAACAATGCCGTCCGAGATGCAGAATGGATCATTGTTTTCGGAACCACGGAGCTTAGAAGAGTTAAAGCCGGCGCCAAACTCGATGCCTTTGACGGCAGGCACTGCGAAAACTGACTGAGCGATGCGGTTCTCAAGCCCGTCAAACATTGGCTCGCCGATACCAACGGGAAGCCCGACAACGCCGCACTCTATGATTCCTCCTACAGAATCTCCGTCGTGTGCGGCTGAGAGAATTGCGCTGCTCATGGCGGAACCGGCATCGTCATTCAAAACGGCAAGTGGTTTGGAAGCTGTATTTAGAAAGTCGTTTTCAGAAACAGTTACCGGGTCAAAGGGTGTATCGCAGACATCAGCTATGGAGAATATGTGGGCTCCTATAGACACTCCGCGGCATTTCAGCATCTGTTTTAAAATACCTCCCGCAATACACATTGGGGCAGTCAGCCTAGCGGAAAAGTGACCGCCTCCCCGGACATCGTTGTATCTGTTGTATTTTACAGAGGCGGGAAAATCGGCGTGCGCAGGACGGGGGATGTCCTGAAGCTTGCTGTAATCAGAAGATCGGGTATCGTTGTTTTCTATTATTGCGGAAAGTGGAGCCCCGCAAGTACGCCCGTTCAATATGCCGGATAGGAACTTGGGAAGATCGCTTTCGCGCCTCGCGGTGGTCAGAGAGGACTGACCGGGTGCGCGCCTTGCCAAAAAGGCGCTAAGCTCATCCATGTCTATCAGTTCGCCGGCGGGAAGACCGTCTATTACTACACCTATAGCAGGCCCGTGCGATTGACCGAAAATAGAGATTTTGATTTTTTGTCCAAAATTAGATGACATCTGCTATCCCTCCAAGTGACTTGTAGTCAGTCCAAAAATTTGGATAAGATTTTTCGACGGCTTGCGAATCCCTCAGTATAACAGGAGCTGTGCAGACACATGCGGCGATAGCCGCTGCCATTGCAAGCCGGTGATCGTTGCAGCTGGAAACGGAGCCTCCGGACAGCTTGGATTTGCCGCGGATAAGAAAGCTGTCACCCTCTATACGGATATCCGCACCGAGTGCAGTTAAAAGAGCGGGTACAGAGTGGAATCGGTCGCTTTCTTTGAGCTGAAGTCGGGAAACATTTTGTATTTCAGTTATTCCGGAACTTACACTGGCCAAAACAGCCAATATTGGAACAAGATCTGGAATATGAGCGGCGTTGATCTGCTGCGCCTTGAGAGGACCGCGGAGGACGGCTACTTTTGATGAGTTGTAGTATATAGAGGCGCCGGCAGATTCAAGCAATGAAATTATCTGACGATCGCCTTGAGCTGAATCCATAGAAAGGCCTGAACAGCATATCGGGCCTGCGACAGCCCCGGCGACAAGCCAAAAAGCCGAGTTCGACCAGTCTCCGTCTATCACGGCCTGTCCTGGAGAACGGTAGTGCTGACCGGAACGGACGAAGAAAGAATTGCCGCTGCGTTTGACCTCTATTCCGAACTGATGCATAGTAGAAATGGTCATATCGACATAGTTCGCGGATTCAAGGTGAGTGGTCAATCGTATTTCAACGTCTTGATCGAGCAGCGGAGCTGCCATGAGCAGCCCGGAAATGTACTGAGAACTTATATTGCCGGGCAGGGAAAACAAGCCTCCGGATGCCATTTTTGTTGCGGTGAGAGGAATAGACGAAGATGAGACCGTGCAGCCATGCTGGCACATGGCATCGGTCAGTTCTGTCAGAGGACGATCCGGAAGACGTCCGCTGCCGGTAAAACTTACGCTCTGACAAAGAGCTGCCGCAACAGGAAGCAAGAAGCGCAGTGTGGAACCGCTCTCGCAACAGTCAAGCATAGTAGAGGGAGGCACTGACCGCACCGGGTTGATCTGAAGGCAGTCCCCGAACTGGCTGATCTCAGCGCCAAGCGCGCGGAGACAATTTATAGTGGCTATGATGTCCTGAGAAAGGCCGGGAGATTTAACGATAGTAGATGAATCAGAGAGCGCTGCACAGATAAGGACTCTGTGAGCATCTGATTTGGAAGGGATAGCCGATATATGTCCGGCCAGCGGAGAGGGAATGAGTTTTCTGTCCATGATTATACACCTACGCCCTGCTGAATAAAAGACTCAAACTGTGTCATATCAAGAGAAACACTATTGGCCCTGCCAATATCGGAAAGTACTATCACATTGATGTGGTCTCCAGAACGTTTTTTGTCTCCAGATGCGATTTCTATGAGCTCATCGGCACGGTAGGGAGATTCTACCGGAAGCCCGTAGCGCTGAAGCGCTTCGGATATGATGCTGCTGAAGTCATTTTGCGAGTAGCCCAGACGGTAAGCTGCCCGGGCGGCAGAGACCATGCCTATGGCTACGGCATGGCCGTGAGTTATGGCAAATCCGCTGCGCATTTCAACAGCATGGCCTATCGTATGTCCGAAATTTAGCATTTGACGGCGTCCGCGGTCAAATTCGTCAGAACTTACGAAATCTCGCTTGATCTCCATATCGCGGCGGACTACGTCTTCTATGCGGCTGTACAAATGGCCTTGCATGAGCAGTTCGAAAAAAGCTTTATCGGCAATGAGGCTATGCTTGATAGTTTCAGCGACTCCGTCGGCAAAGGTATCCTTTGGCAGAGTATCAAATGTAGCGCAGTCGCAGATTACTGCGCGCGGCGGCCAAAAAGCACCGGCTAGATTTTTGCCGCAGGATAGATTGACGGCGGTTTTGCCGCCCGTTGACGAGTCTGCGGCGGCAAGAAAAGTAGTTGGTATTTGAATAAAGCCGATACCGCGGAGATATGTGGCTGCCGCAAAGCCAGTTATATCACCTACTACGCCGCCGCCAAGCGCGATCAGCAGATCTGAACGCGTCAGCTTGCTACTAGCTAGGAACTCCAAGATCTCTCCATAGAAGAAAAGATTTTTGCTGGATTCTCCTGAGGGGATGGAGTGCGTTACCACGCGGAAGCCGGCTTCGGTAAGAGATATTTTTACAGTCTCCTCATAAAGAGGCCCTACAGTGGAATCTGTTATGACAGCAATGGTGCAGGGCTCTGATATGCGGGATACAAGCTCGCCGCAGCTTGCAAGTATGCCGTGTCCGATATGGGCTTCGTAGCTTGTCGATGCTTTTATGGAAATTGTCTGCACTGGTATCACTCCTAACTAAGCTGAGATTTGCGTTCGCGGCCTTCTTTTAAGAGACGTTTTAGAGTTTGTTCGTCGCCGCGGTGAAGTGCATCGCTGTACTCTTGCAGATTTGAAATGTACAGATCGAGTTCATAAATAAGAGAGTCGCGGTTTAACATAAAAAGTTCGGTCCACATTGTCTCGTTGAGGTATGCCACACGGGTCATATCTCTAAAACTGCCTGCAGAAAAGCCTTGATGTTCGCTTGCAGTAGGGGACTTTATATATGCGTTGGACGCCACATGAGCGAGCTGAGAAGTATAGGCTATGAGTTCGTCGTGGTGCTTGGGAGACGTAATCTCATAGCGGGTAAAACCAATGGCATCAAATATGTCTTTTAGGCGTTTCATAGTTTCAATGTCTATGTCCTTGTTGGGCACAAATATCATTGAAGCATTGTTAAAAAGATTCTTTTTCGCGTGCTCGAATCCAGACTTTTCAAGTCCCTCCATCGGATGTCCGCCTATAAAAGTGTAGCCGTACTGTTCTGCAAGCTCCCATGCATTTTTACATACAAACTCCTTTACTCCGCAGCAATCGACGACTATGGATCCCTTCTTTATATGAGAACTGTGCTCCTGAAGAAAGGAGACGGTATCGTGCGGGTAGATCGCGACGATTATTATATCGCACAGCCCTATGCGGTCACTTGTCAATTCATCGTCGATAGCATCCAGCAGTTTGGCCTTGTATACAACGGGAGCGGAAATATCCATGCCGTATACTATGTGATCGCTGTTCGCTTTTATAGCTTTGGCAAGAGAGCCTCCTATCAGACCCAGACCAACAACTCCAATGTTCATGACTCAACAGTCCTTTCTCAGTATTTCATACAGACGGGCAGTATGCTTTTGACCGCACCCATCAGAGTATCAAACGCATCAGGCGTAATGGACTGTGGACCGTCGCACAGAGCATGCTGCGGATCATTGTGCACCTCGATGATAAGACCGTCGGCTCCAGCAGCGGCAGCGGCGAGCGCCATGGGAAGGACTAAAGAGGATTTGCCGGTTGCATGGCTTGGGTCGACTATTATGGGGAGGTGAGTAAGATTTTTAAGGACTGGGATAGCCGAGAGATCCAGCGTATTTCTGGTCATTGTTTCAAAAGTGCGGATGCCGCGTTCGCACAGTATTACACGCTCATTGCCGCCCGCCATGATGTATTCTGCGCTCATAAGGAGCTCTTCGAGAGTATTTGCAAGTCCGCGCTTTAAAAGAATGGGCTTGTTGGTTTTGCCAAGTTCTTTCAGCAGCTCAAAATTTTGCATGTTTCTTGCTCCAACCTGGATGATATCTACCTGCTCAAAGAGACTGAGCTGAGAAAGATCCATTATTTCAGTTACGATCGGAAGACCAGTGAGCTCTTTGGCTTCCAGCAAAAGGCGTATGCCTTCGGCGCGCATTCCCTGGAAGGCGTATGGCGAGGTACGGGGCTTGAATGCACCGCCACGCAGCATAGACGCGCCTGAAGCTTTTACAGATTTGGCTATCTCGCAGATTTGAGATTCAGATTCAACGGAGCAGGGGCCGGCAATGACCTGAAAGTCTCCGCCGCCGATCCTTCCTGTGCCTATATCTATTACGGTGTTGTCTGGATGGAATTTGCGGTTTGCGTTTTTAAAAGGCTCCTGTATGCGTTTTACATCCTCGACAATATCGAGCGCCTTAATAAGGTCGATGTCGACGGATGAAGTATCGCCGACCAAGCCGAGTATGGTTTGCTGTTCGCCTTGACTGCAGTGAACGGAAAGCCCAAGGCTGTGGAGCCAGTCCATGAGATTATCTAATTGCTTTTTATTCGGGTTTTGTTTTAAAAGTACTACCATTTTATTTTCCTCCAAATAGTAACGGACAAAATAAAAGGAGCTTTACAGTGGTATCACTGTAAAGCTCCTCGTAAGTCCGAAAAAATTACCTGATAAGGTTTTCTTTTTCTACACGGCGTGAGTTGTCTTCTTTTCAGTGAAACCACAATAAGCCTTGCCCGTAAAGTAATAACGAGCAAAGCAAATAAAGTAGTATGCACTTCTGAAAAGACGTGCGTCCATGTAGAGTAATCTCCTTGACGTTCTATATTTTTGCGCCTTTATTGTAACACCGTGCCGTAAAAGTGTAAAGAGGAATTTTTAATTTTGTTGTTTCTAATGATTTGGTGGGCAGAGGATAAAAAGAAATTGAAACAAATCTACAAAATCAAGGCATTTTATTTGTGTTGGGGGACTAAAAACAGTCATTTAAGGGAGTATTTCTCAGAATACTCCATAAGGGCCTTTGAAAACTCAGGACCATTTTCCTTTTTTACATCGTGTAGATATTCGTGCGTATCAAATCCGCCGTGCTCAATTTCAAGCATACAGACGGCAATATTCGAACAGTGGTCAGAAACGCGTTCATAATTTGCCAGAATGTCTGAGAGGACAAAACCAAGCTCTATTGTGCATTCGCCGTTTTGCAGGCGTACTATATGGCGCTTTTTGACAGTTTCGACAGTATTGTCTATGACTTGCTCAAGAGGCTCTATCTTTCCCGCAAGCGAAAGATCTTCGTTTTTAAATGCTTCTACGGTATTAGTCAAGATCTCAGTCAGAGCATTTGTTAGAGTTTTAAGTTCTGACGTTGCCTCGTCGGAGAAAATAATGTTTTTCTCGTTGATTTCACGGGCAATATCCAGAATGTTGACGGAGTGGTCGCCAATGCGCTCAAGATCACCTATTATGCGCAGTAGCTTAGCCGTATCGCCGCTGTCCTTATCTGTAAGACTGCGGCTAGAGATTTTAACAAGATAGGAACCGAGTTTGTCTTCAAACATATCGAGCTTGTCTTCGTTTTGAACTATTTCATCCGCTTTCTTGTCTTGGAAGTTGTGCATCATGGAAATGGATTCGAACAGGTTGTCGCGGGCAAGCTCGGCCATTTTTACAGTCATATTGTTGCACTCGGCAATTGCAAAGGAAGGAGAGTGCAGGAGGCGCTCGTCAATAAGAGTGTAGGTTTCAGCCTCGGCTTTGTCTTTGATAACGACAAGAGCAAGTTTTTCGAGCTGTTTTGAGAACGGAAGAAGCATGAAGGTAGTGGATACGTTGAAAACGCTGTGGCAAAAGGCAACGCCGACGGCATTGATGGGAAGGTCGGTAAATTGAAACTTAAATATGTAATCTAGACTGAAAAATCCTATCAAGAATACTAAAGTGCCGATTATGTTAAAAGACATATGTATGACAGCGACGCGTTTTGCATTTCTGTTTACGCCGATACTGGAGAGCAGTGCAGTGACGCAGGTACCGATGTTTTGCCCCATGATGACTGGTATAGCCATGCCGTATGTAATGCTGCCGGTCAGTGCAAGGGCTTGAAGTATACCTACAGAGGCTGCGGAACTCTGGATGATGCCTGTAAAAACGGTGCCGACCAAGACTCCGAGAAGAGGATTTTGAAATGCTGTAAGAAGAGACGAAAATTCTGGCATATCCCTCAATGGGCTGACTGCATCGGACATCATTTCCATTCCATACATGAGGACGGAAAAGCCTACCATGATGTTTCCTATATCTTTATGTCTCTGCTTTTTGGAAACCATTATAAGTATGATGCCAATAAGTGCAAGTATTGGGGAGAAACTTTCCGGCTTGAACATGCGAATAAAGAAATTGTCGCTCTCTACGCCTGCAAGGCTTAAGATCCAAGCCGTAAGCGTAGTGCCGATATTCGAACCCATAATAATGCCAATGGTTTGACCAAGTTTCATTACTCCAGAGTTTACGAAGCCGACGAGCATAACGGTCATAGCAGAAGAAGACTGAATAGCTATTGTGATACCGGCACCGAGTAAAAGACTTTTTACCGGATTTGAAGTCATCTTACGGAGTGTATATTCCAGCTTTCCTCCCGCCATTTTTTCAAGACCTGCAGACATCACATACATTCCATAAAGGAAAAAGGCGAGGCCGCCAATAAGGGTAAAAACAGAAAATATATCCATACGGTCGCTCCTTACATCTCTTTAAAAAACGCTATACTACTTCATTATAACGATTGAATGAAGAATATGCAATAAATGCGTCGAATAAAGAAGAAAAAATTGTCCGGAACAAAAATTCCGGACAATAAAAATCTATTGAAGTCTTTGGATCAACTTGGGCAGGCACTGCTCAAATTTTACACTGTACCAGTGCTCCTCTGCGTCGTCAAGCGTGCTCTGGATGCAGTCTACGGTAAAATCTACCGCGTTTATTGCAGATTCTTTCAAGGAACATCCAGAGATAAGGGACGCGACACAAGCGCTTGAAAATACATCGCCGGTACCGTGAAAATGGAGCGGTATACGGTCTTTAAAATATGAGTCTACTTCGCCGGTCTCGCTGTTTTTATATACCACGCCGAGGGAATTGCAGGAGTTGCTTGCCCCAGTCAGAAGCACTTTTGGAATACCTAGTTCAGATAGCTGCAAAACGATCTGTTCAAAATATGATGGATTGCAATTCTCAGGGACTTGATCTTTGCCAAGCATAAAAACGGCTTCGGTTAAATTCGGAACTATCACATCTGCTTTTTTGCACAGTTGAGTCATCTTAAGAGCATAGCTGCGGTCAAAGCCCGGATACAGAGACCCGTTGTCGCCCATAGCGGGGTCCACGAATACCAGAGTGTTTTTGGTGCGAAAACGGTCTATGAAGTCGCAGACAAATTCAATATGCCTCTCCGAGCCGAGATAGCCGGTGTAGATCGCGTCGAACTGAAGTCCCAGGGATTCCCAGTGCCTTGTTATTTTAGGAAGTTCGTCTATGAGATCTAAAAATGTATAATTTTGAAACCCTCCGGTATGTGTGGATAAAAGTGCGGTGGGAATAACGGCTGTCTCAATGCCGCATGCCGATATTATGGGAAGGGCAACGGTCAGAGAACATTTTCCAAAACAAGAAAGATCTTGAATGGTTACAAGTCTTTTTAACTTCATAGTGGCCTCCTGAACAATGCGTGTTCTTAAAATGTTATAGTTACAGTAGTACCACAGTTGAGTTCACTTGTCAATGCTATAGATGCGTTATGATATGCAACTCCGTGTTTTACGATAGAAAGACCAAGCCCAGTGCCGCCTATTTCTTTGGAGTGACTTTTGTCTACACGATAAAATCTTTCAAACACTCTTTCCTGATGGGCGGGGTCGATACCGATGCCGGTGTCTTTTACGCTAAGGACAGTTTGTTTGCCGTTTCTGTTTACAGATACGGTTACACTTCCGTTTTGAACATTGTATTTGATGGCATTGTCGCAGAGATTGTATATCACTTCGTCTAATATCTGCCTTGTGCCCTTGATGACGGCGTGTTCGCCTTGCAGCTCGAGGGAAACGGATTTTTTAGAGGCTTCATTTTTGAGTCTCTGCAGCACATCCTCGCACAGCTCGTATAGATCGACGTCTTCAGAGCATAAAGGCTCGGATTTTTCATCCATTTGCGACAGGTGAAGTATGTCTCCGATAAGGGCTATCAAACGCTGAGCTTCGTCGTATATGTTGGCTGCAAAATGGGCGATGTCTTCCGGCTTGACAAAACCGTTCTTTATCATTTCGGCAGTTCCAGATATAGACGTAAGAGGTGTTTTCAGCTCGTGAGATACATTGGCTGTAAATTCCCGGCGCAGCTGTTCGCGCGCCTCTCTCTCGGTGACGTCTAGGATAACGATTACGCTTCCCACTACTACGCTCCCGCTTTGAACGGGATTTGCAATGAGCTGATAAGTTCGCTCGCCGATATTCATCAGCTGTTCATTTCTTTCGCCCTGTAGAGAGAGCTCTATCGCCTTGCGGAATTCTTCGCTCCTGTTCAGCTCCAAAAGGCTGTGCCGTCCGTCCGGCACTTCTGCGCCCAGCAGGCGCAGTGCGCTGCTATTGTAGGACAGCAGCTCAGTGTATTTGTCGATTACTAAGAAGCCTTCGCACATATTTTCAGTAATAGCTGTAAATTCGGCTTGCTTGCGCTGCAGATCTTTTACTTGTCTGTCTATTATACGATTCTGGTGATAAATTTTTGAAAGCAGAGGGGAAAGCTCATCGTAAACAAGGCTTTGCTCTGGATGCTCAAGATCTATTGCGTTTATAGGACGAACTATTCGCTTGGAAAGAGCAGATGCAAGAAGACCGGAAAGCACGCAGGCCGAGACAAAGATTATGCATACTGGAGTGAGCATTCCGAGAATAAGTACGGTTACAGTGTGTTGCGTTCTGGAAACGCGGAGGATACTGCCGTCGTCTAAGCGGAGCGCGTAGTAAATAGTCTTTTCACCGAATGTATCCGAATACCTTGTGCTTTCGCCGGAACCTTCAAGAATAGCAGCCTGCACTTCTTCGCGGTCAGTGTGATTTTCCATGGATGCCGCATCAGTCTGATTGTCAAACAACACGGTTCCGTCTGAAGCCATCCAAGTTATACGGTGCTTGACTTTAAGGTCTGAAAAATAATCCATCCCCTCGTTGGATATCCCCTCTGAAATATATGAGGCTGCGCTTTGGAGCTCATCAGTTATCTGACTTTTCATCAAGTCATACAGTACGCCGAAGATCAATGCAAAGCATGACAGTAATACGGCAATGGCAACAAGGAGGATTGCTTTAAAAATTTTACCCGTCAAGTAGCATCAGCTCCGATCTTGTATCCGATACCCCTGACTGTCTCAATGCAGTTGCCGCAACTGCCGAGTTTTTGACGCAGGTTGCGTATGTGAACATCGACGGTGCGGCTTTCTCCGTCAAATGTGTATCCCCATATCTTATCTAAGAGCTGAGGTCTTGTAAAAACTACGTCCCTGTTTTCTATAAGCAGGCACAGAAGTTCAAATTCTTTTAGAGTTAAAGAGATCGGGACACCAGATACTTTTACAACATGTTTTGCCGGACAAACGTATAATTCGCCTATCGTGTATTCCTTTTCGGAAGTTTTTT
This sequence comes from uncultured Oscillospiraceae bacterium, assembly GCA_944385275.1. Lineage (GTDB taxonomy): Bacteria > Bacillota > Clostridia > Oscillospirales > Oscillospiraceae > CALWWP01. The sequence goes on along the minus strand of CALWWP010000041.1, from coordinate 19,546 downwards.
CAGTGCGCCGCAACAGCGCGCGTATCCTCGCAAGAAGCTCCATTATGCTGAATGGTTTTGGAATGTAGTCGTCCGCTCCGCTGTCAAGGCCTAGGATCTTATCGAATTCAGTGCTCTTTGCAGTGAGCATTATGATAGGAAGCTGCCTGGTGGATGCAGAAGAACGCAGTTTGCTTAAAATACTAAGGCCGTCTTCTTCGGGCAGCATGACATCTAAAAGTACAAGCTGAGGAAGCTGCTGTTCCATGGCACGCCAAAAAAGAGATGGACGGGAAAATCCCTTGGTCTCCATGCCTTGACTGTTGAGTGTATATATGACAAATTCTCTGATGCTGTTGTCGTCTTCGATGAAATAAATCACATATAGACCTCCCTTCTAAATAAGCTGCTGTTCATTTATGATGAGCTTAAACTGCAGATTGAGAATTTCTGCAGCCTTACGGCACAGTATCATGCGTTGGAGGAATATTTCAAAGTAGTCCATTACGGAGCCGTAATGAGTATCTACAGTTAGTTTTAGCTTAATTATTGTGCGGTCTTCATTTATTTTTAATATAGATTTTTTCACAGAGTAATTGACCCTGTCGTGAATGTCGAACTGAAGGTTATCTGGATTGCGCACGCGGCTTCGGCGGACGTCTGATTTGTCAGCGAGAATGAGGGCTGCGGCAACTGGATTGACCGGGACTCCGGTGCCCTCATCGTGATTTCCTATGGCGGTTACGATGGTGGCTATATCCTCGGGTTCTGCATTCATGTCGTTGAGGATCCGAAATACCATTACAGCTCCGCTTTGAGAATGTTCCGCACGGTTTACAAGATTCCCTATATCGTGGAGATAACCTGCTATGCGTGCAAGTTCCACATCCCGTTTGGGATAGTCGAGAGCAGAGAGAATATATCCAGCCATTTCGGATACCTGCGTTACATGGGCAAAGCTGTGTTCGGTAAAACCAAGCGCTATCAGTGATTCGTCTGCTTTTTGGATATATGTCCTTATGGCATGGTTATTTTTGATTTCCTCAAATGACAACAATGGTAAGTCCCCTTTTAAATAATATCTGAGTGTTTCCCAGTTAAAGAAAATTCTACCCATTCAGCTATAGAAGCAGCATGGTCCCCTATACGCTCAAAATATTTTGCAGTGATAATGAGATCTATGCAGACTTCACTGTTTTGGATATCTGAATTCATGAGAGCGATCAACTCGTTTTTTATGCTGGAAAAGATGCCGTCTACTACATCGTCGTAGGCTACGACTGATTCTGCAAGTTCAAGATCCTTGTGTACAAAAGAATCTATGCTGTCTGTTACCATTTTGATCACGGCACGGGCCATATCGGCGATGCGCACGCGGCCAGTACCGCCGCCTTGATTTATGAAAGGAGCTCTTTCTGCAATGTCGGAGGCTTGATCTCCTATGCGCTCCATGTCTGAAATTATCCTCAGCGCAGAAGAGATGGTGCGAAGATCGCCGGCTACCGGCTGCTGCTGTAAAAGAAGCTTCATGCATAAAGCTTCTATGCTCCGCTCACTCTGCTTTATATCCGAGCGCAAGACGAGAGTCTTTTTCTGAAGCTGAACATCGTTTTCCAAAAGTGCTTTTGCTGCGGAAGATATTGCTTCTTCGCACATGGCGCCCATTGTTATAAGAGCAGTGTTCAGCTGTTCCAACTGCCTGTTGAACTGATTTCTCATTATCCGAACCTCCCTGTGATATAGTCTTCTGTGCGTTTGTCTTTTGGAATTGAAAACAGAGCTTCTGTTTCGCCGAATTCTACAACTTCGCCAAGGAGGAAAAAAGCCGTCTTATCTGAGATTCTGGCCGACTGCTGCATATTATGTGTTACTATGACGATAGTATAATCTTTTTTCAGCTCTACGGCAAGTTCTTCTATTTTGGAGGTCGATATTGGATCGAGAGCGCTGGTTGGCTCATCCATGAGAAGTACTTCGGGTTCGACCGCAAGAGCTCTTGCAATACACAGCCTCTGCTGTTGTCCTCCTGACAGCCCCAGTGCGCTCTGATTTAAACGGTCTTTGACTTCGTCCCAGATTGCGGCGTTTCTAAGAGAACGCTCTACGATGTCGTTGAGTTTTACTTTTGAACGCACACCATGTGTACGCGGGCCGAAGGCTATATTGTCATAAATGCTCATTGGGAATGGATTGGGTTTTTGAAAAACCATGCCAACACGCTTGCGCAGAAGGTTTACGTCCATGTCGCTGCTGTATATGTCTTCACCGTCGAGCTGTATACAACCGGTTATGCGGCAGCCCTCGATCAAGTCGTTCATTCGGTTGAGCGTTTTCAGCAAAGTGGATTTACCGCAGCCGGAAGGCCCTATAAATGAAGTTATTTGATTTGCCGGTATATTTAAGTTGATGTTTTTCAAAGCCTTGAAATCCTTATAATAAAGATTTAGATCTTGGATTACGAATTTGTCCATAACAGCTCACCTCACTGTTAATTTTCTGGCAACGAATGCCGACGCTGCGTTTATCCCCATGACCATAAGCAATAGGACGACTGCCGTAGAATACGCTTGATCTACATAGAATCCCTCGTTAATGAGCGCGTACATATGTACGGACAGCGTACGTCCGGAGTCAAGGGGGGTAAGTGGAATTCCTGCGACTGTACCTGCCGTATAGATGAGCGCAGCTGTTTCGCCGACTATACGTCCTACGGCAAGGATGATGCCTGTCAGTATACCGGGAATGGCGGACGGAAGAACAATTTTGAACACTGTGCGGAGTTTGCCGGCGCCAAGACCGAAGCTGCCTTCCCTGTATGAATCCGGAACAGCGCGGAGAGACTCTTCAGTAGTACGCATTATGAGAGGTAATATCATGATCGAAAGAGTAAACACACCGCTTAGAAGAGAGTATCCAAATTGGCATTTTATATTGAAGAAAAGATATCCGAACAGACCGTAGATTATGGAGGGGATTCCTGAGAGTGTTTCGGCAGTTATGCGCACCAACGGCACGAGCCTGTTTCCGCGTTTGGCGTACTCTGACAGATAGACTGCAGCGCATACTCCGATAGGGACGGCGAGGAGTAGAGACATGGCGGTCATTGTAAAGGTATTTACGATAGCTGGCATCATAGAGACGTTCTCTGAATTATATGTCCACGAAAACTGATCCAGCGTTATACTCGGTATGCCTTTGATGAGTATGTAAGCTATCAGCAGCATGAGGACAGACACCGTAATGATGGTAGAGAGCGTTACAAGAACGCGAAGCAAGAATGAACCCGGATGATTTTTGTATGAAGCGAGTTTGCTGCGCAGAGCAGCTCTGTTTTGCTGTTTCAACTGCTTTTCCTCCGTTTCAACTGTGAGAAAGAAAGATTGATGATTAAGATGAAAACAAACAGTACTACAGCGGTGGCGATTAGAGCTTCGCGGTGCAGATCTGTGGCATATCCCATTTCCAAAACGATGTTTGAGGTTAGCGTCCGCACCCCTGATAGTATGCTTTCCGGTATTACGGGCTGATTTCCCGCTATCATAACTACAGCCATAGTTTCTCCTATTGCCCTGCCTATGCCAAGAATGACTCCGGCGAGGATACCGGACCTTGCGGCAGTGAGCAAGACGGTAAAAACGCTGCGTTCATGCGTTGCGCCAAGTGCAAGCGCGCCCTCGTAGTAACTGTCGGGCACAGCGCGTATGGCACTTTCGGCTACGCCTATTATGGTAGGCAGTATCATTATACCAAGCAGGATAGAGGCGGTCAGAACTCCTTTTCCCCCTGTGCCAAAGATGTTCTGCATCACCGGAACTATGACTACAAGGCCAAAGAAACCGTAGATTATGGAAGGAATGCCGGCCAAGAGCTCTATAAACGGTTTTAAAAATCTATATAATTTTTTTGGACAGAAGCGAGCCATAAAAACTGCGCACAGTATTCCTATAGGCACGCCTATCAAAATAGCTCCCGCAGTTACATATATACTGCCAACTATCATTGGCAAGATGCCGTACACGTCGTTTAGAGGTTTCCACTTTGTCCCCAAAAGGAAATCAAACAGGCCGATCTTGCCGATGGCAGGTATGCCGTTTGCAAACATGAAAATGCAGATCAAAGCGACGGCAACTATGGATATACAGGCTGCGAGAAGGAAAACGATCTGCATTGATTTTTCTTTTAGTGACTGCATATCTGAATCCTCCTGAGCAAACGGAGCTCAGCTAAGTCAGGGCTGAACTCCGTTCGGTGGTTTGTGGTTGAAAAGTTAGCTGAGCTCGGACCAGTCGGTTATTTCGCCAGTGAATATATCTCTTATTTGCTCGCTTGTAAGACCGTCTATATTGCTGTCGTTGTTTACAATGACGGCGATGCCGTCTATTGCGATCGTTGTGGGAGATATACCTTCTGCGATCTCACTCTCCTTCAGTTCGCGGGATGCCATGCCGATGTCACAAAGACCTTCGATCACCGAGTTCATTCCTGTGGAGGAGTCGCTCTGCTGTATTTCTATACTTACATTTGGATTTATCTCGTTGTAGGCCTCTTTGAGTTTTTCCATGACAGGTGTTACAGAAGAAGACCCTGCAACGGATATCTTGCCGCTTGCGGAACCACCTGTGAAACTGCCCTCATCGTATTCGCTGATATATCCGGCGTTTTCTATTACGGAAAGGCCCTCAGAGCTTTTTATAAAGGAGATAAAATCTTCGGCAGCTTCGCTCAGTTCGCCTTTTGTCGCGATATTAAATGGTCTGGATACCTTGTAGCTGCCGTTTTTGATGTTTTCTACAGAGGCTTCGGCTCCGTCTACAGAGATGGCTTTGACTGAGTCGTCAAGAGAACCGAGTGATATGTATCCGATGGCAGATGAATTGCCTGCCACTGTGGTCATCATGACTGAAGTGCTGTTTGTAGTTTCGGCAAGCTCCGTGGTGAGGTCGACGGCTTCGCCTGATTCATTTTCCTGCTCTATCCCAAACATTTCTATAAACGCGCTCCTGGTTCCGGATCCCTCCTCACGTGAGATAACAGTGATGGGCGAGCCTTCACCGCTTTGAGCACAGCCGGAAAATGTCCCGACGGCTACGGCGACAGCCGTGATTATCGCAAATAACTTTTTTGATTTCATATTGATTTAAAACTCCTTTCTAAATCACCTTGTTTTTTGTTTTCCCTTGAAACGGCTTTATAATAGGACTGCAAGGTTAAGGATGAAATCTCTTTTATGTTAAATGCGTGTAAATATCTAAAATAAGCCGCTTAAAAACATGGAACATTTTGAGCTTTTTTAAGTCTAAATAAAACAAAAGGTAAAGACTGTGAAAGAGGAGGATATAAAATGAGAACGTGGGTAGCGCTTGCTCCAATGCTGGTCAGCTTGTCTTTCTTGTATTCCGGGGAGCCTGTGCAGGGATCCGAAATACAGCTTGTACCGCAGGAAGAGCTTGTGGAAGACTATGAAATACAGGACAATACATCGGCTTTTGAACTGGAACCAAAAGAGGAGTGGCTGGAATGCGACAAACAATTTCTCTTGGAAGTACCTCAGGATGCCATAGACGGACAATTTGAGCAAACACCCCCGACAGATGTTAAGACCAGTGCAGATGAGATCAAAGAAGTTTATGTAACTTATCTTCCTGATTGAGTTCAGTGTGTTTTAAAGCATAAAAAAGCAGGCAGAGATCACTTGATCTCTGCCTGCTTTTGATTTGCGTCAGGGCTCGCAGTTTACAGCGTTTATACGTTCAAGCATCAGCATCTTCCATACTGATTTATCGACGAACTCGCTGTAGTCAGAACGGTCATTTTCATTGACTCCAGACAGAAAGTTGGTCTGGTTGGCATGGCTTGCGAGGCAAATATCTATATCCCAGTCGGCCATTTCTGCGCAGTCCTTCAGGAAACGCTCGCGAATTCCGGGATAGCCGTATTTTTCGATATAAGCGTGAGACATGTGCGGAGAACCTACTCCGCCGTGCATTCCAACATGATATGTAACTCCGGTATCATCATCCGTGTCATCAAAGAAGAACGAAGTTGTTCCGGGAGAATGGCCGGGCGTAAGCTTGGTGCGTATCGTAATTTTGCCCATAGTAATAGGCTGATCGTCTTCATAGCACGCGTCGGCAACAAATGGGTGGACTTTTACATCGGCCGGATAACGCGGTATCTTTGAAAAATAGCAGTCTTCCTTCGAACACCAGATCTTAGCACCTGTGAGCTTTTTCAGAGCAGTAGCTCCGTCATAGTGGTCAAAGTGGCCGTGTGAAATAAAAATATGCTTTATATCATAGGGGTTGTAGCCTATTTTGCGGATAGATTCAGTAAGCATATACAGCGTGTCGACAAATCCGCTGTCGATGAGTATCAGCCCGTCTCCAGTGTCGATCATATAGACTGCAACGCTGCTGTGACCGGCAACGTACCATACATGCGGCGCGCATCTGAAGGGCTCGACTGCGAATTCCCAAGGGGCGCTGGAGAACTTGTTGTTGTCACAAGGCGGAATACGTTTAAAATCGCTCATTGTAAGTGCCTCACTTTCTCGTAATAAATATAAATTGAATAGTTGTAAACTAATTATAACACAGTAAAATTATTTAGCAAGCAATCAAATACAGAACCCTTCAACTTTGTAAAATATGAACAGGAAACTGTGGCGCTCAATGGTAAAGGCAGCCTGCTTATTTGCGTTTTTTTAGTGAATACAATTTATCCAGTACTTTTTGATATTTGGCAGACTTCATATTTGGAAACGCCCGGAGCAGACGGCTGTGTATGAAATTCTTATCTTGGAATAGGGAATAGTATTTTTCAAGTCTTTGCGAGATCTCTGGAGAAGCCGATTTTAAACGCTCTTTTACCGATTCATTACGCTCTTTCATTATAGATACACGATCCAGAAGATTTTCACCTACCTCAAAGGAAAGATGTGAAAGTGCTTTTTCAAGATTGAGAATAGAATCCATCCTCTTGGAAAGCTTGAGCGCTTGCATGGTCGTTACTATAAAATCGACCGCAAAGACTATGTAAAAAACGCAGATACACGGTATGGTGATAAAATGCGGGATCTTGCCAAGCAGTGCTACGAGACCGGGATGAATGATCTTGAAAATAAAAACGCAGGCGAGTCCCCAGACAAGGGAAAACTTTAGGCAGATATATCCGCCGAGATTAAATGGTACATTTGAGTAGTCCCACAGGCGAATGTGCAGTATTTTCTCCGATAAAAACCCGACGATCAGCTCTACAGCGGAGGTGATTACTGTCGAGACTATAAAAAGCAGGAATAGATTATCTCCTATCTGAGTTAGTAATGAAGATACAAATAAAATGCCGCAGCCATAAATTGGACAGAGCGGACCGTTTAAGAAGCCGCGATTGACAAAGCCTCCGGTACTTGATGCTGCATAGATTACTTCACAGCACCAACCTAAAAATGAATAGACGAAAAAAATAAGCGACTGATCCCAAAACATATATAATTGATCCCCCAGACTCGATATTTCGCTTTGCTGCCTATTTGGAGCGAGAAATGAGTTTTCTATATACGAGCTCTGCCGCGTCAAGAGCGGGCTGCGCTGTATCTTTATCTATCAGTGTAAGCAGCACATCGGGAAATGTGTCCTTGAGTCTTGAAGCAGCCTTTAAATATTCCCCGGATTCGACTTGGGCAAAGACAGATGAGATAAAACCAAGCAGGCCTTCTTTAGCCTCAGCGCAGATGAACTTCTGCGAATACAGAGAGCGTACAGAGGTATTCAGATCAGACCACATGATGTCATATACTATTGAATCTGTCTCCATCATACAGCCTACTACTTGAGTCCAGACATAGACCTCGTCGTGAAATTTCTTTTTGCTGAAATACTGCATACCGGAAAAAGTCTGAGTGTGCGCACCGGGCCAGTTGCCGGCCTGACCTATTTCGCAGACGCCGAGTTTGTGGCATGAGGCCTGTACGGCGCGCACCATTCCTTTGAACATACCGTGTATTCCGGGCCTGCCGGCTATTTTGACATCAGCTCGTTCCAAACCGCTGTCAACCGCGGCCTCTATGAGTATCCTAGAACAGTAGTCGTTGTCGTCGGCTTTCATAAAAGTATATTCGGGAAGTCCAGTGCAGACCATAGTGTTGTTCTCGTAGTCTTCGGCGCCTTCAAGTTCTCCCATGTGTTCGAGCCCGACCGTGGCAGTGATCTTACCGACTAGTTCCGGATAGACTTTGTATGGGTCGTGTGCGATATTTCCAAACTCATAACCTTCAATAAAATGACGGCAGTCTATGCAAAACAGGAGTGTCTTGCCACGCAGAGACTGGGGAATATGCGAAAAATAGCGGGCTATACCGAGTGCCCCGAGAGATCCATTGTCCTGAGTGAGGGACATGGCGTCGGTGTGTACGTTGATAGTTATGTATTCGTCATTGGGAGTACCGTAATTTTTTCCGGGAAGAAAGCAGACGAAGTTCCAAGCGTCGCACATATAGTAGCGGCTTATGAGAGTCAGCTTTGCGATTTTCCCGTTTTTTGCGTCCAAAACTACTTTTTTCCCAGCCTCACGGTCTACGACTATGCATGGAATATCGTGGCGGCGCTGCCTGTCGTATAGTCCTCTGAGGCATCCATACGTAAGTTTGCTCACTATTATCATACCGGCAGCGCTCCCGGATAAAGCATATTCTAAGAATGTGCGCCATTGATTAAAGTCCCAGCGTGTATTCCATGAATTGCTGACGGAAGGATCGGGAACCTCAAACATAGGAGCAGGGGGCTTTGGATCAGAACGAAAATTTGTATCTGTTACAACAAAGCTTTCAAGATATTTTTCGTCAAACGGCTTTTCTGGGTGACCGGCAGTTTCCATGACGACTATTTTACCTTGGAACACACCGCGTTCAGGCTTGCCTAGAGACGCATCATAAAAAATCATAGGAGCGGTAAGGCCGTCTTTGCCAGTAGACGAAGAGAGCATTAAAAAGGTGCCGACAGGAACGTCGGAGCCGTCGGATACAAGACCCAAAGCACCGCTCTCGTGGTCTGGCCAGTCGTCTACGCGGTAGGTCTCGTGTGCCCAGTGATGCTCTTTGATATCGATGCAGCCGTATGCCGATAAACGCTCTTTCATCCAATTCATGTAAATGTCAAAATTTTCGTATCCGGGATAGAGAGGGCCTAGGGAAGCTTTCCAGTTATTCCATTCATATCCTTCTTCTGCAGTCATCAAAAATTCTCTGTTGACTTTCATGCTGGCAAAACCATTCCTTTCAAATGAAATATAACAATATAAGTATTATATACTGCCGCGTATCCAAGCACAATAGCGGTCTGAAATATTTCAAAAATAACTGAAGCCGTAAAAAAGGGCTGGAACATCGTTCCAGCCCTTTTTTTAGATTTTTTCTATCTCCAGATCTGTGAGATAGCGGCGCAGCATGTCAAAAGCATGGTGCGCAGCAGATGTACGGATACGGTCGCGGCGCTTGCCAAGCTGCAAGTCGCGGCAATAGGTGCGTTTTCCGTCCGAAATAGCTACAAAAACTGTTCCTACGGCGGTCCCAGACTCATCAGAGTCGGGGCCTGCAATGCCTGTAATGCCTACTCCGAGATCAGCGTGGAGCTTGAGACGGACTTGCTCGGCCAGCGCTTTAGCAACTTCACGGCTGACGGCGCCTTTCTCGGCTATCAATTCGGCTGGCACGCCGAGCAACTCGGATTTTGCATCGTTTGTATATGCTACTACTCCGCCTTTGAAGCATTGAGAAGCACCGGGCAGGTCGGTTATACGGGAAGCTACCATGCCGCCGGTACATGACTCGGCGGAGGCAAATGTAAGACCTTTTTCAGTCAGAAGCTGTTTTACCGTGTTTTCCAAAGTGCCGACGTCTACGCCGTATACTACAGAGCCAAGCGTATCATAGACCATTTTAATGACGGGTTTCATCATTTCTTCTGCGGCCTCGATGGTCTTTGCTTTGGCCGTAACTCGGAGCATGACTTCGGCCAGCTTTGCATACGGGGCAAGTGTCGGATTGGTCATTGAAGTCATCTGTGAATTGAGCTTGTCTTCCACAGCACTCTCGCCCATGCCGAAAATATGTATGTTGTGAGAAACTATTTCGTCATCGGAAAACTGCTTTAAATATGGGACGACGCACTGGTCGAACATGAGATTGCACTCCCATGGCGGACCCGGAAGCATTATGACATGTACTCCGTCGGCCTCAAAAGCACAGCCCGGAGCGGTGCCGTTTGAATTTGGAAATATCGTGGCTCCCTCTGGGAATTCGGCCTGTCTATAGTTGTTCTGAGTCATTTTGGAGGAAATATTGCCCTTAAAATAGCTGCGAAGCTTTTCGGCTTCATCTTCCAAAAACACAAGCTTTTTTCCAAACGCCTCAGCAAGAGTCTGCTTGGTCAGATCGTCAAACGTAGGCCCAAGGCCTCCGGTAGTGATTATGATATTAGCACGGCTTTTGGCGACCGCTACAGCGCCTTTTAGACGTTCGGGATTGTCGCCGACAACTGTATGGTAATATGTGTCTATGCCGAGCACCGAAAGCTTTTCCGACAGATCCTTGGCGTTCGTATTTACAATGTTGCCAAGCAAAATTTCAGTGCCGACGCACAGTATTTCTGCAATGTAGTGCATATAATAGTTCCTCCGTTATAGTATTTTTACGCGTTCGATGCCGGCGCAGGCTTCGCTGACTAGGGCCTCTATATCGAGCGGAGCTTCTGCCTGAACGACGTTTTCGAGCTTTGGCTTTGTGCGAGGGTGTCTAGGAGTGAAAACTGTGCAGCAGTCTTCGTAGGGCAGTACGGAAGTTTCGTAAGTTCCTATCTTGCGCGCGTAAGAAATGATCTCTGATTTGTCCATACAGATAAGAGGACGCAGGACAGGCACGCTTGTACAGGCCTCGGTAACGGCCAGAGCCTCCATGGTCTGACTTGCTACCTGACCGAGATTTTCCCCGGTTATGATCGCTTTGCAGTTGTTGTTGTCTGCGATGCGCTGAGCAATGCGCATCATAAATCTGCGCATGATAAGAGTAAAATACTCCTCAGGGCAGTTCCTGTGGATCTCCTCTTGAATATGCGTAAACGGCACGATTTCCACCATCATCCTGCCGCACCAAGGAGCAAGGATTCCGGCCAGATCCAAGACCTTTTGCTTGGCAAGCTCTGAAGTGTAGGGAAATGAAAAAAAGTGGACCGGGATGACAGATATGCCGCGGCGCGCAGTCATCCAAGTTGAAACAGGACTGTCAATTCCTCCGGATAGCAGAGTAACAGCACGGCCGCCTGAGCCCACTGGAAGTCCGCCGGCGCCGGGCATGCCTCCGGCATGCACATAAGCTGCGTAATCGCGAACTTCGACATTGACGACCAATTCCGGATGATGGACATCTACTTTTAAATTCGGAAAAGCATCATGCAGTTCTCCTCCGACGTATTGGGACAGCTGGATAGACGTCATGGGAAAGCTTTTGTCTGCCCGCTTTGACTCCACCTTAAATGAACCGGCGGATTTGAGAGCATCAGACAGATAATTTTTGGCAGTTTCCAAAATGGCATCCTTGTCTTTCTCGCATACAGCGGCTCGGGAGATCGAAACGATCCCGAAGACCTTCTTGAGGGCCTCTAAAGCTCCGTCCATGTCACAGCCGCTTTCAAGCGGCTCAACATATAGTGTTGATTGTACGGAGTAGACCTTAAACTGACCGTAAGGACGCAGGACCCGGTTGACTATTCCAATAAGCTTTTGCTCAAAATTTCGGCGGTTCAAGCCTTTTAGAACGAGCTCACCGAGCTTGAGTAATATAATGTCTTCCAAATCATTTTCTCCTTATCATAAATTCGTTTACATTGTAATTCTAAACAAGCGGTCTTGTCAACATATCTGACCGGGAAAGGGCATATCATTGTGAATAAAAGGAGGAAAAAAGCATGAAGAAAATAATAGCGTTCATTATTGCCGCGGCAGTACTCATTGGAGCGCTTCCGGCAAAAGCTCAGACGGCGTATGAATTAAGTATAGAGGCGCCATATGCTATTTTGATGGAAAAAGAAACAGGTACTGTGCTCTATGAAAAAAGCCCTCATGAGAGGGTTGCTCCGGCAAGTGTTACAAAAATCATGACTATGCTGCTGGTGGTTGAGGCAATCGAGGCGGGAACCCTCTCTCTAGACGATATGGTAACGGCCGGCGTTGAAGCGACAAAGAAGGGCGGGAGCCAGATATACCTTAAAGAAGGAGAAAAAATGAGCGTCGAGGATCTTTTGAAGTCGGTTGCGGTCAGCTCCGCGAATGACGCGGCAACAGCTTTGGCGGAGCACATAGCGGGGACGGAAGGCGCTTTTGTGGCAAAAATGAATGAGAGGGCGAAGGAGCTTGGAATGGAGAATACAGTTTTTTCGAACTGTACCGGGCTTCCGACTGAGGGCGAGCATTTGACTACGGCTTATGACATAGCTCTTATGGCCCGAGAGCTGATAAGCCACGACATGATAAAAGAGTTTACGACTATTTGGATAGACAGTGTGCGAAACGGCGAATTTGGACTAAGCAATACCAATAAACTGATTCGCTTTTATGAGGGAGCGACTGGATTGAAGACCGGATATACAGAAGAGGCGATGTACTGCCTTGCCGCGACTGCTGAACGCGACGGAACGGAGTACATTGCGGTTGTAATGAAGGCACCCAGCAGCGACGCCCGATTTGAGAGTGCAAAGACGCTTTTAAATTATGCCTTTGCTACTTATACGCTTATAGATATAGCGCCGGCGGAAGTTCTGCCGCCTATTCCAGTATCGCTTGGAGAGGTGCAATATGTTCAGCCCGTGCTGAGCGAGGGAGGAAAACTGCTTGTGGAAAAAACAGAGGCATCTTCTGTAGTAAGAAAGACAGAACTTGAGGAGTCGTTGACGGCGCCGGTCGAGGCTGGACAGGTAATAGGCAGACTGACTATAGAAACTGCCGGCGGAGAGCTGCTGCATGAAGAAAACATAGTAGCCGGGGACAGCGTTGACAGATTGGGATGGTTTGAAATATTTACGGATTATTTAAGTCTTATATTTACTGGACACTTGTAATAGAGTGAGTTTTGGGATAAACTAAGGCTACAAATTATTGAAGAAGCAGGTTGTAAAGAATGATCAAAACCGACATTTCAGGCGTTTTGCCGTTTGTACCAGAACATGAATTGCTGAAGAGCATCCGCGAAGATGCGAGCGCTGCGCACTGCCGTTTGACAGAAGGGAATAGTTTTGATTATCTCGGGTGGATGTATCTGCCGGGCAGATTCGATATGGACGAGTTGCGCCGCATACACGAGGCTTCCGCAAAAATTTGCAGAGATTCTGATGTGCTTGTGGTCATAGGCATAGGGGGCTCTTATTTGGGGGCAAAGGCAGTGCTGGAGCTGCTTCGCTCGCCAGAGTACAACTTGATGCCTAAAGATACGCCGGATATTTATTTTGCAGGCAACAATTTGTCGGGAGAGCATTTTAAACGCTTGGTTAGACTGATAGGGGACAGGGATTTCTCCGTGAATGTTATTTCCAAGTCAGGAAGCACACTTGAAAGCGCAGTTGCTTTCCGCCTGTTCCGCTCCATGCTGGAAAAGCGCTATGGCAAAGAAAAGGCGGCTGAAAGAATATATGCGACGACGGACAGCACTTGCGGCGCTCTAAGAAAAATGGCTGAAGAAGAGGGCTACACGTGTTTTTCGATTCCGGGAGACATAGGAGGCCGATATTCTGTATTTACTGCTGTCGGGCTGCTGCCGCTTTCTTGCGCGGGAATAGACATAGATATGCTCCTCAAGGGAGCGGAAAACGCCATGAATGAACTGGATGATTGTTCGGAGAAAAATCCAGCGTATTTATATGCGGCTGCACGCCGCAAGCTGTATGAGCTGGGAAAGACTACGGAGATATTTGCGGTCTGGTCGCCAGAACAGCGATCTTTGGGGGAGTGGTGGAAACAGCTGTTTGGCGAAAGCGAAGGAAAGAAAAATATTGGGATATTTCCAGCTGCGGTTGAATACAGCGGAGATCTTCACTCGATGGGGCAGTATATTCAGGAGGGCAGAAGAGACCTTATGGAGACTATGCTGTGCGCAAGAGAACCGGAAGAGGTGCTCATGCCGGAAACCGAGAAAGATGACGACGGCCTGAACTACTTGGCGGGCAGATCTCTTGCCTATGTAAACCGTGCGGCGCAAAAAGCCGTTGCAGATGCCCATATAAGCGGAGGAGTTCCGTGTATAAAGATCGAGACCGGGGAGATCACGGAAGAAACTGTGGGAGAATTGCTCTATTTTTTCATGTTCGCCTGCGCTATTTCAGCCATAATGTCTGGAGTCGACCCATTTGACCAGCCGGGAGTCGAAGCTTATAAAAAAAATATGAAGGAGCTTTTGAGAAAAGGAAAGTTTTGAATAATCGGTAAAGAAACCGTAATTCAGATTGCAGTTTTTTTAAAAGCATGGTACAATGATTAAAAACTTATCTCAGCCTTCGGCAAAGATATGTATTGAAGAGATTTCATTCCGAAAATGCAATATGTATTATAATAATTGAGGAGTGTGGTTGAAATGGTTAAGGTTATCATGGGTTTAAAAGGCTCCGGAAAAACAAAGCAGCTGATCGATCTGGTGACGAAAGCAGTCAATGAGGAAAGCGGAGATGTTATTGTCATTGAAAAAGAAGCGAAGATGACATATGATATCCCATATAGAGCAAGGCTGATTTTTGCAAATCAGTATGATATCTGCGGGGATTATGAATTTTTTAAAGGATTTCTAAGCGGATTACATGCAGGAAACTATGATGTGACGCACATATTTATAGATAGCCTTGGAAAAATCGTCGACGATATTTCAAACGAAAAGCTTGAGAGCTTCTTAGCTTGGGTCGATGCATTCGGCAAGAAGGAAGACGTCGATTTTACTATTACAATAAGCAGGGAAAACGAAACTGTCAGCGAGGACATAAAAAAATATTTTTAATGTAAAAAAGGAAGACCGGCGTTGAGAAAAAGCGCCGGTCTCCACTTGAAAAATTTTTTGACCTGTGTTATCATATCGAAAGAATGCTGGAAAAAATTTATATGACTTTTGTGCGGGCATAGTTCATCGGTAGAATGAAAGCTTCCCAAGCTTTAGAGGTGGGTTCGACTCCCATTGCCCGCTCCAAAGCACTGTGAACGGATATCCGTTTTCAGTGCTTTTTATTTTAGCTGATTATTTTTACTGACGACAGGAAACTTTTTCAAAAATTTTCCGTCAATTTTATTGTAGAAAAAAGAGATATTTAATATGTAGAAAAAGTTTATGAGATTCTTTGTAGAACGGAGGTGCAGCTGTGCCGCAGAATGCAGGTATTTATGTTCACATTCCATTTTGTGCTTCAAAGTGCAGTTACTGTGATTTTTATTCTTTGGCGGGGCAAAATGATCTCATGCCCAAATATCAGCAGGCTTTGCTCCATCACATAGCTGAATTTGCACCGCGCCTGTCGGATTACACTATAGATTCGGTGTACTTTGGAGGAGGAACTCCCAGCTACTATGGTGCGGATCGTATCATTGAACTGTTTGAAGAGATGAAAAAGCGATACAATGTTTTAGTAAATTCCGAAGTAACGGTAGAGGTTAATCCGGACAGCGTAAATTTGGCAAATCTTAAAAAGATGCGCAGGGACGGCATAAACAGGATATCAATAGGAGTTCAGTCTGCAAACGATGAAATTTTAAAATTTATTGGCAGACGTCACAACTATGCACAGGCGGAAAAAGCAGTGGAAATGGCGCAAAAGGCGGATTTTAAAAACATCAGTGTTGATCTCATATACGGACTGCCCACTCAGACAAGAGAGGACTGGTCTGACACTTTGACAAAAATTTTTGCACTTCATCCTCAACACATCTCGTGTTATGGCTTAAAGATAGAAGAAAATACCCCGCTGTACCTGTATAAAAATGCTCCGGAGATACCGGATGACGATATGCAGGCGGACATGTACCTCTACGCTGTTGAACAATTGGAGAAGTACGGATATAAGCAGTATGAGATATCGAATTTTGCGCTTCCCGGATATGAGTCAAAGCACAATATGAAATATTGGACGATAGATGAATACGCAGGATTTGGTGCGTCCGCAGCGTCCAATTTGGGCAATACTCGTTATACCTACGTTAAGCATGTAGAGGACTACATTGAGGCTGTGCTTGGCGGGGGAAAAATAGTTGCAGAATTTGAGGAGATAGAGGATTATGAAAAAGCATCGGAGTATTTGATGCTTGGACTGAGAACTACCCACGGGATCAGCGAGGCTGAATACAGAAAGATATATAATTCAAATTTTGATAAGATCGAGGAGCTTCTTGAAAGCTATAGAAAAGCTGGGTGGGCGAGGTTTAAAAGCGGGCGCTGGAGCTTTACGCCAAGCGGATTTTTGATTTCAAACCGCTTGATTTCGGAAGTGATAGATCTGCATATCTCGCAAAAGTTTAACTATGATTCCCCGTGGAACAAGAGAGATTACTACGAGACCTTGATATAGAAAGGCGGAGGATTCCGATTAAAAACGAGAATATAAAAGCCGGCGGCAAAAAATGGCTGGTAATAATACTTGCAGCGGTTGCCGCATTGTTGGCGGTGTCTGTTGTTGTTTCTGGAATTTTGGCCGCGGCATCTGGCTGTATTTTTCCAAGAGTAACGGCCTGTGGCGTTGAAGTCGGAGGGATGACGGAGGAAGAGGCGCTTGAAAAGCTTTCTTCGAGCGATTTTAACGGCTATGGAGGCAAGGCTGTTACAATATTTTTTGCCGATCAGGGAGAACTGACAGTACGTGCGGATGAAATAGGACTGGCGTGCGACGCCCAGCAAGCGGCTCCTGCGGCATATAACTATGGCAGAAATGGAAATTTCCTGACTAATGCTTTTGCCTATCTCCGCTGCCTAATTGCCGGCAAAGAAGTGATAGCTGAGTATGCAGGACGAATGGATGAAGATGCGCTCAGAGAAGTAGTGTCGAGGGCGGCGGAAGAGGTAAACAGCGAGCTGTCTCAGAGTCTATATGAAATAGACGAGGAATATGTTGTAGTAGTTAAAGGTGTGAATGAAGTACAAATAGATGAATCGGAAGTGTTTTCGCTTATAAAAGATGCTTTTGAGAAAAAGAATTTTGAAGATATTTTGTATACGCCGGAAATTGTGGCCCCAGAGCAGATACAGTTCGACAGAATACAGAAGGCTGTATATACTGAGCCGAAAGATGCATATCTTGAAGGCCTTGAAGTTGTGCCCCATGTTGTTGGAGTAGACTTGGACGTCGAAAAAGCAAAGTCAATTTTCGAAGCTGCAGAAGACGGAGATACCGTGCGCATACCGCTGGTGATTACGGAACCTGAGATGACATCTGAGAAGCTTGCGTCCATGCTTTTCCGCGACCAGCTTGCGTCTTATACGTCTTCGCTTACTAGCAATGAAGACAGATCGACTAATATTGAATTGTCCGCAAATGCCTGCAATGACACTGTCTTACTGCCGGGCGAGCAATTTTCTTTCAATGACGTTGTAGGAGAGAGAACAAGGGAAAAAGGCTACAAAGCGGCAACTGCCTATGCTGGAGGAGAGATAGTGCAAGAAGTAGGAGGAGGTATCTGCCAGACTTCTTCCAGTATATATATGTGCTGCCTCTTGGCAGATTTGGAAATAGTGTATCGGACAGAGCATATGTATGCGTCATCGTACGTTCCGCTTGGCATGGATGCGACTGTCAGCTGGGGAGGACCGGAGTTTATATTTGCAAATAATACTGAGTACCCGATAAAAATAAAAGCGTGGCGGCATGACGGGTATCTAACAGTTGAGATTTACGGGACAAAGACAGACGACAGTTATGTGGAAATGGACTATGAAGTACTTGAGGTTCTAAATTATGACGTTATATACAAGGAGGACTCACGTGTACCTGCTGGAGAACAGTGGGTAGATGAAGGCGGAATAACGGGATACAGAGTACAGACATATAAATATAGATATGATGGCGATGGCAATCTTATTGAATGTGTGGCTGAGGCATATAGTGAATACGATAAATGTGACGAGATAATTTTAGTTCCTGTGGGAACGCTTACACTAAGCCCTTCGCCGAGTCCATCGGAAGATCCGGTCGTATTGCCGTCTGCTGGCCTGCCCGAAACTAGTGAAGGTGAGCAGTCGCCTGAGTTGCCGGGATCAGATGAGAATACAATAGATGTTTTACGGTAATAAAAAAGGAAGTCCCTGATACAAGCCTGTATCAGGGACTTTCTTATGCAGATCAGTTAATGCTGACAAAACTGAAATAAAAAAGTATGCCGCCACAATAAGCGGCGGCATATAAAAATATTTAAAAAACTTAACGTTTGCTGAACTGCGGAGCGCGACGGGCGGCTTTGAGGCCGTACTTCTTGCGTTCTTTCATTCTTGGGTCACGGGTGAGAAGACCAGCCTGCTTCAAAGCGTGACGATAGTTTTCGTCCACGGAAAGCAGTGCGCGGGCAATGCCGTGACGGATCGCGCCGGCCTGACCGGTCACGCCGCCACCGGTAACAGTTGCGACGATATCGACCTTACCGAGGGTCTCGGTAGTCACAAGGGGCTGACGTACGATCAGTTTGAGAGTTTCAAGACCAAAATAGTCGTCTATATCACGGCCGTTGATAGTTATTGCTCCGGTCCCGCCAGGGAAGAGGTGAACGCGGGCGACAGATGATTTTCTTCTGCCGGTTCCGTAAACATATGGTTTTTTGCTCTGATACATGTTCTTTTACCTCCTTATTCCCAGATCTCGGGTTTTTGGGCGGCGTGGTTGTGTTCACTGCCCTGATAGACCTTAAGACGGTCAAGCTGCGCTTTGCCGAGAGAATTCTTGGCAAGCATGCCCTTGACTGCAAGCTGCATTGCAAGTTCGGGCCTTTCGCTCATGAGCTTCTTATACTGAGTTTCTTTCAGCCCTCCGGGATATCCGGAATGGGTGCGGTAGTACTTTTGCTCGAGTTTTTTGCCGGTCAAAACGGCCTTGTCGGCGTTCAGGACAATCACAAAATCGCCGCAGTCTACGTGCGGAGTATAGTCGGTTTTATGCTTGCCGCGAAGAAGTACGGCAGCTATTGCCGCAGTTCTGCCGAGAGGCTTTCCGGCTGCGTCAAGAACATACCATTTTCTCTGGACAGTGCTCTTGTTTGCCATAAAAGTGGACATAATATAACCTCCAATTGTTCTACAACAATAAAATTAACTTTGACAAATGCATTCTCGCGCCTATAAAATAAGCACATGAAAGCCTTATTTTTATACCACGGCGGACAGGGAATGTCAACAGTTTTTTAAATAATTTTTTTAATTGTATTTTCAAATCTCTTGTTTTCTTTGATTTTCTTTGAAATACTCAAAAATACTCAATTTCATTTTTACTTTTTTAGGAGCTGTATTATGGAACGTTTTACCGGACTTGTACGCAAATGCATTGAAGACTACGATATGATACAGGAGGGGGATCGCATT
>CALWWP010000040.1 GCA_944385275.1 uncultured Oscillospiraceae bacterium | reverse complement strand
ATATCAAATGATACAATAATATCATTTATATCTTTAAAAAACTTTGGCGAATAAAAATATATACCTTCTTGATCTTTTTTTTGTGTTTTGAAATCTCGTAAAAAGTTTTTCGCTTGTAATTTAAAATAAGAAATTTTGTTCATGTGTCCCTCCGTAAATCATTATCTGAAGTGCGCCTGTAACCACTTGCCAAAAATAAGTATTCTCGGTGGGATATATGAGTAAATAATAGCCGATCAAATCTTTGCACAGGCGAGCAGGCTTGCTATACAACCTTATCTTATATTATATTGTAGTATTAGTTGATCGTCAATACAGTACACTAATATTTGTCTATAGTATTCTTTACACTAGTCTCTCTTTCACTTCCATACCGCCTACGAATGCCACCTTTATTTCTTCTTTGGACTCTACGACTACGCACTCGAGTATTTGTCTCACAAGCCTGTCATCGTATTCCATTGGATGGTTTTGCATGCCGTCGAGGATTGTATAAATCTGGCTCAGCCGGATCTTTGCATTCTCCCGTTTTTGCTCAGCATGTGCATATTGTTCAAGCTGCTGAGTCAATCCTCTTTTTTCATTCATCAGAGCAGCAGCCTTTTCTTCATCGAATTCTGCTGAATTACTTTCCGATACATCACTGACCATCTGCTTGAACTCTGCGTCTATCTCTGCGATCCTGATCTGAATATCTATGCGTTTGTCTTCTACAGGTACCCCCTCAAGTCCCATGCTGATATGCATTTTTAAGTTTTTAAGGACATCAATGTTATGATTTGCAGTTCTCATTATCGCTCTCATGATGGCGTCCTGCAAAACGCTTTCTTCAACGCTTGGTGAATGGTGGCAGTACTTCTTTCCATAGTCAAGGCGGTTTATGCACCGCCATACGATTTTTTTCTTGCCATTGGATGTCCATGTGCATCTGCGATATGGAGTTTTACATTCTCCGCATATAAGAAGTTCTGTTAAAGCGTATTTGCTCGAATATTTGCCCTGCTCTGTCTTAGTTCCGATTTGCTTTGTTTTCGGTTTGCCTGCGCGCCTTGCGAGTTCTTCCTGTACCATATTAAAAGTATGAGCGTCTATTATCGCTGGATGATTGTTTTCTACATAATATTTAGTACGCTCCCCACGATTTACTCTGACCCTTTTGCTTATGCAGTCTTCGATGTATGTCTTGTTTATTATCGCATCACCCTTGTATTTTTCGTTTGATAAGATCGAACGAATGGTAGAGTATGACCATTTATCTTTTCCACCCGGCGTTAGAATGCCTTTGTCTTCAAGATACTTCGCTATTCCTCCGAGACTTTCTCCGGCAAGAAAGCGTTCATAGATATTTCTTATGATCTCTGCTTCTTCGGGTACGATTTCAGGCTTGCCATCTTCCCCTTTTCGATAGCCCAAGAAATATTTATATGGGAATGTTACATTTCCTTTGCTTGCGCTCGCCTCTTTACCCCATCTGACATTAGCACTGATATTTTCTGATTCATTTTGAGCAGCAGATCCAAATATAGCGATATAAAGTTCTGAAGAGAGCTTTATGCTATGTATGTTTTGTTCTTCAAAATACACATCTACGCCTATATCTCTAAGCTTTCTCGTTATGGCTATACAGTCGAGGGTATTTCTTGCAAACCGGCTTATGGATTTGGTGATTATCATATCGACTTTGCCCTTTCTGCAAAGTCTTATCATCTTGTTGAATTCATCTCGTTTTTTTGTGCTGGTTCCAGTAATCCCTTTGTCCGCAAAGATTCCCACTAATGTCCATCCAGGCTCGGAGTTAATTTTTTCTTCATAGTGCCGCTTCTGAACTTCATAGCTATTAAGTTGTTCTTCCTGCATCGTTGATACCCGGCAGTATGCAGCTACTCTAAGTTGTTTGTAGCTTCTTTCTCTCTGCTTTTCTTCTGTTATCGTTGCAGGTATGGTTATAACTTTTTTGACCGGTTTTACACTTGCTGTCATTTCCATGTGACGACCCTCCGTTATATTTTCTGCCCGTTGACTAACACAAGGCTCAGCGTTTTATTTGATCTAAGCCATATTGATCCCACCGTTTGGTGGTAAAAGTCTATTGAAAATGTCGAAAGCGGACTTGCTTCTTCCAAGTCCGCTTTCAATCTGCTTGCTATATAGTAGGCATTGTCGATTTCCATATATTTTTTTGCAGCGCATTCCATTATCTTCTTCCTTAATCTTGTTTTATCAAATTGCCCTGATTCAAGAGAATTTTCTATTTCTAAATTCATCTTGAAAATCACATCATTTTGCGTTTTGCTTTCTTCCGGTATTTCAATAATATCTGGATTATTTATTGCCATATTGAGCTTATCTATGACTTGCTGCAGAAAAACTTCATCTGCTATGCCGATTATTGATTTGCAATTAGAATTGGTACATACCCATCGGCAATGTTCCTGCGTCCTGCTATCATATCTGCGTCGCATAATTTTTCCGCATGAAGAACATCTAACAGGTACTTCCATACGAAAAATTGGTGATTGCCTGTCCGTTTTCTTCTGCGTATTTTTCATTTCTTTAAGCTCATGCATTTTATCAAATATCGTCTGATCAACAATCGCAGGAAAGAAGTTGTTTCCCAGGTATCTCTTATCATCTATTATCCTACTTAACCTCGATTTATTCCACCCTATTACACCTGGTGCGTATTCAATCTCTTTTTCATTAAGGTTCTTTGCTATATCAAGAAGCGATAATCCCTGCAGATACTGCTCAAATATCTGCTTTAGAATTTCTACTTCGAACTTTTTTATTATAACTTTTCCATTTTCATAGCAGTAACCATACGGTATATTTCTGTTCTTCATAAAGACTTGCACCTGCCTCTTTCTCTGATTCTTTCTGTTAATTCAATGCCTCCGGGAAGAATAAATATCAATTCCGAATTATTATTTACTATTATATGCGAGATAATTTGTTCAAATAAATTGGCATCGAATCCGCTTCCTACATCATACTCTGTCAGCATTTCATAAAAAGTTTTTAGCTCATCAAGTAATTCATCATCTTTGCTCCGTGATAAATGTTTTTTTCGATTGGAACGAAGTGATGCAATTTTGTTACTTATTTCTGCTGACTGTTGAGAATAGTCCGAAACACCTAAAATCCCTTTCGAATGTAGTCTTGCTATCAAAAGGTTTTGAGCGCTCAGGTCGGCTATTTGTCTATCTATCTCCTGAACTCTATATTGATTTGAATTACTACATAGTAGTAGCTCGTCTACTTGCTTTATCAATGGTTTAAGTATATAGTCTATGTTTTTTGACAGTTTCATAATCATTATGGTAAAGGCATTGAACACTTCTTCCTCCTTTACACGCAGAGATTTGCATTGATATGTTCCTGACGCTTTACCTGAACATATCCAATATGTTTTGCCATTCAGTCTTTGTCTTCTGAAAAACCGTCCGCATTCTGGGCACTTGATTATTCCTGTTAGTAGATAAGACATTTTTTTCTTACTTGTGCCTGTTGTGCGTCTTTTCATAAGAGCTTGAACTGCCATAAATTTTTCTTTGGATATGATTGCCGGATTACTGTTCTCCACATAATATTTTGGCTGTTCGCCATTATTATTTTTTCTTTTGAATGGGAATTCGTTAGTGGTCCATGTCTTTTGCAATAACGCATCTCCTATATACCTTTCGTTCTTCAGAATATAGTCGATTGTAAAACCATGCCACCTTTTTCGCTTGTAATTCCGTTGTACATTACATCCGTTAAGTATGTTCGCTATGGATTGCTTTCCGAAACCCTGTAAGTAAAGGTCAAATATGTTCCGTACAGTAGCTGCTTCCGTCTCATCAATTTCCATCTTGCCATCGACGAGCTTGAATCCGTATGCCGGTGCACAGCAGTTGAACTCTCCGGCTTCCATTCGTTTTTTGTAGCTCCAACGCATATTCCCCGATATGGCCAGGCTTTCTTGCTGCGCTGCCATACCGGGGAATGTTACAAGCATTTCACTGCTCATCATATTTGTGTCTATTCCGTTTTCCTCAAAATATACACTGACACCTATTTCAGATAGCAAGCGGAGCATGGTAAGGAGTTCTTCCGTATTCCTTGCAAGCCTTGAAACCGATTTGACGATAATCCTGTCGACCAGTCCGTTTTTACAGTCTCTAAGAAGACGGTTCAACTCGTCCCGCTTATTCATGCTGGTTCCCGTTATGCCTTCATCCGCATATATGTCAACCAGTCTGTACTGCGGATTCTTTTGTGCATATTCGGTATAGTACTGTATCTGAGCAGCGAAGGAGTGTAACTGATCTTCTGAATTGCTCGATACTCTGCAATACGCTGCTAAGCGTATGTACTCCGGCTCCTGCTTCGTTGCCGTTATTTCTGTAATAGTCTTCATCGTTTTTCTCCTTTCTGCGGCTAACCGCTATTTGACCGTTTTCTTTTGCGGCAACAGCAACAATACCACATGAGTTCAAATACATCCAGCGTTTATTTCGATGTTTAATAATTTAGACATATATATTTTCCGCATCATAAAACGAGGCGCTTATATGAATGATCCGTTCATATTCGTCTTCTGATATGAGCTTTAGTTTCAGTAGGAATTTGAGCATATTTACGCTGTAGTAAAAGGAGGCGTTATTAACATCTGTCTTATTTGTCACTTCAATAGCACCTCCATACATTTGAGACCGAAGCTGGTTATGATGGCGTAATCGACTTTTCCCAAAGTATCCTTATCAATCTTTCCTACATATTCTTCCAGCCGGGATTTATCTATTGTCCGTATCTGTTCTAAGAGAACGATAGATTCATATTTCAGACCGTCACATGCTATCGGAACATGTGTGGGCAGTACACTTTTTGTCTGCCTGCTGGTGATCGCTGCCACGATGGTCGTATTGCTGTGTCTGTTTCCCATATCATTCTGCAAAATAAGGACTGGCCTCAGTCCTCCTTGTTCTGAGCCTTTAACCGGATCTAAGTCCGCATAATATATTTCTCCGCGTTTAATATCCATATCGTCCTCCGTTTTAAGTAAAAGGCGGCTGTCTGCTTTTGATCGCAGGCAGCCGCCGTGTATTCTTTGTATCAATCGTTTTGTCTTGTTGCCCGTATTTATCCACGATATCCCCAGGCGCGATATGCTAAATGCTGTTTAGCATATCGGGAACAAAGCCACCGGCCGTGCATTCGGCCTCATTGGAATCTCACCACTCTCAGGATCTCTGCGAGGCGCCCTCCTTTGTTGCGACGGATCACGGTTTTTGCTGCTTCACGCTCGACCTTAGGACTGGACGCAAGTACCTTTAATACCTCTGCCTGTCATCGCCATCGATGCAAGTTGCGCCGCATCGTCTGAATATGATTATGTGGCTTGCCGGTTTTGCCGGCAGCAGAGGGGAAGTAATGGCTTTGATGTGTATTCTGTTTTCAAGGAACAATGGGAGGCTATGGAAAAGCCCCCTCGCTTTCCATGCCGAAAAATCGAAGGGGCTACAACCAAATTTTTTATTTTTCCATAATACTTTTCAGTTTTTCCCGGATTTTGACGATTCGCTTACTTACTGCCTGCTGTGATATCCCATATATTTCGGCCAGCTTTGTCGTAGGGATTTCGGCATAATAATGGCGATATATCAACAGTTGCTCGTCCTCGTCCAGCTTGAGCATGGCGTATCTGAGCTTGTCCCTCATTATTTCCTGTTCTGCCTGCGCCGCTGTATCTGCCTGTTCATCGACGAGGATGTCTTCGCCGTTAAACTCATCGGTAGTCAACATGTGGTACGAGATGTCACCGTTACTTGTCGACCGCTCGGCTATGTATTTTTCCCGCCGGCGATGTCTGTAATATTCGGCATAATCTTCTTCGCTGACTTCCATGAGCATTCCATGAAGTGGAAGGAACTTTTTCTCTCCGTATTCCTCGTCGCTTTCCTTTCGCATTAGAAATTCCTTGAATGTGATCTCCTCATATCCGTCCTTTGATCTGATAAATACTTTTTCAGGTTCTTTTTTCATCTTTCGACCTCCTAATTGATTTGCAAATAAATAAGGTTGAAATCGATTAGGAGGGCCGCGACTATTTGCTAACATAAAAACCCCCTCTGCTTTTTAAGCAGAAAGGGCAATAAAAAAAGGGCATGACTTTACAGCTTAAAAAGCTGTCTGTCATGCCCTAACTCTTTATGGTGCTATCCTATGCGGCGCATTGTTGGCCAAGCTATGTACGAGACATATGAACTATTTGATTTTCGATTATTATTGATTTTTTATCGCTATGATATACAAAGAGCCGCACTTGGAACATTTCACAAGCACATGCTCGTTGTTCTCTTTGCATCCGTCCCACGGCAAAACCGTGGCTTTCGTTTCTTTCGGTTTATCACATAATCTCCTGTGACAGATCGGACATCTGATGAAATCATATTCAGCTGGATTTTCTGCTTCGACTTTTACTACCTGAATCATATCGTCCTCCTGTGTTCAGTTTTTATTGAACATACGGGTAAAAAATTTTTTTGATTTTATATAAGCCCGTGTTCTCTTAATCTTATTTTCATTGACTCTTTAGATACGCCAAACTCTTTTGCAAGAACTTCAATCCCGTTTTCTCCGGATATGCGGTAAAATGCCTGTTTGACTTTTCCGATTGGCATGAGCAAGGCCCCGGCAAGGATGTCGGCTTGTCGCTCAATGCATCTGTCGGTATCAGAGCTTTTGGAAATGTTATTTGCCATGGCTGCCGCCTCTCCCGATCCTCTATACAGTTCCTGGTGGATCAGCCAGTGCGCCAGTTCATGTGCGCATGTAAAACGAAGCCTGCTGTCTGTCTTATCGCCAAGCAAACTTGCATCAATGATGATAGTCCCTCGCGACATGAAGAAAAGTCCATATTTTCTTTTTTTCATGTCGTATAACGGAATGTATCCATCATCAAAAACGGTTTCGCCAAGTATGCGTCCGTCCCTGCGTATATATTGATATTCTATGGTAAGTCCCATGCTTTCGATGATTTCTTCAATGGGAACGCGCTGCACTCCCATGCCTATTACAAGATGAGGATCATACTTTTTAAGTGCATTGCGTGCGATCGCCTCTAAAAGATCGCCTCGCAGATATCTCGATGAACTCACTTTTTATCCTCCTTCCTGTTTTGCAGCATGGAGATAAACTCCTGCCATTCCTCGTCGGTAGCGTCCACATCCTTAGCTGTTCTGAGAGCTGTGCGGACGATGTCCCTGTCCATTATGTACTGTGGCAGATCCTGCGGAACCACAGAAGCATTTTTAGTCATCGCAGCAAGATCATAGAAGAGGATCCTTTCCTCTGCCGATAAGGAAAGTGCATCTGCCATTTTATTGATTATTTCTGCGCTCGGCGCCGGGTCACGCCCTTTTTCAATATTGCACATATACACAGGTGATATTCCCATATCTGCCGCAAAGGATCTGAGAGAAACTCCCCGGCCCTGTCGTTTTCTTTTCAAAAACTCTCCGAAATTTTCTTTGATATCCATAATTTTTCTCTTGCCATCCATGTTCAGAATATATCGAACACTTGTTCGTAATGTGAGTGTAGCAGACCTCGTTATAAAATGCAATAGCATTTATTAAAATATGTTAAATAATTGTTATTGTAGTTTAAAGCTAATATTCTTTTATTCAGCGAAAGAGCTATCACTTCTACTGACACAACAGCAGTGTAATAGCTCTTTTCTTTCTTACTTTTTAAAAAATTTTATGTAATTGCTTTTAACGATTATATACATTTATCACGCGTGGATTGTATCCCGGTGACATCTCATCTGCTGATTTATTGTTGTTATAATTATTATCCCCAGTCCTTCCAGTAACATAAGCATAGTAGCGCCCATCGGAAGAGGTTCTTTTGGTAATAATTGTAGAATGATTATAACCGTTTTTCCCATCAAAATCAAATTGCATAACAGAACCGAGATTCCACATTCCACCATTATGTGAATAGACATATGTGGTCCCATATGCTGTATTAGCTTTAGTATTGGTGGTCATATAGTTATAAAACTGGTCTACACCACTCCACGAAGAGCTTCTGTTGTTTATATTTCTATAATACCATCCTGTCGAACTGATGCCAGATCCACCAGTATCATTGATCTTTGCACCGCCAGCAAGTACAGCATGAGAAACAAAATTAGTACAATCATATGCGCCCGATATCTCTGAAAAGTCAAAATATGGAACAGAACTTTTTCCGGGCGATGGTTGATTTTTGTTATAATTACTTCTAGCCCAATTAACAATAGCTGTATTATTTTTTCAGCCGCTTCCAACCCTTTTCCTCCAAGCCCAGGCCGTTCCACAGGTAGTCCAGAAGCTCCTGAAATATATCTGCCGGGCGTTTTTGTTCCATAAAATTCTCCCAACCGCTTATGCTTGTTCCTCACTTCTTCCAATCACATCCGCTAATTGAG
>CALWWP010000039.1 GCA_944385275.1 uncultured Oscillospiraceae bacterium | reverse complement strand
GTATTCATAATACCCTTGACACCCTATCATTGCTCCGTTGTCTCCGCACAGGTTTAGAGGTGCCAAGAAGGCCCTCATGCCGTGTCCTTGGGCTGAGGTTAAAAGATCTTTGCGTATTTTGGAATTGGCGGCCACTCCGCCGGCTGCTACGACTTTATCATAACCGAGCATTTCGGCGGCTTCAATGGTACGTGGGACAATCATATCGCTTATAGCGGCGCATAGTGAAGCTGCAAGCGAAGCGCGGTCAAGCTCTTCGCCGCGCTGAAGAGCGGTGTGAGCAAGGTTTATTACTGCTGTTTTAAGACCGGAAAACGACATGTCAAACGGATTTTCAGGAAACCTTGAACGGGGAAGAGGATATAGTTTGTCGTCGCCGTTTTGCGCCAATTTATCTATAGCTGCGCCTCCGGGATATCCCAAACCGAGTACGCGAGCGGACTTGTCGAAACATTCTCCTGCGGCGTCGTCCCGGCTTTGGCCGATGATCCGCATGGAAGTGTAGTCTCGAACGTCTACGATTAGACTGTGACCGCCCGAGACGACAAGAGCAAGAAATGGAGGCTTGAGTTCTGGATATGCGATATAATTCGCAGCTATGTGTCCGCGTATGTGATGAACTGGAACAAGAGGAATGTTCAAAGACAGCGCAGCAGATTTTGCGAAATTCACTCCTACAAGCACAGCTCCTATAAGACCTGGAGCATATGTAACAGCGACGGCGTCAAGTTCGGATTTTGAAACACCTGCTTTTTTCACGGCTCTTTCTGCCAGTTGGGATATGACTTCAATGTGACTGCGTGAAGCTATCTCCGGAACAACGCCGCCGTATTCGCTGTGTATGCTCACCTGAGAAAAAATCTCATCTGCAAGTACCTCACGCCCATTGCGGGTGATCGCTACGGCGGTTTCGTCGCAGCTGGATTCAACGGATAAGATCAGCATAAATAAATACGCTCCATTCCGCCGCTGTGCGCGGCATTAGTAATTAAAAAAACGAGTCATCAAGACGGCGTCTTCAGTAGGACGAAGGTAGTATCCGCGGCGGATACCGACCTGTGAAAAGCCTGCTTGTTTGTATAATTCTATAGCGGCAAAGTTGCTTTTGCGGACTTCCAGAGAAAGAAATGACAGTTTCAGAGCACCACATTCTTCACAAAGACGTTCGATAAGTGCAGAGGCTATTCCTTGACGCCTGTGGTCAGGATCTATGGCAACATTGTCTATGTATCCCTCGTCCAGCACGAACTGCATGCCTGCATAACCCAATACCTTTTCACATGACAGTGCAGTAAACCACCGGCAGGAAGGATTTTGTATCTGAGAAATAATAGAAGACATGCTCCATGGCATAGAAAAGCACTGCTTTTCTAAAGCTGCAATAGAAGCAGCATGGGAAACTTCAGCGGGAACAATAGTCATTTTACAATTCCTCTAGTATTCTGTCGATAGCGCAGGAGATCTGTTCAGCAGTATCCTTGTACTGTTCAAAATCACCGCCGAAGGGGTCTGCTATATCGCCGGTCGGAATAGGACGCAGACGGGAAGAGCATTCGGGAAAGAAGTGCTTAACTATAGCTGCATGATGAGAAGTCATACAGTAGATGTCGTCGGCGGAATTTATCAAATTCTCACTTATTGGCTGTGAAATGTGTGCGCTTATATCGGCTCCGTAAAGCGCTGCGGCATCTATTGCAAAACGCGAAGGCGGCATAGGAGAAGCGACCGACAGACCGCAGGAAGAAGAAAAAGCGTCTATTCCGCGGGCTGCAGCACGGACATTAAAAATGCCTTCGGCCATTGGACTTCGGCAAGTGTTGCCGGAACATATAAATAGAATTTTGCGCATTATATCACCTCGTTTGTTATTTCGCATCGTACCAGCTGTGGCCAATATTTGCGTCTGCTATAAGCGGGACAGAAAGGTTTACGACCTGCTGCATTTCTTCTGTAATAATGCGCGCGGCGTCAAGTGCCTCATTTTCCGGTGATTCACATATGAGCTCATCATGGATCTGCAGAAGCAGTTTAGATTTAAGCCCATCTTTTTTCAGACGTTCATATACCCGTACCATGGCGAGCTTCATTATATCTGCAGCGGAACCCTGTATGGGCATATTTAGGGCTACGCGTTCTCCGAACGAGCGTGTGTTGTAGTTTGAGGATTTTAACTCGGGCAGCCAGCGGCGTCTGCCGAAAATAGTGGTAACATATCCATCGCGCTTTGCAATTTCCACAATGTCCTTCATGTAGGCTCTTATACCATAGTATTTTGAAAAGTAGCTGTCCATATAGAGCTTTGCTTCAGCGCGGCTGATGCCAATATCCTGAGCAAGAGAAAATTCCGAGATTCCATAGACTATTCCGAAATTTACTGCTTTAGCGCGGCTGCGCTGCAGGGAGGTAACTTCATCCAAGGGAACATTGAATACCTGAGAGGCGGTTACAGCGTGGATATCTTCGCCGTCAATAAAAGCCTGACGCATAGTTTCGTCGCCTGAGATATGCGCCAAAAGGCGGAGCTCGATTTGCGAATAGTCAGCGTCAACAAGGACGTTTCCGGGTCCTGCCACGAACATATGGCGAAGTTCGCCTCCAAGCTGTTTGCGAACGGGGATGTTCTGAAGATTTGGTTCTACAGATGACAGGCGGCCTGTTGCGGTAGCTGTCATGTTGAACTTCGTATGGATACGTCCATCGGAACCGATTACTTTTAGCAAGCCGTCTGTGTAGGTGCTTTTCAGTTTGGTCAGAGTACGAAAATCAATGATTTTTTCTATTATTGGGTGCTTGCTGCGCAGACGCTCCAGAACATCTACATTGGTAGAATAGCCTGTCTTGGTTTTCTTGCCTGCTGGAAGCTTTAAAAAATCGAAAAGCACTTCACCAAGCTGTTTTGGAGAATTGATGTTAAAAGGACCGCCGGCCAAATCGTATATCTCAGACTGAAGGGCGTCTATTTGAATGCCGAGCTGTTCTCCAAAGTCACTGAGCTTTTGCTTGTCCACTAAAAATCCGTTGTGCTCCATTTCTGCAAGCACACGGCAAAGCGGGAGTTCTATTTTGTTATATAGTTCATCCATGCCGTATTCGTGCAGCTTGGGTGCAATAACCTTATAAAGCGCGGCGACTGTCTGCGCGTGTTCTTGGAGAGAAGAGAATGCAGACATGTCGTCTGTCAGCTGAGAAAGAGTAATTCCACCCGTATATTCTGTTTCTGATGAGATCTGTTTTCCGAGCAGCCATTGACTGACAGACGGCAGAGAGTATTTTCCGCGTGAAGGGTCGAGCAGCCACGCTCCAAGCGCGGTGTCAAATATAAAACCGTCAAAATCTATTCCAAAGTCGATAAGTGACGACATCAAAGGTTTTATGTCGTGAGAAACTTTCAATACTTTAGAGCTGAAGAAATATTTCAGCAATTTGTTAAAATCGTCTTCAAGCTCCGACGGCAGTGCTAAATAGGCACCGCTGGAGGTCACAACGGCAAGAGCAGACAGGTCGTTGGGACAGACAAAGTACACTTGCTGAGATGAACTGCAGGCGTCAATTAGCTCGGAGCTTTTTGTGATACGGCGCCATGAAAGGTTTGAGTCGTTTTCATACTCCTGCGTTTCGGTTTGAGGCGTAAGTCCAAATTTGTCTATTAGGCGGGTAAACTCAAGGCGAGTAAATAGCTCGTAAAGAGCTTTCTTATCGGGTTCACCAATCTTTGCAGTATCGGCATCAAGCGAGATCGGCGCATTTGTATCTATGGTCGCGAGATCGTAAGATAAAAATGCAGCTTCTTTTCCGGCAATTAATTTTTTGCGCACACTTTCACGTATATCCGGACTCTCAATATTATCATAGATCGCCGTCAATGAACCAAAACGGTGCAAAAGATCCGAAGCGGTCTTTTCTCCGACACCGGCGACACCCGGAATATTATCGGAAGAATCTCCCATGAGAGCTTTTAGGTCGATCAAACGGGAGGGTTCAAAACCGTATTCAGAGAAAAACAAATCGCTATCATATTCTTTGGAATCTGTTTTACCGCCGCGGCTGGTAATAAGCAGCACATGAGTGCTGTCGTTGATGAGCTGAAGGCTGTCGCGGTCGCCGGTGACTATCATGCAGCTGCAGTCGCAGTTACGGCTTATGGTACCCAGTATGTCATCTGCTTCAAAGCCCTCGAGTTCTAAGCGAGGTATTTTCATTGCATCAAGTATTTCCTTGATGATGGGGATTTGCACTGCAAGCTCCTCCGGCATGGGTTTTCGAGTGGCCTTGTAGCCGTCGTACATTCCATGACGGAATGTGGGAGCTTTTAAATCAAAAGCTACAGCAAGAGAATCTGGGGAACTTTCTTTTAAAAGCTTTTGAAGTATCATCAAAAAACCGTATATTGCATTGGTGTAAAGTCCGTCTTTAGTTGAAAGCAGGCGGACTCCGTAAAAAGCCCGGTTTAAGATGCTGTTGCCGTCAATAAGCATTAGTTTCATAAATACCACCATTATACAGTATACCACTTGTTGAGATATTACTGCAACAAAATACGAAATTCTTTGAGTTCACGACGGGAAATAATACGCGTTATATAAAGAAGCATCAAATATACAACAGAGGATAGAAGAACATGAATGACGATGGAAGACGCGCTCGGACTGAGCGGGAACCCTATCAGCCTGAGAAAAAGCTTTGCAAAATTTACTCCGCCTATTCCACATATGACAGGGATGAGTATGTCATATATCTGAATACGAATATGCGAGACCAGCGATAAGCGGCGTATGCTCAAAGTAAAATTAAAGCAGTCTGAAAAAAATAAGATAAAGATGTATGCGCGCACGGCGTAGCGGGGAAGAAGCAGATATATCATCGCTATGCTTAAAAGGGCGTCTAAAATATTGTATTTCATAGAGTGCAGCTGCTGCCCCAGTCCCTTAAGCATTCCATCGGTGACGGAATCCATATACATGATTATTACAAGCGGAGATAAAAGCTTGATAAGTCCACCTACTTCGGAGGAACTATATAGGACTATACCGAGAGACTCGGAAAATGAAAAGAGTACAGCAGCTACAAAGATGGAAAAAAGCAGACAGAGTTTTAACATGCGGTTAACAAGAGAATCCGAACGGTCATCGCGGCCGGAGACCTGTGATTCAGTTAATTCCGGAATGAGCATCTCGGATAAAGATGCGAAAAAGCAAAATGGGAATGTAAGCACAGGGTAAACCATGCCGTGGATGGTTCCGTAGCTGGCCAGAGAAGCCTCGGAAGACGCACCGGAGCGTCTTAAATTAGCTGGAACAAGAAGGTGCTGGAGAGTAGAAAGAAAGGAACGAGCATAGGATGATAGGGCAAGCGGAACAGCAAGCTGGAACATACGCCGCATAATGGGACTGTGTTTGCGCGGACTGTGTCTATAGCGGCGAAGATCAAAAACATATACTACCGAGATAAGTACCGTAGAGAGTATGTCGCCGGCAAGAGTGCCTGCTACTACAGCTGCGCAGGCGTATTCGACATTTTGATCAGGAACTTTTGACAGACATACTACTATGGCCAATATTTTAAAAAGCTGTTCGATTATTTGCACTCCAGATGATTTTATCACTCGCTGTACAGCAGTAAAATAGCCGCCGAAAACAGATGATATTCCAATAAATGGCAGACCTATGGAAAGAATGTGCAGAGAAAGTATGGTACGAGTGTCAGCTATCCATTTTCCACCGATAGTATCGGCAAGCAGCCAGAGGATACAGGATGCAGCTATGCTGAAAGAAAGAGTGTAAAAAATACACATCCGGACGCAGCGTGAAATATTGCCTTCAGAATGCAGGCCTAGCTGCTCGGAAACGAGCCGTGTGACGGTAAAACGGATACCGGAGGAAGCAAATGTAATGGCAAGAAACTGTACAGAAGAAATAAGCTGAAACAGTCCTATGCCTGCCGCGCCGATCTTGCCTGATAACCACACTTGAAAAGACATACCGACTGTACGCATAAGCAATGCGGCTGAAGTGAGAAGAATAGTATTAAAAAATAAATTGTGTAGGCGCTTCATAAAAAATTCCCCCTCCTTCTTTCATATGGGAAGAAGGAGGGAAATATGACGAGCCTTTAAATCAGTTGAAACTGCCGGAATTGGCCTTGAACAACTTATCTATGTGGAGGTGTAGAGAACTGTGTTCAGGCAGCAAGAGAAACGGATCCATATCGAGCAGCTGATTTGCAGCGTTTTGAGCCTCATATAGTGACTGTATATCGCAGGATATATCTGCTATTTTCAGTTCAGGAAGTCCATGCTGGCGATGACCGAAAAAATCTCCGGGGCCGCGCAGCTTCAAGTCCTCTTCAGAGATCTTAAAGCCGTCGTTTGTTTCAGTCATTACTTTTAAACGTTCTGTGGCGTTGCCGGATTTCGTGAAAAGAATACAATAGGACTTATGAGCCCCACGCCCGACACGACCGCGTAATTGATGAAGCTGGCTCAAGCCAAAGCGTTCAGCGTTTTCTACGATCATAAGAGCTGCATTGGGAACATCTAAACCGACTTCTATGACGGTAGTGGATACCAGAATGTCGATTTCTCCGCGTGCAAAGGCTTCCATGATGCTGTCTTTCTGCTTGGATTTCAATCTGCCGTGTATGCATTCTATCCTGAGATCCGGAAATGTATTTTTCTGGAGATCAGAGGCATATGTCTCAGCGGCTTTCAGATTTAAAGTTTCATTTTCTTCTACCATAGGACAGACAATATATACCTGCCGTCCCTCTCCTACAAGTTTGCGGATAAATGATTGAACTCGTTTGCGCATGTTTTCACCGACGACAAAAGTATCTACTTTTTGCCTGCCCGGCGGAAGCTCATCTAAAATCGATATGTCAAGGTCGCCGTATATCATCAGAGCAAGTGTGCGTGGAATAGGAGTAGCCGACATGACGAGTACATGAGGACGGTTACCTTTTTGCGACAGCGCGGCGCGCTGCTGAACTCCAAACCTATGCTGTTCGTCGGTGATAACAAGAGCAAGTCTCCTAAACCGTACGATGTCCGATAATATCGCATGAGTGCCAACTACAAGGTGGCAGGAGCCATCGAGCAGCGCACTGTATATTTCTCGTTTTTGTTTAGCATGGGTACTGCTGGTCAAAAGAGCTATGTGCATACCAAAAGGCTCAAGTAAATTTGAAAGAGTTTGAAAATGCTGCTGAGCTAAAATCTCAGTGGGAGCCATAAACGCACTTTGATAGCCTGAACAAAAGGATAGATATGCGCTTGCGGCGGCGACTATAGTTTTACCGGAGCCGACATCGCCCTGAAGAAGCCGGTTCATAGGCTTGCCAGAGGACATGTCACGTGTCATTTCATTTATTGAACGAAGCTGGGCATTTGTAAGCGGAAATGGCAAGACGCCTATAAACTCAGACAAACGCTCTGAAGAAATTAAAAATTCGCTTGTTTCGTCGCTCCTGACCCGAAAAAAACGAAGAGCGGCGGCAAGAGTAAAGAATTCTTCAAATATAAATCTGCGGCGCGATAAAGCAAGAGATAAATCATCTCGCGGAAAGTGAATGTTTTCATAAGAATATCTTAACTCCGGGATGTTATGGCTGCGCCTTACAGAGTCGGGTATGGGATCGGTCAATTCAAGGGGCAATTCGCTGAGTCCCTGTCTTATGTAGTTAATAAGCTGATTTTGAGAGATCCCTGAAGTAAGACGGTATATTGGAAGTATCCTGCCGGTGATATTTGATTTCCCGTCAGGCTCAAACTGTGGATTTAGCATTTCAAGCCGCGAACTGTTTTTAGAAACTTTTCCGTAAAAACAATATGTTTTTCCAGACTTGATAGAGTTCTTCAAATAACTTTGATTAAAAAATGTGATGTATAGAGACCCAGTATCATCTGCTACTCTGAAACGCAGCAGCTCCATGCCGCGCCTGATAAAAGTCACTTGGGGAACGGATATAACGCAAGCGCGTATGCAGCACATACTGTCTTGAGCAAGATCGGCGATATCACGAAAACTTCTCCTGTCTTCGTATGCCCGCGGGAAATAGGAGATAAGATCGTATAAGGTGAAAATACCAAGTTTATTCAGAACAGAAGCGCGTTTCTTACCAATAGTGTTTAAATTTCTGATGTCTAAATTGAGCTTATCCAAGTTTAACACATCCAGTCAGCCAAGATTAAAAGACCCGCCGGAAACGACCGGCGGGCGCTGTAATTTATTTGATGCCATTGGCCTGAGCATGCTCTTTTATCTTTTGAAAAGTTTCATCACTCAGATCATGTTCGATTTTACACGCGTCTAAAGCCGCAATATCTTCGCTGACGCCAAGATAGACAAAAAATTCAGTCAGAAGCCTGTGACGCTCATATATCCTCTTTGCTATACTTTCGCCGGAATCGGTAAGAGAAATGAACCCATCTTTATCCATCTCAATGTAGCCGCTTTCGCGCAGCTTTTTCATTGCGATACTTATGCTCGGCTTGGAAAAATTGAGCTCGTTTACAATATCGATGGAGCGGACAGCACCATGCCTCAGTTTGAGACGCAGAATAGTTTCTAAATAATTTTCCGATGATTCATATATATTCACGGCAGCATGCCCCACCTTTCTTTAAATTATAGATTAACATAGTATCAAAAATTTTGCAAGAAAATTAAAAAAGCAGTGACAAATGTGTTACTGTGATGTAAACTTTGAACTAGTTAGTTAAAACTAACCGACTGGTTCAAAATAGTTAGCCGAGATTAACTTAGGAGCAGGGGGGTAAGATCATGATGCCTATTACTATGGCGAGAATTGGTGAAACTTTAGTTATTAAGAAGATAACCGGCCGAGATGAAGTGCGTCAGCACTTAGCAGAAATGGGATTTGTTGTAGATACTTCTATTTCTGTAGTAAATGCAGCCGGCGGAAATCTGATTTTGCAGGTCAAAGAGAGCAGAGTTGCGCTGAATGAGACCATGGCAAATCGTATTTTAGTTTAAGCGAGGTGGTGTACAGTGAAGACTTTAAAAGATGTCAAAGTTGGGGAAACAGCTGTAGTTTTAAGATTACACGGAACGGGTCCGGTTAAGAGGCGGATCATGGATATGGGAATAACTAAGGGCACCGAACTTTATGTTCGAAAAGTAGCTCCGCTTGGAGATCCCATGGAATTGAACGTCAGGGGATATGAGCTCAGCGTGCGCAAAGAAGATGCAAAAATGATAGAGGTGTGTTAACTGTACGAAAAAAATTTTTTTGCCGCATAGTTAGAAACAACTAACCAGCGAAAGGAGTTAATTAAATGGAGATTAAAATTGCGCTTGCAGGCAATCCAAACTCTGGAAAAACTACCCTGTTCAATGCGTTGACCGGATCAAATCAATATGTTGGGAACTGGCCCGGAGTTACTGTGGAGAAGAAAGAGGGAAAGCTGAAAGGATATAGAGAAGTAGTTGTTCAAGATCTGCCGGGAATATATTCGCTGTCTCCGTATACGCTTGAAGAGGTCGTAGCGCGTTCGTATTTAGTCGGAGAAAAGCCAAATGTCATATTAAATGTTGTCGATGGTACAAATATTGAAAGGAATTTGTATCTTACAACACAACTTATTGAATTGGGGATACCAGTTGTAGTCGCTGTAAATATGATGGATATCGTTCGGAAAAACGGAGATAAAATAGATACTGCAAAACTTGGGGCAGAGCTTGGGTGCACAGTAATGGAGAGAGATAAGTGCACTCAAGGGCTATGGGATTCAGGAGGCAGCTGAAAAAGCGGTGCAGCTTGCCGGAAGGATTGAAAGCAGAGATCTCCCGCATGTATTTACAGGCAGTGTAGAACATGCTATAGCTCATATTGAAGAGTCTATCTCAGGGAAAACAGATGACAGATATCTGCGCTGGTATGCTATAAAACTTTTTGAACGAGATGAAAAGGCTGCTTTAGATCTTGGCATAGACGCAGAGCTGATGGATCACATCGAAAAACATATTTTGGACTGTGAAAAAGAGCTTGACGACGATGCGGAGAGTATTATTACGAATCAGAGATATGAGTATATAAGCCATATAATAGAACGTACTGTAAAAAAGAAAAAGGCTGCGGCAAACAGCCTTTCCATTTCAGATAAGATCGATAGGATAGTTACGAATCGTATTTTGGCGCTGCCTATTTTTGTGGCCGTAATGCTTATGGTATACACCGTGTCAATTGGAACCATAGGGGATTGGGTAACGGGATTTACAAATGATACACTATTTGGAGAATGGATAGTGCCGGGAACTGCAGGATTTTTAGAAAATATGGGTTGTGCAGACTGGGCAGTCAGTCTTATTGCAGACGGAATAATAGGAGGAGTTGGCTCCGTACTGGGGTTTGTGCCGCAGATGCTGATACTTTTTCTCATGTTGTCTGCTCTGGAAGATGTTGGCTATATGGCTCGAGTCGCGTTTATTATGGACCGTATTTTCCGTAAGTTTGGCCTTTCGGGGAAGAGTTTTATTCCCATGCTGATAGCTTCTGGATGCAGAGTGCCCGGGATCATGGCATCTCGTACTATTGAACAGGATCGAGATAGGAAAATGACCATTATGACGACAGGGTTTATTCCTTGCGGTGCTAAAATGCCGATAGTGGGTTTGATAGCCGCAGCGTTGTTTGGAAACAGTGCTTGGATTGCAGCTTCGGCGTATTTTACAGGTGTTGCAGCTGTAATAGTATCGGGTATTATTTTAAAAAAGACCAAAATATTTGCTGGAGATCCGGCGCCTTTTGTCATTGAACTTCCATCTTATCATGCGCCGAGTGCGGTAAATGTTCTACGCGCAACGTGGGAACGCGGCTGGAGTTTTATCAAGCGCGCAGGTACAGTCATCGTTGCTGCAAGTGTAATTATCTGGATACTAAATAGCCTAACATTTGAAGGAGGATTTCACTACATAAGCGGAGAAGAAAAGTCAATATTGAATGTGGTAGGAGAGGGAATAGCCGTTATTTTCGGGCCTCTGGGATTTGGAAGCTGGCAGGCGGCCGTCGCTACGGTTCTTGGCCTTGTTGCAAAGGAAGAAGTTGTCGGCGTGTTTGGCTCGCTTTCGTCGATGGCAGATGCAGATCTTGCTATGGAGCTGGTAGAGGTTGGGGACTCTGCGTCTTTGGCTGTTATCGGTC
>CALWWP010000038.1 GCA_944385275.1 uncultured Oscillospiraceae bacterium | reverse complement strand
AGTCGGTGTTTATGACGGTGAGGGTCCACCCGTTCCCATTCCGAACACGGAAGTTAAGCTCACCAGTGCCTACGATACTTGGCTGGCGACGGCCTGGGAAAATTGGTCAATGCCGACACAGAAAGATGAACAGGAATAAATCCTGTTCATCTTTTTTATTCGTTTGTCAGTTGTTTTACTATTTGAAGGGAGCAAGACGATGGAAATCATTTCTTTTATTCTTACAGTTGTTGTTGGTTTCGCCGCTGCAGGAGTATTTTCTGATTGGCTGAATTGGCCTGATGCGGGTGCAGTTTTTGCAATAGCAACGATAGGCTCGATCATACTTTGGAACATACGCCATAGGAAAGAGCATTAGTTTATTGACTGTTGACTGCAAGGTGACAATGTTTTTTGTGGATTCCTTTTTGGATGCCTTGATTGGATTTGATGTTGCAATTAAAAATGTTTTTTATTATAATGAACTCAGTTAGTTTTGGAAGGAGGTAGTATGATGGATAAGTATGTTTGTGGACCTTGCGGGTATGTCTATGATCCGGAGATCGGCGATCCAGACAATGGTATAGCTCCTGGTACAGCTTTTGAGGATCTGCCGGAAGATTGGGTTTGTCCTGTTTGCGGCGTAGATAAAAGTGAATTTTCAAAAGAATAATGTTGTTATATGAAAATAATCCGGACGATTAAGCCGTCCGGATTATTTTTTTGAAAGGTATTGACAGTTCAACTGTATTAGCTGTATAATACAGTTGAACTGTATTAGTATATTAGTACAGTTCAATCTGAACAGAAAGGAGAAAAAGATGGTCTCATTTGAACGATTTGTAATAGACGACAGCAATCCTATTTATTTGCAGATAACTTTGTTTGTCAAGCGTGGTATTGCGGCTGGGATCATCAAATGTCATGATGAGATGCCGTCGAGGCGCGTTCTTTCGGCAACTCTTGGCGTCAATCCGA
This sequence comes from uncultured Oscillospiraceae bacterium, assembly GCA_944385275.1. Classification (GTDB taxonomy): domain Bacteria; phylum Bacillota; class Clostridia; order Oscillospirales; family Oscillospiraceae; genus CALWWP01. The sequence continues at coordinate 9,818 of CALWWP010000038.1, read as the reverse complement.
ATACTGTTCAAAGGGCATACCGCATGTTGGAGGAAGAAGGCGTCATAGAGTCGCGATTGGGTGCAAAAAGTTATATTTCTGTAGATGAAAAGCAGGTCGAGGATATAAGGACTCAACTTTTGGAATCAGATGTATGTGCAATAGTACGGACGATGCAACAGCTTGGCGCTTCGGAAGAAGAAACGGTAGAGCTTGTAAGAAAACTGTGGAAGCAATTAGAAAGTGGGAGTGACTTAAAATGAAGCGATACCTATCTGTGATGGCGTTGGCAGCCAGGGGCAGCCTGTATAAACTTCTGGGCGTATTTTTCCTGATGACAGCCGCAGAAGGTGCTATTTGGATGACTGTGCCGGAAAATGAAATGAATAAGTTTTCGGATTTTTGTCAGAGCAGCTGGGTAGCGCTGATATTTGCGCTGGGATTTTTAGCTGTTATGTTTATACTCTGCATCAGCGCCTGTGATTATTCTTCCAAGAGCAGCTATACTTTGAGGAGACTGTTGGTATCGGAGCCGGCAATATACATCTGCCGGACGATATACAATATTGTGTGCCTGCTTGCACTTTGGGCTCTGCAAAGCGCAATTTTCTGGCTTTTGGCGAGACTGTGGGCTTCGCCGGACGTTGTGACTCCTCAGAAGATACTGATGCAATTTTACAACATACCTTTGGCGCACAATCTGCTTCCGCTTGCAGAAACCAGCAAATATGTGAGCAATGCGATACTTGTTTTTTCGCTTGCCGTGACTGCGGCCAGCTTCTCAACACAGCAGCGCATGGGACGGAAAGGTTTCGCCGTGATAATTTTAGCGGCTATTGCAGTTGTGTTTTTCAGGCGCGAAATAAGCTTTCTGGCGGATCTTACACTGAGTATAGTGTCGGTTTTTATTGCAGGATGCTCAGTTTTAAATGTGTGGAGCGTAAGGGGTGAGCTGAATGAAGATGCAAAAGATTGAGTTTTATGTGCCGGCCGGTATTGACGGAGCTAGGGAGAAGTTTGGCTTCTTCGTGGGCTTAGCCGCCGCTGCCGGATACAGCGTTCTGGTGTTCGCGGCGAGATTGGGAATGGCTTATAGGGCTTTATTTGAGGTAGCAGGAAATGAAAAGATATTGCGTCAAGATGCGGTAATGAACGATTTTTCATGGGTCGCAAACGGTTCGCTCAGAGGATTCGCAGTGTTTGCTATATGTATGGCTATAATGATGATATATCACTATGTATATCACTATCAGGGCAGCAAAAGCATTTATTTAATGAGGCGTCTGCCGTCCCGTTGGGAGATGTGGCGCAGATGCTTGACACTTCCGCTCACATTTGTTGTATTGGCGGCTGCGGCGGTCATCGTGCTTTTGCTGCTGTATTACGGAGTATATATATTGGTTACACCTGACGGCTGCCTCAGTCCGGGACAGTGGCAGAAATTTTGGAATAGTTAGGAGCGATGAACTATGATAGAACTGAAAAATGTAAAGAAATCATATAGTTTAAAACCGGCATTGCAGGGAGTCGACATAAAACTAAATCAGGGTGAAATAGTCGGATTATTTGGAGAGAACGGAGCCGGAAAGACAACGCTTCTCAAATGCATACTGGGATTGCTGCCGTATCATGGGGAGATCACTCTTGACGGACAAAAGATAAACAGGAAAAACATAGGACGGCTCTCGTTTGCCACCTGCGAGCACTCATTTTTCCCCAATTTAAATGCCAAAGCGCATAGAGACTTCTATAAAATGCACTTTCCGAATTTCAGAAACAGGAGATTTGAGGCGCTGATGGACTTTTTTGAGCTGCCGTCTATTCAGGCTATAAAGCACTTTTCTTCAGGACAGAAGAATCAGTTTGAGGTAATAATGGCGCTGTCGCAGGGAGCGGACTATATTTTGATGGATGAGCCCTTCGCTGGCAACGATGTGTTTAACAGAGAGGACTTTTACAAAGTACTGCTTGGCGTTTTGGAACCCACGGAGACAGTACTGCTGTCGACGCATTTGCTGGAAGAGGTGGAAAACTTTATAGGACGCGCCATACTGTTAAACCACGGCAGGATAGTCGGCGACGTTACTACAATGGAGCTGGACGAGGCCGGAAAAGATCTGATGAGCTTTGTAAAAGAGACGTATAGATACAAGCCGGACCGTATAAATAAGATACTTTCGGACTTGGGCGATGAAGAGGAGGATCCAAAGTGAAGAAATGCTTGATTTTGCTGTTCCTGCTCCTTGCGCTGTCAGTCGGAGGGATTTGCGCAATGACCTTTGATATAGATAAGGACAAGGATACATTTGAAATATATGAGACTGTTTTACACGGCGACAGCAGCGCTGTAAACGGCATTGCAGTCAAGACAGAGGTGTATAACGCGCATTTAAACTGGAAAATATCTTATACCGCCGGAGAAAACCCGGAAACAGACGTAAAATTTACTTTCTATCAGGAACGGCAATACTACGACGACTATGAGAGAGTGCCAGCCATGGACATTTATCCTGTGGACGGTTTTGGCATATCAAGTACGAGCGCAATAAGCGAAGAAGATCTTATGGGACATTATGGGAAAATGGCTGCCGTAATAATGGATGTGGCCGGAAGGACTGAACCCGGAAAGTCGAGGACAGAGGAAGTAAAACTCATAGATTACATGGAGTACTATGAACTGAGGTTCAGTTTTAACTTTTTTCAAATAGAAGACAACGAGTATGTACAGGAAACCTTGAATGAATATTTTAAAATTCCAGTCAGTGAAGATGCGGTTTATGAGGTCAATATTTTGAAGAACAATGCCGGAGAGATAATATCGGCCGATTTATGGAGGACAAGCGGGGGAGATTATTGGGCGCTTGAATCGCTTGTTACAGATGACTCTGTGTACCTGTTGTTTTTCGGAACACTGGGCAAGGATGTAAAGGGGACAGATATTTACGGAGAAAGCGGTATTTTCCGCCTGCCTCTGCTTGAGGCGGGACAGGATGGCCGAAAAATAGATTTTGACAATATTGAAATAATACGGTCGGTAAAATATGATACGCAGTATTTTCGAATGCTCCATGGAGCTGAAAAACAGATCCTGCTGCTGTATATAGAGGATGGCAAACTGGTTTTTGATGTTTTTGATACAGAAAAGAACGAAACTGTACAGCTGATACCGCTGTTTGACGCTTACGACGACATCTATATTCAGGAGCTGATTCAGGAAGAAGATTTAATGCTTGTTCAGATAGACAACGGAGATTTTGTGCTGCTCTCTGCCCAAAACGGAGAATATAGGCCGGAGCTTACAAACAATATGGAGGCACCGTACTACTGGAACATTGATATAGACTACGACGGGGAAAATTTAGCTGTTGTCACAGAGTATAATCTCAATTTCCACATGTGGGTATTTGATAACTCAAGCCTTAGATTTGAAGGCGAATATAATACGGGCGGAATTGGCGGCGGTAATATGTCGACAAGATTTATAAATGTAGAATGGGTATAGACAAACAAAAAAGCTCCGGCCGATCGATCGGCCGGGGCTTTTAATAAATACCTTTTATCAGCGAACCATTGTGGGAACGCCCTTTGCTCTCTCCCAATTAGGGATAAAATACTGCATAGCCAGTGCGTCGTTACGGACTGCAGTGCCGCAGGTTTCGACAAGCTTGTTGTATAGGGCGTTGGCCTCCTCGACTTTTTTCATGTCGAGTTCGACGCCGAGACCGGGGGCATCAGGTATGCGGATCTTTCCGTTCTTTATTTGCATGGGCTCCTTGGTCACGCCTTGGCCGTCCTGCCAGATATAATGGGTATCCATAGGAGTCGGATTGCCGGGAGCTGCGGCGGCGCACTGTACGTACATCGCAAGCGTAACGTCGAAATGGTTGTTGGAATGAGAGCCCCAAGTCAGCCTCCATTCGTTGAGCAGGCGTCCTACCGTTACAGAGTCCTGAAGTCCCCAGAAAACGGGGTCTGCAAGTATTATATCTACGGAACCGAGGGATATAGTGTGATAGAGCTGACGCATATTTACGGTTACCATGTTTGTTGCAACGCGGCAGCCGGTGGCGTTTTTGAACTCACGCAGGATCTCTCTGCCGGAATAACCGTCTTCGGGACCGCAGGGATCTTCTGCATAAGCGAGGTAGGCGGAGGCGTCTTTGCAGTATGCTATCGCCTGATCCAAAGACCAGCATGCATTGGGGTCTATATTTACCCGGGATTCCGGAAAAGCCTTTTTGATAGCACGGATAGTCTCCATTTCGTAGAAGCCTTCAAATACGCCGGCTTTTAGTTTGAAATTACTGATGCCATATTGCTCGTTGACAGCCTGTGCAATCTCTACGAGGTCTTCGTGAGTAGTTGCAGGCTGGTTGCGGCGGCGGAACCATGGATTGGGACTGTCGCTTTCGTCTCTGTAAGGCAGATCGGTCTTGTTCTTGTCGAGTATATAGAACAGATAACCAAGTATCTCGACCTCATCGCGCTGCTTACCGTCGCCGAGCAGACTGCATACAGGCACGTTCATGTGCTTCCCAAGCAGATCGAGCAGGGCGGCCTCTATAGCGATTTCGACTGGCATGGTGCAGCGAAACATTTTCATATCGCAGAAGTTCATGCCGCCGATGCCGCAGGAGCCTTGACGATTTTCGCGGACGGTGCGTATGATATTTTTATAATCAGATATCGAACGACCCTCAACAAACGGGACTGCAGCGTCAAGCAAGACCTTCATATCTTCGCCGCCGTGAGTTTCTCCGACGCCTACTGCGCCGCTGCTGTCGTGAAGAATGACAAGAGTACGGGTGAAAATAGGTGAGTGGGCACCTCCAATATTTAAGACAATGCTGTCAAAGCCTGCAATGGGAACAACTTCCATTTTGGTGATTACCGGCATTTTTTCCATGATTCTCGCAGTCCTTTCTGAAATTAATCTTTAAGTTTAATCAGCTTCTGCATACTTGTATAATAACCCGATGTTCAGCCAATTTCAAGATAAACTTGGATTATATTTATTGATCTAATAGTTTAACTAATGCAGAACTGTCCATCCGAAACAGCTTAGAGCCCGTAATAATAAATATAAAAAATTTTTTGCAATATTATGGGGTTATGGTACAATAAGTATATACAATAAATTTAAAATAGCAAGTATTTGCAGATGAGAATATAGAGCCGGGGGAGAAGATTGCCGATGATAAAAATATTTATTGTAGAGGACGAAAAATCAATATCAGACCTTATCAGAATGAGCTTGACGCGCGCCGGATATGCCTGTACCTGCGCGTATAACGGCATTGCCGCGGCGGATATACTGGAGGAAAACCGTTTTGATCTGATATTGCTAGATGTGATGCTGCCAGGGGCAGACGGATTTGAATTGATGGAGTATATTCGTCCTCTTGATATACCGGTAATTTTTATCACAGCAAAAAATTCTGTTTCAGATAGGGTCAAAGGACTTAAACTTGGCGCAGACGATTATCTCGTCAAGCCTTTTGAAATAATTGAACTTTTGGCGAGAGTTGAGACGGTGCTGCGTAGGTATCACAAGCTGGACCGCATTATAGAGATAGGAGGCCTGAAGATAGACACCTTGTCGATGGTTGTCCGCCGGGATGAAAAGGAAATAAATCTCACCAAAAAAGAATACGAGCTCCTGCTGCTTTTTGCCCGCAACCCGGGCACTGCCCTGTACAGGGAAACCATATATGAGCGCATATGGGGCAGCGATTATTTGGGAGACAGCAGGACTGTCGATCTGCATGTTCAGAGACTGCGCAAAAAGGTGGGTTGGGAGAATAGGTTGCGGGCGGTATACAAAGTCGGCTATCGTTTAGAGGTATAAAAGATGAGGTTTGGTTCAAAGATCACGATATGCATTACCCTTCTGTTGGCTCTAGTGTTCGGACTAGGCGGGAGTGTGCTCATATCGTCGGCATTTGATCAAGCGGTGGAACGCGAACGCACGAATGCTATGAGTTCGCATCAGCTGGTCTTATACGCTTTGAATTCTGTGAGCGCCTCATCGTCGGTGTCCAACTATGAACATTTTAAAAGTGCGCTTTCGCAGCTGGACAGTCAAAATTATCATACATGGAAGTCTCTGCGGCTCACATCCGGTGACGAGATAATATACAGGAGTGATTTTTCGTATTTTTCGAACGAACCGATGAACATATCGGACGAGGACGTTTGGGTATCTGTAATCCTAGAGTACAACGGGATGTATTTTATGCAGATCACAAGCCAATTTTCAGTAAACGACGATGTGTTTTATTTGGACGGGCTGTATGATATACAATCTGCTTTTGCGGCGCGCAGCGAACAGCAGCGCGTCTACGGTAGCTTGTTTGCGGCCGTTATTATTTTTGGTGGATTTCTGTCTTTTTTCCTTGCACGATGGCTTACGAGGCCGCTGAGGAAATTGTCCTACATGACTAGGAAAGTAGCGGGCGGGGACCTGTCGTGCAGAGCTGAGGTGGCTACAAACGACGAGATAGGGCATCTCTCGGAAGATTTCAACTATATGACGGCTAAGCTGGAAGAAAATATGGAAGAGCTGAAGGATTCTATGCGCAGGCAGGAGGAATTTATGGGGAATTTCGCTCATGAGCTGAAAACACCAATGACTTCCATAATAGGATACGCCGATCTGCTGCGCAGCCAGGAGCTGACTCCGAGGGACAGGCGCGAATCTGCCAACTATATATTCAATGAGGGAAGGAGACTGGAGAGCCTGTCGCTGAAGTTCTTGGAACTGTTAGTTTCCAAACAGCGCAATTTTACATTTGAAGCTGCGAGTCCGGCTCAGATAATAAAAGGCGTGGTATCGCTTCTCAGGCCGGTTGTGCTCAGACAAAATATAACCATAACGTGTAAATGCGAAGAGGGAAAATGTATGCTGGAGCCCGATCTGGTCAAGTCGCTCGTACTGAATCTTACTGACAACGCGAGAAAAGCGCTGGAGGGAGGCGGAGCGATACTTATAGAATCGATTATGCTGCCTGGCGGCTGCATGATAAGAGTTACTGACAACGGGCGAGGCATACCGCAGGAAGATCTGAGCAAGATCAAAGAGGCGTTTTACAGAGTGGATAAATCGAGAGACCGGGCACAGGGAGGAGCGGGTCTTGGTCTGCCTCTTTGCCAAGAGATAGTAGAGCTGCACAATGGCAAGCTGTATTTTGAAAGTGTACTCGGAAAGGGAACACGAGTTACCGCAGAGCTTTACGGAGGGGATGCAGCGGAATGAAGCGTATGTTGCCTGTAATAGCGGCTGCCGCGACGGCGGCTTTGCTGGTGTTGTTTTTCTTCATGCCAAGATTTATTTCACAGATACAGGATATGAGCATAATAGGCAAGATGGAAACTTCTGAAGCCCAGAATCTGAGACTTGAGGATTCATCTGATATGAGCCTTATAGAGCGCATGGCCATGTATGCTTACAATTACAACATAATAGAACTGCAAACGGGCAGATATCTGACCTCGGAAACGGTGGAAGACACTGTAATACGAGAGCTCCAAAAGCTGAAGCTGAGCAGCTTGATAGGCTTTGACTATGGCTCTTCATACATGTCATACAGTACCGTACAGTTTAAGGTTGACAGCACAGATCCGGAAAAGAACCTTATTACATGGTATATAAACTATATAGACGCGTATGACAATGTGCTTACACTTGTGCTGGACGACGAGACCGGGGTAATACTGTGTATGCAGTATTACAATATGAATTATGACAATTATTCATACGGCGCTACAAACTATGCTCAGACTCTGTTTTCGTCAGAACAGAGAAACTCACTTCAGAGCACGCTGGATCCCGAGCTGATTGCGCAGATGTTTACCGAGTACTGGGGACTTTCAATGGAGACGTTTGAGCTCGCGTGGCATAGCGGTAATTACTATGAATACACCTTTGAAGTGAGCGACGGAGAGGACAGTTATTTCGTTAGGATAGCGATAGAAGGCAACAGCATTTTTCTATATTGATGCTTGTTTGATGCTTTTGAAAGGTATTTTTGATACAAGTTCCGTTTATCATTTGCTTAGAAGGTAGATCGAAGTGAGAGAACTGATTGAAAAAGAGGTATGAAAGGAGCTTGTTATGTCTGCAAGGAAAAACAGCCCGCTTATGCTGTGTGTATTTGTTGCAGTAATTACCGCTGTGTTTTTTCTGGCCATCGTATGGGGATTGCCGGCGTTTATGGAAGAACACATGGCTGAAAACGGAATGATATCCGACGTTTGTATAGAGAGAGTTTTGGACGGCTGATGTTAGCAGTATATGCGGCTGAATATCTGGCTGCCCTGAGGAAAATTAATGAGCTCGGCGCAATATAATCTGCGCCGAGCTCATTTTTTGCATTATTTCTTTCTGTAAAGATATTCGATAGAACGGAGCTGTCCGTCTTTTTCCAGCTTTTCAAAGTTGGGCAGTACGGGCATGCCGGGGATATCGGGCAAGTAGAATTTGCCGTCCTTTATTTCGCTCCGGATAGCAAAGTCATTTTCTATATGCCAAGTGTTTGGCTCGTGGTATTCGGCGGGTTCGTCTTCCTTGAGCATGATAGCAGGCAGCCAGCAGCCCTGCATGTATCCGCCAGTGGTCACGCGGAGACCGTTTTCGCGCGCGTACTTAAAGACATCGAAGGTCTCTGCGAGAGTGTACATGCGGTAGTTAGGCTGGAGATGCTTTACGCCGTGCTCTGCATAGTCGTAAAAGACAAATGAGTTACATGCGCTTTCACCGTAGGCCATATCGATGTCTATGCCCTCATCTTCCATCATATGCGCAAATTTTTCAATTTCGCGCATATCAAAAGCGTGGATCGGCTCTTCAAACCATGCGACGTTGTAGTTCTTTGCCTCTCTGACAAACTGCATGGCATATTCCGCATCCCATGCCTGATTCGCGTCTACTGCAATGCCGAAATCATCTCCGAGGTTCTTGCGCAGCAGTTCCAAGCGGCGCAGATCGCGGCGCCAGTCTTCCAAGCCTATCTTTATCTTAGTGTGACGATAGCCTTGGGCTTTTACTTCGAGCATTTGCTGCACCAATTCCTCGTCAGTGCGCAGAACAGATCCGCCGCCCTTGTAAATGGTGCACCAATCTTTTTCGGCGCCAAGGAAACGGTGGAGCGGCTGATTTGCACGCTTTGCCAATATGTCTAAAAACATATTTTCGATAGAAGCCATAGCCCCAACGCGGCTGCTCTGATAGCCGCCGTTTGCTCGTACGCGCCAATAAAATAATTCACGCCATTCGAGTATGGTACGCGGTTCCGGGTCGGATAAGATCATTGGCAGGAAATAGTCTTGCAGGTCGGATACTGACATACATGAGCACTGACCAAAGTTTCCTTCGCTGTCATATATCATTATCCAATCCGGGAATTTGCAGGTGTCGCTGTAGTTTCCGGTGCCGTCTTTCCAAGGCAGCTTGCGCGGATAGGAGTTGAATCGGTAAATAACTGCCTTGTCTATCCTTATCTTGCCTGGCAGGTCCAGCCCGCGGTTCATTTTCATTCTGACTTCTTGAGTTACATTTTCATTTATACGATAAGTCATCATAATTTGGTATATTCCTCTTCATATGTAATTTTTATGCGAAATAAGATGTCTCAGGAGTCCACTGCCAAGCTCCGAAGTACTCAAAACCATACAGATTGTCGCTCATAAAGTATTCGGACACAGTACTGAAGAACGGGAGCATGGGCAGCTGTTCGTTGAAGATACGTCCCATCTCCTGACACTCTGCCTTCCACTCATCCGGATCCGCGATTGTCGGTATCTCCGCTAAAAGCTTGTCGAGTTCCTCTATCGTCGGATTG
>CALWWP010000037.1 GCA_944385275.1 uncultured Oscillospiraceae bacterium | reverse complement strand
TGGACGAGGAGCAGCGCTTCGGCGTGTCTCACAAAGAGCGGCTGAAGGAGTTGTCAAAAGCCGTGGACGTACTGACTTTGTCGGCAACGCCCATACCACGTACGCTCAATATGGCCTTGTCGGGGATAAGGGATATGTCTGTGATAGAGGAGCCTCCGTCGGACAGACATCCGGTACAGACCTATGTTTTGGAACACGACTGGAACATACTTGCCGACGCCATCCGAAGAGAGGTTGCGCGCGGCGGGCAGGTGTACTATTTGCACAACAGAGTTGAGACGATCGAACGGACGGCGGCAAAAATAGCCGGAATGCTGGAAAATGTGAGCGTCGGAGTCGCACACGGAAAGATGGACGAGGAGACGCTCGGGTCGGTCATGGAAAAAACCGCAAATGGGGACTTGCAGGTTTTGGTTTGTACAACTATAATAGAGACCGGTATAGACATACCCAATGTCAATACCCTTATCATAGAGGATGCGGATAAGCTGGGGCTTGCCCAGCTGCATCAGATACGGGGAAGAGTGGGCAGAAGTGCCCGTCATGCTTTTGCGTATTTTACGTTTAGAAAGGGAAAGGTGTTGACCGAAATTGCTGGGAAACGCCTTGCCGCCATACGGGAGTTCGCCGAGTTCAATTCCGGATTTAAAATAGCTATGAGAGATCTGGAAATACGCGGAGCCGGAAATCTGCTCGGAGCGGAGCAGTCAGGACATATGCTCAGCGTCGGATACGATATGTATTTGAAGCTGCTGGAGGAAGCAGTGCTGGAAGAACGCGGCGAGCAGGCGCCGGTACGCACGGAGTGTTCGGCAGATCTTGCGGTGTCGGCAAATATACCGGAGTATTATGTCCCATCTGCGGAACAGCGCATGGATCTTTATCGCAGGATAGCGGCGATCCGGAGCGAGGAGGACGCCGATGACCTTACCGACGAGCTCATCGACAGGTTCGGCGATCCGCCGAAAAGCGTCAACACTTTGGTGCATGTGGCTCTGCTGCGCGGTGAAGCTTCGCAGAGCGGGATATCCGAAATATCTCAGAAATCCGGAAGGGTGATTTTTGTGCTTTCGGACTTCGACATGGAGAAAATATCTCTACTGTATGCGTCCGAGCAGTTCCGCGGGAGGCTGAAGGTGGAAGCCGGAAGTCAGCCTTCAGTGAGCCTGAAACTGAAATCTGCCAAAAATGTAATTGACGAGGCAGTTGGTTTTGTGCGTGCATACGCAAATACATCACAGAAGAAATAAGGAGAAAGATATGAAAAGAGCGAAAGGTATCTTGTGCATGGTTTTGGCAGCGGTCATGGGGCTGACGTTGTTCGCAGGATGTGAAAAGAGCGAAGGGAGCGGAAGAAATCTTCCAGACATTGGCTGGGATGAGGTCGTTATGACGATCGATGGATATGATGTCACATGGGAAGAGTACTATTACTGGCTCAACTACACATATGACGCAGTGTTGGAAAACCTTGGAGACGAATTTTCATGGTCTGCGTATCTGGACAACCGCTCTGCCGACAGGTATATTTTGAACCAATCCACAAATTTCGCCCGTCTGTATGCATGCGTGAAGGAGCAGTGCAACGAGTATGGAGTTGAGCTGACGGACGAGGACTATGCCGAGCTGGAAAGCAATCTTCAGAACATGATAGAGCTGAAGGGCGGAGAAGAAGAATGGGCTAAGTATTTGGAGGAGACCTGTCAGGATCAGGAGCTGTACGACTATATGAGCCAGATATCCAAGCTCTATGATAAGCTGTGTATTGAAGTTTACGGAGAGAATGGAGAAAAGTGCTCCGATGAAGAAGCGATAGAATGGGGCAATGAGAACGGATATTACCGCGCAAAACAGCTGGTGCTGAAAAAGGAAGATGCAAACGGAGAAGAGTACAGCGAAGAAGAACTGCAAAAACGCAAGGAGCAGATGGAGGAATTCCACACGCAGCTCGACGAATCCGACGATCCGATAGCGCTCTTTGACGAGTTGATCGCAGAGTACGGCGAGGATGCGGGAATGGACGTTTATCCGGACGGCTATCACTTTATCACCGGCGTTATGAACGAGCTGTTTTATCTCACGACCACTAATACGGAGATAAACGATTACAGCGAGGTCTTGGATCTGGACTATGGCTATGTCATACTTTTAAGACTTCCGCTTATGCCGGATGCAAAGATATCGTTGGATTTCTACGAAAATACAATCAGACAGGAAGCGGCTCTGGATCTGTTCGACGACTGGATGCTTCAGAAGCGCAACGAGACCTTTGTCGTCTACAACGATGAAGTTTATGACCAAATAGATGTAAAGGATATTTTTGGATAAGTATTTATAAAGCTGTAAATAATAAAGACCGTAACGGTAGATCCGTTGCGGTCTTTTTTATTTTTTGCAAGGGAGATAAAAGCAGTATGTTTGGATGCCTGTCAAAAGGAAAGCTTACGCTTAAAACGATAGAAACTACTTTCAGCAACTGCGGAGATTTTAAGAGCAGGATAATATGCGTTGGCGGCGGTAAGCTGAAGGCCGGCGTGTGTTTTATAGACGGACTGGTGAACAGCGAGCTTGTCAGCCGGGATATACTGAGGCCGCTTACAGACGAGGACAGATTTAAAAACGTAACAAGCGGCAGAGAAGCTATAAACATGATACTCACGGGAAGCGTTTACAGCTATTCGCTTAAAGACTGCTCAAAAGCGGAAGAGGTAGTAGAGGCGCTTGTAAACGGATTCTGCGCAATAGTATTCGACCAACAGCACGAGGCAGTCGTATTTGAAGTGCAGTCCGGAGAAAAGCGCGCAGTCGGCGAGCCGGTATCGGAAAAGGTGGTCAAGGGTTCAAGAGACGCTTTCGTCGAGACCTTTCGCGTAAATACGTCGCTGGTCAGGAAAAAGCTCCGCGGTCCTGATCTGAAAATAATAGAATACTCGGTGGGACGTCGTTCCAAGACGAAGGTCGGAATAGTATATGTCGACGGGATAACGAATCCGGAGTTAGTGGAGCAGACTATGCGCCGCATAGGAAAGATAGATATAGACGGGCTTTTGGCGCCCGGGAATCTGGAAGACTATATAGTAGACAATCCGAATACCCCTTTCCCGCAGATCATAACTACAGAACGGCCGGACAAGTTCTGCATGAACCTTTTGGAAGGCCGCGTCGGTATACTTGTGGACGGCCTGCCTATGGGATTCCTGCTGCCCGGAACATTTGCGCAGTTCATCAAAGTGCCTGAGGACAACGCTGGTCACTATCTGGTGGCCTCGGCTTTGACACTGCTGAGATATATATCTGTACTGATAACTGTTTGCTTCCCCGCGTTTTACGTCGCAATAGCCATGTATCATCAGGAGATGATACCGACGAATTTGATGCTTGCGATTATTGAGAGCAAAGAAAACGTACCGTTTTCTACTGCGATAGAGGTGCTGGGGATGCTGGTAGCGTTCGAGATACTTCAGGAGGCGAGCCTTCATTTGCCGCAGCCGGTAGGAGAGACTGTGGGCATCATAGGAGCGCTGGTAGTCGGGCAGTCCGCCGTAGAGGCCCAGGTAATTTCGCCTGTCGTAGTCATAGTAGTAGCAACTGCCGGTATTACCGGATATACGATACCGGATCAGGATCTGTCTGCTGCCCTGCGGCTCTGCAGGCTGCTGTTTGTGTTTGCAGCGCTGTTCATGGGGGTATTTGGAATAGTTATTGCGCTCCTGCTTCTGGTATATCATTTGTCAACTATAGAAGTGATGGGAGTTCCGTATATGACGCCTTTTGCGGAAGGCAGTCTTATGCGCAGCGCAAAAGCTTTGATACGCTGGCCTTTACCGGCGTCAAAAGAAAGAGATATCAGCCTGCATCCGCAGGATATGCAAAATCAGAGGTGAAACAGGTGAAACGAATAGCGGCATTAGTGCTGCTGCTGCCCATGCTGGCGGGCTGCGGTACACAGAGCATATATTCTGAATACAGAGAGATAGATAATTTGGAGCTGATACAGACAATAGGGATAGACAGCGACGGAGAACTTGTGACCACAACTGCGGCTACCGGAGTAAAAAAGGGGACCGAGCCGACAGTGATGACCACCAGCGCCAGAACCGTCAATCAGGCTTTGAACGAAATGCAGGGCTACACCTCGAAAAAGTATATTTTCTTCGGTCACACAAGAAACTTTTTAATAGGTGAAGAGGCTGCAAGATGCGATATAGAGCAGTATTTGGAATTTGTTGAAAAAATTGCCGACGTACGCCTTACGACCAATTTGTTTATAGTCAAGGGCGGCATGGCAAAAGATTTGATTGCAGAAGTGGGAAATGAACGCGCGACAGTAACAGAACTGCTTGAATCTCTGGAACAGGACCTTGAATCGACGTCTTCCGGAAAAGTATTTACATGTGGTGAAGTTATTGAACGCATGGCTTTTGGGGGATGCAGCCTTGTCGCAGCTATTGAGGCGGCAGAAATTGAGGAGATTGTGTCCGGGGCAAATCCTTATACAGTGCGTGCAGCGGGATTTGCAATAATAACTGAAGAAGGAAAAGTAGAATTTTTAGATATGGAATTATCGAGAGCGGTGTGCCTGCTGTTAAATATGACCGACAGCGATATTATTGAAGTTGCAAATGGACAGGGAGATTGGGTATCGTTTAGACTTGGACAGTGTCATACCGAAATCAAGCCAGTGTTTTCAGATACAAAACTTGAATCTGTTAATATACAGACCGATATTTCCGTAAGTCTTGACGAATCGTATGATACAGATATTCAGGATCCTGAGGTAGAAGCGTTTTTACAGGAGGAGTTGGCTCGGCTTCAGCTGGGAAGAATAGAAAAAGTTTTGGAATTTTCAAAGCAGATCGACGAAGATTTTTTGGAAATTGGGCGGATGATAGAAATAAGCGAGCCAGTTAAGTTCAGTAAGCTGGTAGGAGACTGGAAAGAAGAATTTAAAACAGTGCGCTTTGACATACAAGTAAGTGTCGATATAGAAAGAAACTGAGTTTGCTGGAGGAAATGGCGATGAACAGTAAAGATAAGATCAGTTTTCATCAATTTCTGGCGATAGCTACAATAAGCTTGTTCTCGCCGGCTACGCGTCAGTTGCCGCGGGCGGCGGTCAAACTGGCTGGCAATGCCGCATGGCTGGCTCCTGTTGCCGCGCTTATACCGTGCATACTGCTGTGCACTCTGTTTATAAAGTTTGTTTCCACTAGAAGGGAAAACGAGGGGCTTGCTGACATATTCCTGCGCTGTCTTGGACCATTTTTCGGCAGGATAGTGATTTTCATATTTGCGGCTTGGACAATATTTTATGCGGGATTTATTGTGAGAAGCGGAGCAGAACGTCTGCTTAGTACGGTTTATGACATTGACAATTTGCCAATGTTCGTATTAGTCATCGCTTTCGCTGCGATACCGGTCATGCTGGGGAAATTGACTCCGCTTGCAAGAATGGCGGAAATTTTTCTGCCAATACTGGTTGGAGCAATTATTTTGATATTTTTCTCGTCTATTCAGGATGTCCAGATAAAAAATCTGCTGCCGGTAAGCCGGTTCGATGCAAAAAATATCTTGCTGGCTGCTATGCCGGTGATAAACACCATAAGCCCGTGGGTATATATAACTTTTTTGTACGGCGGGGTCATAGGGAATGGAAAGGAGATTTCAATGACGGCCAGACGAATAGGATTTGGCGTTGTGGCGATCCTTATGCTGCTTATAACGAATATAGGCATACTTGGAGTAGGTCTTATAGAAAAGCTGCAGTTTCCGTTCTTTATAATGATAAAAGATATTAGCATATTCAATGTATTGGAACGCATTGAGGCCGTGATCATAGGCATGTGGGTCATAACGGATTTCATTTTCTTCGCATCGCTTCTGATGTCCGGAGGTGAGATAATACGTGTCGGATTGGGGCACGGAAACAGAAAACTGATCAACATACTGTGCAGCGTAGCTGCTGTAATATTTGCCCTTACAATAGGAAGAACGCTCGTAGATTATACAGTTTTATCCGAAGTAATTGTACCGATTATAAACGCTGCTATTCTGTTTGGGCTGCTCCCAATGGTGTGTTTGATATGTATTTTAAGAAATAAGGGAAAAAAAGATAAAAAAGGTATTGACAAGGGAGGGGAGGAGGTGGTATATTAACGGAGCGCTCTTGAGGGAGGCGAGGCTGGGAGGCCGAGGTTCGAGGTTAAGGAAAAAAGTAC
>CALWWP010000036.1 GCA_944385275.1 uncultured Oscillospiraceae bacterium | reverse complement strand
CTTCTGTATCTGAGTTGAGTTTGGCTTTAGGAAGCCTGTTTACGCCGATATCAGCTATGAGTTTTTTGGTATTTACACTTTTGTACACGCCGTGCGTAGCAGCGGTCGCTACAATACGCCGCGAACTGGGCTCGGTACTGCAGACTGTTGGAGTGGTTGTATTTCAATGCGTGATTGCGTGGATAGCTGCTTTTGTGGTTTACTCGGTCGGTATGTTGATTTTGTAATTTGGGAGCATTGAAGATGGGTGTTGCAGATTACATAATATTAGCGGTAATAGCAGTCTGCGTCATTGCCGCCGCAGTGTTTTCTGTTAAAAAGAAGACTATGTCCTGCGGCGGGGAATGCGATGGCTGTTATGGATGCCACAAAAAACAAAAAAACAGAGAGAAGTAAAATTTCTCTCTGTTTTTTCGTTTTAATCTAAAATCGAACTTTCGATTATTATTTTGCGTATTCAATTGCTCGGGTCTCACGCAGAAGATTGACTTTGATTTGACCAGGATATTCTAATTCGCTTTCAATCTTCTTAGCTATATCTCTTGCCAGCAAGATCATCTGATCTTCACTGACAGCATCGGGTTTTACCATGATGCGAATCTCACGTCCGGCCTGAATAGCGTATGAGCTTTCAACGCCTGGGAATGAGTTTGTAAGTTCTTCAAGCTTTTCAAGACGCTTGATATAATTTTCGATATTTTCGCGGCGGGCACCAGGCCTAGCTGCGGAAATAGTGTCGGCAGCCTGTACAAGGCAAGCAACCAGTGTTTTTGGTTCAACATCGCCGTGATGCGCTTCAATAGCATGGACAACGGCTTCGTTTTCTTTGTACCTTTTTGCAAGGTCTGCGCCGATCATAACATGGGACCCTTCGACCTCGTGATCAATAGATTTTCCTATGTCATGCAAAAGTCCGGCCCTTTTGGCGAGCTGTACATCTACTCCTAGTTCCGATGCAAGCAAACCTGCAATATGAGATACTTCAATCGAATGGTTTAGAACATTTTGACCATAGCTTGTCCTGAATTTTTGACGGCCCAGTAATTTGATAAGCTCAGGATGAAGGCCATGTACACCGGTTTCAAATGTGGCTCGCTCACCCTCTGATTTTATGACGGCATCGACTTCTTTTTTTGCCTTTGCAACCATTTCTTCAATCCGAGCAGGATGTATGCGTCCGTCTAAGATAAGCTTTTCAAGGGCAATGCGCGCAATCTCTCTGCGGTAAGGGTCAAAGCCGGAGAGCGTGATCGCTTCTGGAGTGTCGTCTATAATGAGATCGACACCGGTAAGGTTTTCAATGGCACGAATATTTCTTCCTTCGCGGCCTATGACTCTTCCTTTCATCTCATCGTTTGGCAGCGGCACGACAGACACAGTTGCTTCGGCTACATGATCTGCTGCACATCTCTGAATAGCTAAGGTGATGTACTCTCTAGCTTTTTGATCGGCCTCGTCTTTATAGCGAGCCTCGATCTCTTTGAGTTTCATTGCTTTTTCGTGGGTAACTTCGTCTTCTAAAGACTTGATTAAGTAATCTTTTGCTTCTTCGATGGTAAATCCTGAGATCTTTTCAAGCATCTCCATCTGGCTTTGCTTCAAAGCTTTTGCTTCTTCTATAGCGGCGTCAGCTTCCACCAGCTTCTTGTTCAAATTTTCGCTTTTCTTTTCAAAGCTGTCGGCTTTTCTGTCCAAAGATTCTTCTTTTTGCTGAAGACGACGCTCCTGCTTTTGCAGTTCTGCACGCCTTTCTTTGACCTCTTTTTCGTATTCAGTACGACTCTTGTGTATTTCCTCTTTTGCCTCA
Organism: uncultured Oscillospiraceae bacterium; assembly: GCA_944385275.1. GTDB lineage: Bacteria > Bacillota > Clostridia > Oscillospirales > Oscillospiraceae > CALWWP01. Next base: position 16,295 of record CALWWP010000036.1, on the reverse strand, counting down.
AGACGCATTTCTCTTTTTTTGTTTTCTGCGCTCTTGATGGCTTCATTTATAATTCGCTTTGCCTCATCTTCGGCGCTAGCAATCTCTCGCTCTGCGACCCTTTTTCGGTAAAGCACACCGAGGACAAACGCAACAATGATCAGCACGACCGCCCCGATGCCTATAAATATCCATTCCACTAGGCATACACACCTCCTAACAAAAAATTTTTGGTATGCTCAACAATTTCGAGTTAAAATTATCTTTCAAATTTCCCTTTACTTTGTTTAAAAAGCATAATTTCTATTCGATTTTAAACTAAATATGAAGCTATGTCAATAGTGCATACCATATTTTGTACCATAAAGAGGAATTGAAAAGATATTGCTTATATTAAAGATACCAAGCCGTGAAAAACATGAAATTAATTTTAACTGCTGGTTAAATTATCGGAACAAGCAGTTTTTGATGCTCTATTGTAGTTTAATTAATTTATTGGTATTATATAAAAAATAAGACTTGGCAACGGAGGTTTTACTATGGGTAAAAATATGCTGGTCGTTAGTGCACATGGCGCAGATTGGTGTACTCGATCTGGCGGGACAATTTTGAAGTATATAGAAAAAGGATATAGGGTCAAGATACTGGCGCTTACCTTTGGTGAACGCGGAGAAAGCGGAGCATATTGGAAAGCAAAGCCAAACAGTACTGTCCAAGCATGCAAAGATTGCCGCAAAGGCGAAGCTCAGGCAGCAGCAGATTTTATTGGAGCGGAAATAGAGTTTTATGACTTTGACGATTATCCACTGCAGATGGATGTTGAACGTATAAGGGTATTAATATATAAGATACTTGAATTCCGTCCGGACATAGTGCTCACTCACTGGATAGATGATCCGATGAATGTTGATCACGAAGTTACAGGAAAAGCAGTTACAAGAGCAATAAGCTGCGCAGGTATGCTTGGAGCGCTTCCCAATACTCCGAACCATTTTATACCCGATGTATTTTTCTTCGAGACAACGATCCCGCTTCCGGAATTCAATCACTTTATACCGGATACATATATAGATATAGGAAATGTGATCGATAAAAAATTAGAGGCTGTAGCCTGCTTTAAAGCGCAACCGCAGTTGATAAATATGTACAGAAATTGTGCTCTGAACCGTGGACAGCAGGCAAACGACTGGTCTCGCGGACGCCGCAGCATTGAGTACGCCGAAGCTTTTAAACGCTGGAATCCGTATTTGGGAGATATGCTGCCGGAATCTACGATAAGCATAGGATAACGCTGAATAAAAAGAAAAGATGCGATCCGCCTGTCCGTTCTTTCCTTGACAGGCGGATGTTTCTGTTATAAAATACGGTTTGTAAATTGAAATTTTATAGGAATTTATCAAAGTTCCTGCAGCCGCTATATATTGTTGTGTAATGTGCGCCCGTAGCTCAGCAGGATAGAGCGTTCGCCTCCTAAGCGAAAGGCCGCGCGTTCGAATCGCGCCGGGCGTGCCAAAAGGGTCAAAACTTGACGTTTTGACCCTTTATTGATTTTAAAATGTAGTTGTAATGTATATAAGCCCGAAAACTGTCCAGACATGTTCAGCAGTGCCAGTTTTCGGGCTTCTTTTTTTGAAATATTTCGCATGATAAAAAGGAAACTGAGAAAAATTGCAATTTAACTTTTACAAAATGTGCAAATGATAAGTGAGTCAATAGGGCAACTGATTTTTATGTTGTTTGTATAGTTTGATAAATACACGGTAAAATAAGAAAATCACTTTTTATATGGAGGTAATTTTCAATGAAACAATATCTTTTGACAGTAGAACAAATAGAAAATTATAAAAAGTACCTGTGGAAGGAAGAACGCAGTTGTGGAACTGTTGAAAAATATATTCGCGACATAAGCGGATTTGCTTACTGGCTTAAGGGGCGGGCAGTAACAAAGGAAATAACTGCAGAATGGAAAGCCCATCTAGTAAATAATGGATATGCGCCCGTTACTGTCAATGCAATGCTGTCTGCACTTAATGGGCTGTTTCGTTTTATGGGCTGGGATGAGTGCAGAGTAAAATTTTTGAAGATACAGCGCCAACTGTTTAGAGAACACAGCAAGGAACTTACTAAAGATGAGTATAGGCGGCTTGTAACTACGGCCGAATCTATGGGAAAAGATCGACTTGCCCTACTGACAGAAACTATATGCGCAACCGGCATAAGGGTCAGCGAAGTGAGGTATATCACTGTTGAGGCAGTGAGATGCGGACGTGCTGAGATCAGCCTTAAGGGGAAAATAAGAGTAATATTGATATCCTCAAAATTGTGTCGGAAACTTCAAAAGTACGCTTTAAAAGAAAAAATCGCTTCCGGTGCAATTTTTTGCACCAAAAGCGGAAAAGAGATGGACCGAAGGCAAATATGGGCGGAGCTTAAGGGACTATGCACACATGCAGAAGTAAAACCATCTAAAGTATTTCCTCATAATCTGCGCCATTTATTTGCCACGGCGTTCTATACATCGTGTAAAGATATAGTTAGATTGGCTGACATTATGGGACATTCCAGCATAGAGACTACCAGAATATATCTTGTTACATCTGGAGAAGAGCATCAAAAACAATTAGATCGAATGCAATTAGTTTTGTAGGACAAAATCAACATTTTGTCGCAAAATTAAAGTAGTGTAGTAGATTTTGCTGTATATTATTAAAAATAATTATAGCATATATTTTACATATACGCAAGGAACTTTCTGTTTAAAGCACGACAATTAAGGGCTCAAAAAATTATTTTTGCGCCCCAATCTTATTGCTCTGATCCATAAAGAAATTTGGAGATCAGAGCATATTTTATATGCGTATGAGCTTGTTTACTCCATTGTTGCAAAAAGCAATACGACAAAATGTTGATTTTGTGATAAAGGAGGAGTGAGATAATGCAAATAACTTTGCGGGAAATTAACATTAAAACAAAAGGGAAACGTTTTGCATCACATATTATATTTATGCCAATGCCTTTGACGCAATGTTCGTCTCATATAACAGCTAAAAATGTTCGATATATTATAAAAGATTTCGATTAGCAAAATGGGCTGTTTTAGGAAGAGTCAAAATCCTGTGCAATAAACAGCAAAGATTCAACTCGATTGCTGAATGTTGGCTTTGCAAGGATTTTATAAATGCTTAAGTGAAGAACATGCACTTGAGGACAAGGAGGAAACAAAATGAAGATTATGCAGAGAAGAGCACTTAGTCTGTTACTTGCAGCCGCTATGATCATTTCTATTCTGCCGACTGCGGTACTGGCTCAGCTGGCTGAGCCAAATAGCTCATGGGTAGATGAGAAAATTAGAGAAATAAATGATGCATTGCCGGAAGGACAAAAATATACTAAAAACTCTTGGTACAGATTGGGAAATACAGATTTGTATCGTCTGTCTCTTACGAGATTGATAGATGGGCCTGATGGGACTATAACAGATACGATAGTTTTTATCGCACCGGGAGAGGGTGCCGGCAAAGATAATTCAAGTATTCCTGATTATCAAAATGCCACATCTGATAGACCATGGAGAGATGCAAATCCTTCTGCGGTTTATATTGCAGATGGCGTTACTGGCGTGGGAGCACATGCGTTTGATACTATTACAACAATTCAGACGCTTGAAATAGAAAATCCAAGCTCACTGACATACGTCGGAGCGTTCGCTTTTAATGGCTGTGACAATTTGTCGTTTACAGCAGACGATCCATTGGATTTGTCATCTGTAATAAATATGGGAGAAAATGCCTTTAACGGCTGCAGCCGGCTGAGAAATGTAAAACTAGGCGAAGGATTGACCGAAATACCTAAAAATGCTTTTAATTCATGCGGATTGACATCGATAGAGATACCTGTAGGTGTCAAAACGATTGGAGCAAATGCTTTTTCTAATAACAGCTTTCGAGAACAGAATGGCGAGACGCTGATACTGCCGGAGGGACTGGAAGCAATAGGAGATAATGCGTTTTTTATTCTGCCTAATGATACAACAGCCGCTGGCGGATTTAAAACACTAGTAATACCTTATACAGTAAGTTCAATTGGCAGCGGAGCGTTTTCGGGTCATAGGAAGCTTAGCTCGGTCACTATACAGGATGAAATTAACGGCGGAAATGGACCGTCACAGTTGGAGTATTTGGGAAGTGCTGCTTTCGGGAAAGATACTTATACAGCTTATTCGGAGACCCGTACTATAGTGGACGAAATAAATCCAGATATAACGTATACTGGATTGACAGGTGCAGACTTTTATCTGCCAAATGATAAGGATATACAGGAGTTGTTTATCAATGGAGATACCTGTTACACAGGAAATATTTCCCCTCTTATTTATGACGGAACTGTAGAGCCAACTTGCGAAGAGGATGGTTACCATATATATAAACAAACTGTGCCGAACACAAGTATAGCAGGGCAAACAGTGGAAATGACACTTCATGTACGGATCGAAGCTCTGGGTCATGAATGGGTACTGGCTAAAGAATATGGGCCAAGCTGTGAAGATGATTCCTACAAACTTTTGATATGTAAGAATGATCCGACTCATATGCAGAAAACTGACACTGGGTACAATGGCGTCAAAACTGATCACGATTATAAATTGAAAGAGATTGTCGGATATAAGCTTGGTGAAGGATCTGTCACTATCACATACGAGTGTCAGAAAGATACACATGACAATGATCGTGACAGCTGCGATAAGATTTTAAATATTGTAATTGATGTCGCTGCGCTCAGCGGCACTACTGCTCAGGTCATAGGAGATCTGCAACTGCCGCATTTGTCCAATGGAACTCTTGAATGGGCAGATGATGTAGATCTTGAAGAAGAATTGACTGAATCAACAGAATATCTTCATGTAAAATTTACTCCGGATGAAGTTGATTATGCGGATTACACGGGAGTGACAGGTACTGCAATAGACGGGGATAATTCAGGTGAATTGCTGATAAAAGTTGATGTGACAAAAGCTAAACTGGATTTTTCAAGGGTAGCCTTTAATAATGTCCGCAATTTTATCGTACCTAATTCATATGAGTACAGATATATTACGGTTGATAAGATTGGATTGCCTGATGACGTGACCTATGATTCTCCTCTTTATTATGATGATACTGGTTATTCTGATAATAAACCGCGTTATAGTCTTGCTCATGAATGGAACGGAACGGTACAAGTCACATTTGAATATAATCCGGAAAAGTATGTAGTCGATACAGGCAAAAGACCGCCGGCAGGATATGAATTTGATACATCTGTTTCGGGGAAGGTAGTTATCTCTCATAGTTACGACATTATTGCTCAGTCGATGGATCTTCTAGCTGCCAAAGCGATACAAGGACTTGTATATTCTGGTACTCCGCAGCCTACAGTAAGGCTGTCTGATGTTCCGTATGAGTCTACGATTTCATGGACGTGGGAGGCTACAGAAGGAAGCGGCAATGGTTCCGGAGAAGCTGTCAGTCCAAGTAATTCCAATACAATTGAAGTAGCAGGTATAACTGAGGCTGGAACATATAACGTTAAGATTACAGTTACAAAAGACGGATATGAGACAAAGGAACTCGAGGCCATTCAGGTAACTATTGACAAATGCACTATAGTTACGCCTGCTGCGGCTACAGGACTGCAATATACTGGTCAGGAGCAAATTGGAGTAGTGACGGCACCAAATGCAGAAGATAAATATACAATAACCGGCAATATGAACGTAAATGCTGGAACATATACGGCAAAAGCCAGTTTGAGCGACAAGGACAACTATAAGTGGTCGACAACTGATTCAAGTGAGGATGTCGATATTGTATGGTCAATAGCAAAACGCAGAATAGTAGAGACAAATATTGACGGCGCGTATAGCTATCCTGTTCCATATACTGGACAGGAACAACAAGCGGTAAAACTTCCTTCTTCGCCATCGGGATTTTTTGAGGTTTCATATGAAAATGGAACATTGATAGGCAAATACGATAGTGATGGAGATAAAATATTCGATACAGTCGCATTTACTATCAGCAATTCGAAGAGAACAAATGCTGGCAGCTACCCAGTATATGCAAAAGTGACAGATTTTGAAAATTTTTGCTGGGCAGGACATGCGGACAGTGAAGAGTATTTTATGGGAACATGGGTTATCAGTACAAAGCAGGTAAATGCACCTGCTCTTAGCGCTGAAGATGCAGTTTATGATGGTAACCCATATGATGAAGAAGTTTCGCTTATACACTCATCTGCAAGCGGCAGCAATGCGTCGTCGCATGGTATTATTGCGGGAGTAGATAAGCTAAGTTACTACACTCAGTCAGCTGGAGGAACGGCTTTGAATGAAGTTCCTACAAATGCCGGGACTTATTATGTTGAGGCTGAATGGGAATATGAGCCGGGGTTGTTCGCAGATAACTATTTGATTTTGGGAGCAACTCGTAAACAGTTTACCATTGAGAAAAAAGAGCTGGCTCTCACAGCGCCTACAGAGGGCTTGAATGTTCAATACACAGGGACTGAATACACAGTACCCGCTCCAGATGTAAGAGGATTAGTAAAAGACGGCGATGAATACTCAATTGTCTATACATATAAATATACTCCGCTTGACGGCGAGGAAGGATCTGAACAATATAGTGCCGGTGCTTTGAAAGTGACTATGGCTGGAACTTATAAAATTATTGCCCAAATAGCTGAAAACTGTGTAAATTACAAGTCTGAACCGTCAGAAGAGTATGTTTTCAGAATAGGCAGTTCCAGCCAGACAGTGAAGCTTGAAGATGAAGAGGGAAATCCTATACAGGATCAAAGTACTATAACCAAGATATTAGGAGAAGAAGAATTTACAATTTCTGGTAAGGGATATGTTGGCGACAGCGATATCGAATCGGGTGCTGCGATAAGCTATGAAATTACAAAGGGAGAAGATATAGTATCGCTGGATCAAACGGGCAAAGTGACTTTGCACAAGGCTGGTACGGCTGAAATTACCGTTACTGCATCAAAAAGCGGCAACTATGCGGCTGGAAGTGCAAGCTATACTGTTGAGGTAGAAAAGGCAGACGCTCATTTGACCTTGTCAGAGCAGACCTTCCGGTATAATGGCTCAGAAATAACAGATTACGCAAATGCTGTTGTGGAGAACGCAGGAAATGGCGCTGTCCCGGCTGATATGAAAAATATCAGCTACACATTTTACTATGATGCGGGAGACACTGCCGGAGAAGAAATGAAAGAAGTTCCCAGTGAGGCTGGAAGCTATTGGCTCAAAGCAACACTGCATGGAGATCCAAACTACAATGACGACGAAGTTTGTTCAAAAATCATTATCACGGAGCGGGAACTTGAGGCTGAAATTGTCGGGTATATAGGTGTTTATGATGGAAAAGAGCATGATGCCGCAACTGTACAAGAAGTCGTTGGAGTAAATGGCGGTATATCAGCTGACGCCTACGATGTCAAATATGCAGTGACAAATACTGATACACAGCCAGATGAGAATTCTAACGATTGGTCAGAGTCAATAAAGGTAAAGAATGTAACAGACGGCACTGGCGTATATTATTGGTACAAGATAGAAGCCGCCAATTATGAAACCAAAATAGGAAACTTTACTGTTAATATTACTCCCGCGGAACTTAAAATAGAAGGATTGCCTGAGAGCTTCCAGAAAGAATACGACGGCAGTAATACAGCAAATATTGAAAACTCCGGTGATATTTTAATACAAACTGGTATAGAGAGCGAAACTATAAATGTTGAGTCAGTGAGCGCTGAGTACGAGAACAAAAACGCCGGAACAGAGAAAGATGTCGCTGTTTTCATTACGTTGAGTGAAGGGGATGCTTCAAATGTCATTTGGGGCAACTACGTATACAATAGAACTGCCCTAACTGACAACAGCTTGACTATTGATATAGAAGCGGCCGGAACTATAGATCAAAAGAGAATCACCGTAAACGGCGGCATTGAGACAGTAAATAAGGTGTACGACGGAAGCCCCGTAATAGAACTCAGCGGTACACCTGAAACAGCTGGGTTTGTGGAAAGCGATGTTGATTCTGGAGAGATTTATTTCGATGAGATAGAGACCGAGAAAGGGACAACTGCGGATTCTAATGTCGGTGCACAGAAAACGGTCACAGTTGCGCTTGACGTTCTTAATGGATTGCTCGGAGGCGCCGGCGCTGGCAACTACATAGTTGCAGAGGACTATGATGATATCAAAGCAGATATAACAAAACGCCCAGTTTACCTGCTGTTCCCAAACCAAGAAGACCAGAGTGTTGAATGGGAAAAAGATGTATACTATGATCCTCAAGGCCTGATTGGACAGCAAGACGAGTATGCCGTTTCGGCAGAGCCGAAAAACGATGTCAAAAACTCAGGATTTGTAGGAACGGACGGAGTAGCGTTGGAAAGAAGTGATATCGTATACGTTTTCTCTAAAGACGGAAGTGTTGAGAACAATCCAGTAAATCTGGGCACATATACTGTAACAGCTAGTCTCTCCGATGAGGTAACAGAAAAATTCTCAAATTACTCGGTTGCTCAGGTTCAAGGATCGATAACAATAATTCAAAATAATGCGCAGCTCAATGTTGCTGTAAAGATCAAAAATGACCTTACGTATACGGGACAAGGAATTTATCCTATCGACGATATAGAAGTAAAGGGCGGAAATGAGGTGCTGGCGGAGAACGAAAATGGGTACGCTATTTTCTACTCGTTAACCGGCGATGATGGCAGCTATAATCTCAGCACCGAGACTCTGACCAGCGCTATTGTGGATGCAAAGACGTATGATGTCTATTGGAAAGTCATAACGACAAACTATGGAGATCAGACTGGTAATTTCTCTGTGACTGTTGATAGGGCAACGCTCACACTCGATAGAATTGTTGATACGGAAAAGACGTATGATGGCACCATAGACGCAGTTGATCAGATAACGGAAGTAAATTTATCAGGACAAAAGAATAATGAGAAAATCAGCGCAAGCGTGTACAGCGCCAATTACGACGAGGCCTTGAAAGGCGATGACAGGGCGATCCATATCGTTTATCAGCTCAATGCGAGCGGCAAAGCAAAACTGGAAAACTACAAAGTCAGCATTGCAAATGCAGAGGCAACAGAGGCTGATGAAGGGCAAATATCCGAGACTGTCGAAGGGTCAATAACTCCTGCGCCTCTCCATATTAAGATTTACGATCAAGAATCTGTATATGACGGGAATAGGCCTGAAGTAGAAAACGTCAAAGAGTTAAACTGGGAAGTAGATAGCGGTGAGATATACCAGCTTGTCAATGGCTCGGATGATGATTTGCAAGTAGTTCTCAGCATAGAAGAAGAGAATGCAAAAGATGTAGATGTTTATACTATTAAAGGCGTTGCAGGAAATGAAAATTATAAAGTAGAATTTACAAACGGCAAGTTTACAGTAAAAGCACGCTATGTAGAGGTCATAATTGAAGATTATACCGGAGTATATGGTGATATACCGGATAAGGATCGTGTGTCACTGACAGCTGCACAACCATCAGATGAAAATAGCGGAATGGTAGGCGAAGAGAGCACAGAGCTGTTCCGAGAGCGGCTGTCCATAGAAGCTGACGAAACATCCAGTATAGGAGAGTATGATATTGTCGGAATAAATGGAATATGCGGCAACTACGACGTTGAGTTTACTGAGGGTAAATACAGTATTGAGCGCCGTCCAGTCACAATTACCATCGATGATAAGCAGTCTTGTTACGGCTGTAAGATCGAAGATTTGACATACAGTGATTCATATACGGATAATGCAGGCAAAAAAGGAATAGTCAATGGAGATGATTTGGGTATACAGCTTAATACCGACGCATCTGAATACGCAAATGCCGACAAATATGCTATTGTGGGAACAGTAGATGAAGTTAAAGCACAAAATTATATTATAACGTGGTCTGGAAACTGGAACAATTATGACGAAAGCAGCGAAAAGTCCGGTGTCTATACGATCAACAGGGCTGATTTATCCGTGGAATTTACCAATGAGACAGTAAACGTGTCTATGGGAAGTTCGGTCAGCAATCCGCTGAAGTATTTTAATACGAGCTGCAATGCCGCAGAAGCCATTACCAAGCCTGATGGCGTCGTTGTACAATATAGTTCAGACAACAAAGGTGTTGCCCTCGTAGATGAATACACCGGCGCAGTGAGTATAGTTAGCCCTGGCGATGCCGTTATTACGGCGGAAGTGATCGAGGGTGGAAATAATTTCAACGGAAATAGTGAAACCAGCTATGACCTTCATGTGGCAGTAGCAGGTCAGGGAATACAAGTACAGCCCATGCCAATGGAATATCTGAAATATAACGGAAAATGGCAGGAGCTGCTTCAAGACTACATTGTAACGCCGGATGATGCGCATGTGGAATTCACGGTTACGCCGCTGGAGAGCGGGGATCAGTGCATGATATCTGACGATGGTATGCCGCTTGCAAAAGATGCTGGCATATATAAAGTAGAGTGGCAAGCTACTAAGACAGGATATACAGCTGTCAGCGGCTGGTTTAATGTCAACATTGATAAGGCGGATCCAAGTGGAGGCTTTACACCAAAGTCTGTACAGATCGTGTATGAAGAAGGCAAGGTATTTGATTGTGGAAATATTCAGTTAGACATTGCCGGAGACTATGACGGTGAGATAACTTATACAAGCGATAACACTGCTGTGGCCAAGGTAAATGACAATCAACTATCAAATATTTCTATTTATACAACAGGCAACGCCACTATAAATGCTAAATTCCCGCAGACAGACAACTACAACTCGCAGACAGTCTATCTGGATTTGGAGGTCATCGACGCAACTACGGCTATAAGTTATTCGGCGGAGGATTATTCTGTAACTTACGATGGCCGCCCGCACGGAAGCAGAATAGAGGTAAACAGCCCGTCAGATTATGTCATTTATTATAGTGATGATGAGGGAGAAAGTTATGACCTAACGGATTCGCCAACGATAGAGGATGTAGGGGAAGATGGTACTTTAAAGATTTATTTCCAGATACAGGCAAGAGGATATAAATCTGTGTCCGGAGTGCAGGAAATAACGGTACTACCAAGAGAAATCGACGAAACCATGGTAAGCGGGGTGGCCGGCAGCTATACATATACTGGGCAGCAGATAACCACACCGACTGTAAATGTAGTTTGCGGCAGCATACAGCTGGACGAAGGCACCGATTATGAGATAACATACGGCGATAACGTAGAAGTAGGAAAAAGCAGCGACATGATGCTGGCTGACGGCGGAGGATATGTGCAGATATCCGGAATAGGGAACTATACCGGAAGTGTAGTGAAGTACTTTGAGATCACAGCTGTTATGTCAAATTATTTGTCAGCTGAATTAGATCGATATTTTGGATATTATGGCGACAATGATACGGACAGTGCAATAGTAACTGTTATGCACGGAGACCATGAAGTGACAAATAACGGCATAGACAATGTAGCCGTATATGTAGATGAAAGCGATGGCTGCACAGTAGAAGGCCAGACTGTTACGTTTCATGAAGTGGGAATATATACGATCAATGTAGAAGTAACAGGAGGACACAGCGGCAGTTTTGTTTTGCACTACACGCTTCTGCCTCAGAACGACGGAGAGTTTGAGATCACGGGCCTGAATGATAACATAGTCGTATATGACGGAAAAGATCATGTATTCGACCCGAAAGTCTCACTTGATGAAGAATCATTGATCAAAGACAAGGACTATATCCTTACGTACAGCTATACACCGTTCTGCGGATCGGAGATCAAGGGAGAAGAGTATGATCCGGAGACTGTAGAAATGGTCGAAGCCGGATTGTACATAGTGACAGCTTCCGGAATTGGCAATTATATAGGCAGCGGAACAGCTGTCCTTCTGATCAGCCAGAGAGATCTAGCTGACAGCAGTATAAATGCTGAGATCTTGGATGTGACATACAACGGCGAAGAACAGGAGCCGGAAGTAACACTTACATACGATGGCACTGATGTGGGAGACCTGAATGATACCGAATACAGTTATAACATAGACGCTGGAGAAGCAGTTGCAATCAGCAGTGCTGCAGACTGCAACAATAACTTCAGAGGCATTAGGATGGATACTTTCCGTATAAATCCCAAGGAGTTGAACGATGTAGATTTTACGGCAGTGGCAGATCCGTATGAATACTGGTATACTGGGAGCGCAATATATCCTGTAGTCGTAGTAACCGATTTGGATACAAATAAAGTCCTGACTCAGGGTATAGATTACAGGGTGAGTTCGAATGCAGTTGAACCAGGATACTATAAAGCCGAAGTCGTAGGTATGGGAAACTATATGGGTACTGTAATGGTGGACTTCTCTGTTGTAGCAAAGACCGGGCCGGAACCGGCTACTGAGTTTACATTGACGGTTAATCCAAAGGAATGGACATATGTTCCTTCTCCTCAGGTATCTATCGACGTTCAGTTTAATGATAACACCTTATCTGAGGACAATTACATGCTGACAGTTGAAAGAGATGGCGAGGTTGTTGCAAACGGAGTAAGCGGAGAAGAGGCTATTTCTGCCATGACAGAACCGGGTAAATACACTATTACAGCAATAGGCACAGGTATCTATGATGGTTACAGTGATACTGACGAGGTTTCCGTGCTCAAAATACAGCCTATAGTGACGGTAAAGGCCGAACCGAACAGCGTCATAGGAGGGGAAACAGTTGAGCTAAAAATATCTGGCAGCGATCTGCCGGATGATATCTATCTCCCGGATCTGCTTGACGTACAGACAGAAAACGGTATTTTGCTGGATCTTAATGAACTCGACTGGACACAGAGCGGAAACGAGTGGGTTGCAGAATTTGAAGCTGCCGATGCAAAAGAAGTATATATCTTTACAATAGAGTTTGAGGGTGATAGACATTACAAAGCGGCAAGCGACAGCGATGTTGTTACCTCAAGTGCAGCAGGCGGAGATGTGGCCTACATAATAGATGCCAGCGCCGGAAGAGGAGGCTGCATTGACCCGAGCGGCAGAATATCCGTGGCAGAAGGTGATGATCAAAGATTTATATTTGAAGCTGACAATGGATATGTGATCGCAGATGTAATGGTAGACGGTGAAAGTATAGGAGCAAGGAACTACTATACGTTCACTGATGTTGACGACAATCACACGATTCGAGTAATATTTAGGCGCTTAAATGATGACGTCGGTATCGATGATGATCTTGAAGAAGACGCTGAAGAGGATGAGGAAAGCAATGTTGCAGATCCGGATGATACTGGAGTATCTGACTGGCTGAATACACAGGAGCATATTAATTACCTCAACGGCTACGATACTGGTGAATTTAAGCCAGACGAAAATATGACTCGCGCAGAAGCGGCTCAGATGTTCTATAATCTGCTGTTAAATAAAAACGTGCCGGTAACGGCCAGCTTCGAAGATGTACCAGATACAGCATGGTATGCAGATGCAGTAAATGCGCTGGCATCTATGGGGATTCTAAATGGCTATGGAGATAACACATATGCTCCGGAGCGCCCGATCACTCGTGCCGAGTTTACGGTAATTGCAATGCGTTTTGCAAAATTAGATACGTCTGGAGTCAACATCTTCAGCGATGTTAAGCAGACGGATTGGTTCTACACGCAGGTAGTTGGATCTATAAAGTATGGATGGATAAATGGATATTCAGACGGCACATTCCGTCCAAATGCATTTATTACGCGTGCTGAGGTAACTACCATTGTAAATAGGATGTTGGGACGAGTGGCCGATAGGACATATATAGACAGCCATTCGATGTATCTTAAGCAGTTTGTTGACGTAAGCCGTTTGTACTGGGGTTACTATGAAATCACAGAGGCTGCCAACGCCCATTCGTACTCTGTAACAAACGGTAAGGAAGAGTGGCTTTGGCTTTGATAAAATGCAGCAGATAAAAAGTAAAAATGCGGTACTTTATAAGTACCGCATTTTTACTTTTTTTGGTTTTCTGCTCAGACACAAGCGCAGTATTCAACATCTTCAAATTGAGAAAAGTCAAAATTATCAGGTAAAATATTATCGTTCTCGCTGCTTGAGGTTTCAGCACTGGCGCTGCCATCACTGAAGCCTATATCCCTCAGACCGTCACCCATACTCATAGTGCCTATACTACTTATATCAAGGCCGTATCATGTCGGATTGCAATTGCTTGCTGGTGGCATCAGTAGTTCTTGCGTTTTAATTTTGAGTTTTTGTCATAAATGAGCTTTAGCCCTGTAAGAAGGAGGTTATCATCGCAGATAACTTTGTGACGGCAGTTTGGAATAATAGCTTGAGCAAGACCGCCGGTCGCGATTACAGTAACTGATTCGCCAAGCTCTTCTTCGATACGATCGATCATCCCGTCGACCATGGAGGCGTTGCCGTACACAAGTCCGCTCTGCATACTATCCACAGAATTTGTGCCTATAACATGTTTGGGAGGCTCAAAACCTATACTTGGGAGCTGGGATGTTCTTGAGGTCAATGCGTCAAAAGAAACTCTGACGCCGGGAAGAATTACGGCACCCAGAAAATCTCCATTTCCACGAACTACTGAGATCGTAGTGGCGGTGCCAAAATCAAAGATCACAAGGGTTCCGCTGTATTTATGCAAAGCCGCAACAGCAGCTACAACAAGATCGCTACCGAGCTGAGATGGATTGTCTATGAGAATATTAAGACCGGTCTTGAGACCTGGGCCTATGACTATGAGCTCTTTCCCGGTTATGAATTTTACTGCTATTTTAAAAATATTCGTTAGATCAGGAACAACAGAAGACAATATGCAGCCGTCAATATCAGCACGGTTTATACCGTGAAGTTTAAATATGTTGGACAATACGATAGCATATTCATCTGCAGTCTTATTGTGATCGGTAGATATTCTGGAGTAAAACACGGTGGTTTCACCGTCGACACCGCCGAGTACAATGTTGGTATTTCCAATGTCGATTGCAAGGATCATAAACAAACCTCCAAATAAAACAAAAAATTGTGGTCATGCGGAGAAAAACGCCGCATGACCACATTAGTTAGGTCAGGATTTTCTGAAGTTCTCCAAATGAGAAAGGGCTTTGCATACGGCAGTTACTATTACAAGTGACAACAGGGCTTCGGCCAGTCCGTTAGTTGTTGCAACACCAATGACTAGCCCGGAGACTGCGCTGATGTCTATATTATAAACTTCCGCAAGGATATTTTTTATAAACACATACAGCGAACCAAGGTAGAAGAAGGTGTTGCACAGTGAACCTACAGCTCCGGTGATGCCAAATCCAATAAAATCAAATTTTGCAGGCAGAGACTTTTTTAGACCCTGAGCCAGCAGACCGGAAAGGAAACCAGTCAGCAGTCTTGGAACGAAAGCAATTACAAAATACAAAAAGACATTTTGCTGGATCGTTGCGAGTGCGACTACATCGGTTGTCTGACCAGTAACAGCCAGATAAAAACACAAAAGACCCCAAACACCGCCAAGTATAGTGCCCGCTAAAGTGCCGAGCATAACGGCTCCTATAATAACGGGTACCTGATAGATGGTAGCGACTATGGGACCTACAGGAATGTTCCCGATATTGAACACCGTTAAAACAAATACTATTGCCAAAAGAACGGCAATCCTAGTTAAATAGGCAATACGGGAACGGGAAGTGGATACTGTTGACATATTCTATTACCTCCTGATGCTGTTCCACATTGTGGATACAGCTCATATTTGTATTAACAGTATATTCTGAGAGCTGTATTTTGTAAAGAGTAAGTTGCAACAATATTGTATAAACAAAAAATTTTTTTTAGTGAAAAAAATAAAATGATGGGTTGACAAAACGTAGGAATTTTGGTATCATCATTTCTGCTGGTGTTGCGATGTGCTGGTGTAGCTCAGCCGGTAGAGCAGCTGATTTGTAATCAGCAGGTCGGGGGTTCAAGTCCGTCCACCAGCTCCATTTAGCAACGAGTTCAAATTTAATATGGGGGAATTCCCGAGTGGCCAAAGGGGGCAGACTGTAAATCTGTTGTCAGTGACTTCGGTGGTTCGAATCCACCTTCCCCCACCATCTGGGGTAGACACTTTAGATGTCTACCCCATTTTTGTCAGTATTTATGCGGGTTTGCGGGCTTTTTAGAGCGCAAAATCCAAAGTGATTTTCCATAGATGCCTTTTCCAAAAAATAGCAAAACAAAGACTTTTTATGAGCATAAGCGGAGTTTTCACCTGATTTTTCAGGCT
>CALWWP010000035.1 GCA_944385275.1 uncultured Oscillospiraceae bacterium | reverse complement strand
TGCCTTGGATTTTTAATAGATCGTATACTGCAAACAGATTATTTCTTATCGTCGTCGACTACTTCGTAATCTGCATCATAGTATTGCTGCCCGTCATTCGAGCCACCCTGCTGCTGTCCTCCGGAGTTTTGACCGCCCATATTCGGATCATATTGAGCCTGCTGACCGCCGTTCTGAGAATACAGCTTTTCAGATACTGCATAGAAAGCTTTTGTCAGTTCTTCGGTAGCGGCCTTGATAGCAGCTGTATCTGTCCCGCTCATAGTCTGGCGCAGCTTCGCCATAGCATCTTCAATGGACTTCTTGTCATTGGCATCGATCTTATCGCCCATATCTGACAATGTGCGCTCAGACTGATATATCATTTGGTCGGCATGGTTGCGTATCTCGACTTCCTCTTTGCGTTTGGCGTCCTCTGCTGCATACTGCTCAGCTTCTTTGACCGCTCTTTCGATATCTTCTTTGGAGAGATTGGAAGAAGATGTAACAGTGATGTGCTGTTCTCTGCCAGTTCCAAGGTCTTTAGCCGAGACATTCACAATACCATTTGCATCGATATCAAACGTGACTTCGATCTGAGGAACTCCACGCCTTGCGGGAGCAATTCCATCAAGGTGGAAGCGGCCAAGAGACTTGTTGTGAGCCGCAAGCTCACGTTCGCCCTGAAGAACGTTGACTTCAACAGAGGTCTGATTGTCGGCAGCAGTAGAGAAGATCTGGCTCTTTTTAGTAGGTATCGTGGTGTTGCGCTCGATCAGCTTTGTAAATACTCCGCCCATAGTCTCGATACCAAGTGACAGAGGAGTTACATCGAGCAGGAGAATGCCTTCGACGTCTCCGCCAAGGACACCGCCCTGGATAGCAGCGCCCACTGCAACACATTCATCAGGATTTATACCCTTGAATGGATCCTTACCGGTAATACCCTTAACTGCTTCCTGAACCGCAGGAATACGAGAAGAACCACCAACAAGCAGTATCTTAGACAGATCACTGGGGCTGAGTCCGGAATCTTTAAGAGCCTGACGTACGGGGATCATAGTGTTTTCGACCAAATGTGCAGTCAGCTCGTTGAATTTTGCACGTGTTAAAGTTACATCCAAGTGTTTTGGACCGGTTGCGTCTGCCGTAATATATGGCAGGTTAACATTTGTGCTCATTACGCCTGATAATTCTATTTTTGCTTTCTCAGCAGCCTCTTTCAGACGCTGCATAGCAACCTTATCTGTGGTCAAGTCTACGCCGTTTGTTTTTCTGAATTCATCAGCTAAATATTTGATAACGCAGTCGTCAAAGTCGTCGCCGCCGAGGCGGTTGTTGCCGGCGGTGGCCAAGACTTCTATTACTCCATCGCCTATTTCAAGAATAGAGACATCAAACGTACCGCCGCCGAGGTCGTAGACCATGATTTTTTGATCTGATTCCTTGTCAAGCCCGTATGCAAGTGCTGCTGCAGTAGGCTCGTTAATGATACGCATGACATCGAGACCGGCTATACGTCCTGCATCCTTAGTTGCCTGACGCTGGCTGTCAGTAAAATATGCCGGAACAGTAATAACTGCCTGAGTTACAGTAGAGCCGAGATAGCTCTCAGCGTCGCTTTTGAGCTTCTGCAGTATCATTGCGGAGATTTCAGGCGGAGTGTAATCCTTGCCGTCTATACTTACCTTGTAGTTGCTGCCCATTTCTCTTTTAATAGAGCTGATAGTGCGATCTGGGTTTGTAACAGCCTGACGCTTTGCCACTTGGCCTATCATGCGTTCGCCGTTTTTAGAAAATGCCACTACGGATGGAGTAGTTCTATTGCCTTCTGCGTTTGGGATAACGACGGGTTCTCCGCCTTCCATAACTGCAACGCAGGAATTAGTTGTACCAAGATCGATACCGATAATTTTACCCATTATTGTAATCCTCCTCTTTTAATTTGCTACCTTCACCATGGAAAAGCGAATGACCTTGTCGCCGAGCAAAAAGCCGGTCTGAAACTCTTCCACTACTGTATTTTCTCCGACGTCTTCGTCTTCTATGTGCATGACTGCATTGTGCATCGATGGATCAAAATTGTGTCCAATGGCTTCTATAGGCTTGACACCAAGTTTGCTCAGAATATCAAGAAGCTGTGTCATGGTCATTTCTACGCCGCGGTAAAATGCCTGATCTTCTGTCTGCTGCTCTAAAGCCCTCTTTAAATTGTCGTATACGGGCAAAAGCTTTGTGACAGTTTCGGCTTTTACATCCGTATAAAGCGCTTCGCGTTCTTTTTGACTGCGTTTGCGGTAGTTATCATATTCTGCAGCTAAACGAAGGTATTTGTCCTTTTCGGCTGTAAGTTCTGCCTCAAAGTTGTTCGGCAAACTTTCTGAATATGTTTCAGAAGTACTTTGCTCTGTGCTTTGTTTCTCATTATTTGTTTCATCGTTTACTATTTCAGCCTGTTGTTCCGTTTCATCTGCTGAAGTCTGCTTTTTCTTTGCCACAAAATCATTCCTTTCCATTGCCCGGCGGGCCAAGAGCCGCATCTCCGGACAATAACAGTCTTAATACATTAGTAATATACGACAGTCGTGCCGCGACCTTAGCATAGTCCATACGTGTGGGGCCTACAACACCAAGAAGACCTTGCATCCCATCACCCATTGGATAGCTGGAAACGACCACGCTGGAATCTTTGAGCTCTTCGGCTACGTTCTCTGGACCGATAAGAATTTTTATCGGAGAATTTCCTTCCGGAGCGGGAAGACTAGAAAGGGAATCCTCGTCTGAGAGGTAATCCAGAAGCTTGTGCGCCTTATCCCAGTCACGGTACTCCGGATGCTCTAAAATATGAGCCGTTCCAGTTACATACGCTAAAGGAGCCTTGCTGGGACTCAATAGATTTATGAGGTATCCGGCTATGGAAGAAATTATTCCGCTGGAGTCACCTGCAAGCGATTCCATTGAAACAATGAATTCGCGTGTGATATCAGAAGCTGGGATACCTGTAAAATTTGAATTAAAAATATTATCGAGCTTATATATGAAGCTTTCGTCCAAAGCAAGAGCAGAATGCATCAATTTATTAAAAGTGCTGTTGTCCTGAAGCATTGTTACCACAATAAAATTGTGGGTGTCTACAAATACAAAACCAAATTTTTTTGCCGTTATATTTTCACTCTTTGCAACAAGAGCATAGGCTGGATAATTTGTTAGATTAGAGGTCAGCCGTCCTACATCGGTCAGTATCTGGTCAAGACGCTGCATTTTCATGCGGAGGGAAAGCGTGATACGCTCGGATTCCTCTACGCTGAGACGATGTCTGCGCATGAGCTCATTTACATAGATTCTGTAGCCCTGCGGAGAGGGAACTCGTCCGGCAGAGGTGTGCGGCTGCTCCAGATAACCCATACTGGTCAGCTCAGCAAGTTCGTTTCTAATAGTAGCTGATGAGAGCCCAAGACCTGAATGAGTGGAAATAGCCTTGCTTCCAACGGGTTCAGCAGTGTCGATGTAATCGTCGATAACAGCTTTTAGAATCTTCTTTTTTCTGTCGCTTAGTTCCACTGCTTTCACCGCTTTCGATATATTAGCACTCTAACCTCTCGAGTGCTAAACCTAATTTAGCACCATGCCGCTGTAATGTCAATCCCTCTTTTTATAAAAAAGCAGGAGTTTACAAAATATTAAAATACAGACTGGAAATGCAAAAAATACAGAGCAAGCGATAATATATAACTTTGCCGAAAAGGTGTATATTTATTAAAAAAACAGGGCAGTGAAAGTACTTAAATCCGATGAAAGACTGCGTTAAATTGACACAAAATATATAACGTGCTATAATATTTTTGAATTTTAACTGGGATGGTCGGAAACTGTTTTTTACCGATTCGTGTTTTGCGGAATATATGGGAAGGAAGATGATATGAAAACACTTCTATCCAGATTTCGGGAGATGGACCAGAGCAGCGAACCAAAAACACTGTGGAACCCATTTTTTATAGCAGTATTGGTATTTGGATTTATGACTGGTTCAGCAAATCAGATGATAAGTCCGATATTGTCAAAATATGTAGTTGATATGGGTGCAACGCTGTCTTTGGCTGGCACGATAGTTGGATTGCAGTCGGGAATGGCGATGTTCCTGCGTCCGCTTTCGGGAGCAGCTTCGGATCTTTTGAACAGGAAATATGTAATGATAGGGAGCATCCTTATTTCTTCAACGGCTTTTACGGGTTATTTGCTGTTCAACAATATAGTAGCAGTGATCATATGTAGGCTTTTGCAGGGCTTCTCATTTGCATTTATGTCAGTAGCGCGCACGGCTTTTGCAACGGAATATATGCCGCGTGACCGCATGGGGGAAGGGGTGGCCTTTACATCCTTTGGAGTAGTTTTGTCTCAAGCTGTAGGACCGAATATAGGAATGTGGGTAGCTGACGAATTTGGATACAGGATATGCTTTTTATCGGCTCTTTGTATTTCTATATTAGGAGCGATATTGCTTAGCATGCTTCCGTACAAACATAAAAAAGGAGAATTTCATAGACACAAGTTGAAATTGAACAACTTGATCGCGGTAGAAGTCCTTCCATATTCGGTGCTTGCAGGATTATTTGCGATGACTACACACCTTGCCAATTCTTTTCTCGCACTGGTCGGAGAGGAG
Source organism: uncultured Oscillospiraceae bacterium (assembly GCA_944385275.1). Taxonomy (GTDB): domain Bacteria; phylum Bacillota; class Clostridia; order Oscillospirales; family Oscillospiraceae; genus CALWWP01. The sequence continues at coordinate 31,791 of CALWWP010000035.1, read as the reverse complement.
CGCGGGATCGAGAATGTAGCATTGTTTTTCACTATGTATTCTGTTGTGGCGTTGGCGATGCGTCCTGCGTCAGGTAAGATAGTAGATAAAATGGGTTTGTCGTTTGTGCTGTATCCTGCGTTTTTCTTTGCTGCTTTAACTATGATTTTACTTGGTGCGGCTCAGACTTTGACACTTATATTGATAGCAGGTGTATGTAAAGCTTTGAGCCAGGGCGTGGCTCTTTCCAGCATTCAGGGCTCGTGTATCAAGCGGCTTGGCAAAGAACGTGCTGGAGTTGCTTCCGCCACTATACACCTTGGTCAGGATCTCATCTGTACGATAGCCCCGGCGGTAGGCGGGTTTATTGCGTCTCGCTCGGGATACGGAGTTATGTATTATTGTTTTGCTGGAATAATTTTAACTGGAATGCCGCTTTACATGTTTCTTCGTTCTAGAGAAAAGAAAAGTGATAGGCTGAGACAAGAACAGAATTAAAAAAGATACCGGCATCCCACAAGGATGCCGGTATCTTTTTTAATTGGACTGAGTTTTGTCTTTCTTGTCCATGAGCTTTTCGTATAGCTCGTGACCTAGACATTGCTCGGCGTATTTACACCACTGGAAACAGCCCTGCAGATCGTTATAGGCCACAAAGCCGCATTTCTCACAGGCAACGCTGGTGTCAGTTGAAAAAAGCTCAATGACAGACCCGCATACGGGACATATTTTTTCAGTTATCACGGGATCTTTAAATCTGCCAGCTCCCGGACATCCGCTGAAGATCTGAGCCATAAAATCGCCTCCCATGGTGGACATAAGTAGTGATTGATTTTACATCCTCATTATATCCGGTGATGCAGGAAAAGTATGTTTGATTTCCAACGAATATTAAATACCTGTAAAATTATTTTGCAGCTTCCTGTTTGCGGCGCACCTGATCCACTTCGAGATCATACATTTCACTGGTAGTCAAAAGACGGCGCTTTCCAAGCAGAAGTTCTATAAGGTATGCAAAATCGTATGAGATCGTGCCAGTGTGGTCGGAAATGTAGTGGATGCCGCGTCCTGATGAAGATACCTTGCCAAATAGGAGGGAGGCAACGTCTTCGATAGGAACATAAATCACACCGTCATACTGCATAACGCGTTCCATATCGCGGAAGTATTGATTGAGAAGACAGGTGCGGGCACCTGTGGATATTTGCAGCTCATTGTCACCGCTTTTAATAAGCGCGGATTTTCCGTCTTCGCCTTCATAAAATATTTCTGTCTTCACGCCGGGATAGGCAGTTTCAATAAAGGAAAGCGGCACATAAATCACGCCGTCTACCTCTTTCGCAGGAGCCCCTATGTCCGTCAGCTTATTGTCTACATATGCCTTGTCAGAACCGTCTGCGAGGATGACAGCTCCGGAGTCAGGAACAAAGGTCTTTTGAGGTTCGGTGCGTACAACTTTTCCGTCTATGCGGCGAAAACCCGTGAAGAAATACTGCCAGAGATAGTCGTACATTTCGTGACGGGGATTGTGTCCTCCGCCCTCGACCACAAAGAAGGTAAAATCAAATGGATCGCCGGGATGCTGGAAAACACCGTATTTGCCGCGCAAGGAGACATTGGGAAGCTTGGCGCAGCCGTTGCGGTCGAGCCAGAGCTTTATATTTATGAGTTGCTGAGATTCCATTTTTTCCTGACGAAGGCTGTCAGGAGGAGCAATGAACTTCTTTGGTATAGTGACCTTGGCGGGTGGAGAGTTGCGTATAAGCTCCCAATTTGGACGCTGAGCCATGCCGCAGGGCATAGAAAGATCCTCTGAGCCGTGAGTACGCACGACTGGAAGGGGAAACTCGGGATATATTACATTGCCGTCCGAATCTATATGGTGCATTGCTCCTGACGGTCCGGAAAAAGGAGCTCCGGCAGCAAATATGTTTGCACGCTTTTTAAGATATGTAGTAGCCATCATATCGCCCATAGACTGACCGTGTATGTACACCCTAGTTTTATCTATATTGTATTTTTCAAACATTTTCTCGATAAGGACGTCAAAATAGTGAATATCATCGGGCATACCGTCTTCTTTGCCAAGTTCATTAAATACGTTCCAGGTTACGCCCTCGACGATGCAGTGGGGGAATAAAACGATAAATTTTTCGCGTTCTGCCAGATATGCCATAGGACGCATATATGCCGCGTTATGCGTAGAACCGCCGTGTACTTCTACTACAAGAGGAACTGCGACTGACGGATCGTAGTCAGTTGGGACATATTCTTCCCAAGTACGGTCAAAACCATCGATAGTTTCGGAATACTGTACAGTGCCTTCGAGCCTACCGAGACGCCGTTCGTCACCGTCAAGCGGCTGGGGCCTTACGTAAAGCTTTTTCAAAGGGACTACCTCCTTTTTAATATATAGTATGGAAAACATCTCTCTTAATTATAGCATGGGTTATTGGAAGGCGTAAAGAAAATTCCTGTTTAAAAAGAAAATCCGTCAGATAAAATTCAAAGCGCGCAAAACAAACATCCACGTTGTGAGAGTAAATGCAGAAAGAAGGGTAGTCATGACTACTGTACCGGAGGCGAGTACGCTGTCTCCTCCCATGTTCTTCGCCATTATGTAGGAACTTGGAGCGTTTGGGGAAGCGAGCATTATAAGTGCTGAGACAAGTGCTGCGTCGCGGAATCCAAATAAAAATATTGCAAACGGAAGGAATACCAAGGGTATAAACACGAGCTTTATAAGTGAAGCCGTAAGAGAATAGCGGAATTTGCCCAAAGCTTTTTTCCAGTCAAATACAGCTCCTATAATAATTAGAGCAAGAGGAGTCGCAAGGGAAGAAACACTGGATATGCTTTTTTGAAGGATGACAGGCGTTGTAAGCCCGCTAAAAGAAAAGAGCATTCCGATCAGTACACCATCGAGAATTGGATTTTTCAAAACGCTGAGAATGAGGTCGCTGGTTTTGAGTTTTTTATTTGAAGACATTTCGGTTGTGAGAATAAGCACAGCGGCAATATTATACAGAGGGGCTGCTGCGACTACAGCAAGCGGTGCAAGACCGGAATGTCCATAGACATTTTGGAGAAATGCAATACCGAAAACGGCTATGCTGCCGCGGTAGGAACCTTGAACAAAAGCCCCTACAGCTGCACGGTCAGATAAAAAACGCCGTGCAAGGAACCAGATGGCAGCTATGCTCAGTATGGTAGCTATAAGGCAAAAGAGAAAAAAATCAAATTGAAAGACTTCGGAAAAATTGCTGGAAGATATATCGTTGAAAAGCAGTACGGGAATGGCTATTTTATAATTGAAATTGTCTGCAACGGAGCAAAAATCCTCCGTAATAATGCCTATTCTGCGCAAAAAATAGCCTAGCACTATTATAAGAAAAATAGGTACGGTGGAATTTAAACTGAAAACTAAATTGTCCATAAGAGGCTCTCCGTATAAAATTGTAAATGGGTAGAGCGGGGCGCCCTACCCATTTAAATAGTTATTTTTTGATTATCGTGCCGGTGGGATTTCCGAACAGAGCACCGGCGTTTATTTCATCGTAATCGAGATGAACGTAAGTCGCATAATTCGGGCTAACGCGGGCTACAACTTCGTCAAATATGAGGGCACGGTCTCCGTCCACTTTGATCTGGATGATATCCTTGTCGGATATACCGGTTTTTTCAGCATCTTCCGGAGTCATATGAAGATGCCTCTTTGCAATAATAGCGCCTTCGGACAGCTCAACACTGCCGGCAGGACCGCTGATAGTGCAAGGAGCGCTGCCTGCGAGATCGCCGCTTTCGCGTATCGGCGGATTGATACCAAGAGCTCTGGCATCGGTAAACGACAGCTCAACCTGAGTCTGAGCACGACAAGGGCCAAGAATGGAAACACCTTTGATGGTGCCTTTGGGGCCTGTGACGTCTACTCTGCTGTTGGAGGCGTACTGACCGGGCTGGGACAGCATTTTCTTGACTTCGAGTTCAAATCCCTTGCCGAAAAGAGTTTCGAGATCTTCCTTGCTTACATGTACATGACGGCCGGAACCTTCAATAATTACTTTAAAATTATCCATGGAAAAAACCTCCGTTAAAATCTGTTTTTATATTCAAACAAACTGTAACATGGAATAAAGAAAAAGGCAAGAAAAAAGTATGACTAATATTTTAATGTATGTCTGATAGGTTAATGTATGTCTGATAGAAAATTTTTATTTACAAAAATAGATTTTAACAATATAATATACAAAATGTAATCAACTATAAAAAGAGGAGAGAAGATGAACAAGGAATTTTCGGCGGTACTTTCGTCGTTGAGACATGAATGCAGACGCAACCAAAGGCAAACGGCGGCGGATCTGGGTATTTCACAGGCTCTGCTTAGCCATTACGAAAACGGACTTAGAGAACCGGGATTGGACTTTATCTGCCGTGTGTGTGAATACTACGGCGTGTCGTCAGACTATATGCTAGGACGCACAAACTTTAAACAGAGTTTGCCGCTGAAAAATGAACGCGGTATGGGAGAAGCGGGGCAGTATGTAGACGGACTCCTTAATTGCTTGAGAAAAATTGAGTATGAGGTGGAACACATTGGCAAATCAGAGCAAGATTAGAAATTTTTCCATTATTGCACATATAGATCATGGCAAGAGTACTCTTGCGGATAGACTGCTAGAACGCTGCGGGGCTGTAGATCCGAGGGATATGGAAAATCAGCTCTTGGACAATATGGATTTGGAACGCGAGAGAGGTATTACGATTAAAGCTAGGGCAGTTGGCCTTTCATATCACGCAAAAGACGGTGAGACATATCAGCTTAATCTGATAGATACTCCGGGTCATGTGGACTTTAACTATGAGGTATCCCGCTCTCTCGCAGCATGCGAGGGTGCGCTACTGGTCGTAGATGCAAGGCAAGGCATAGAGGCCCAAACTCTCGCGAATACGTATCTTGCACTGGAGCATGATCTGGAGATACTTCCAGTTATAAATAAGATAGACATACCGGGCGCCGATCCTGCGCGTACAAAGCATGAGATAGAAGATATAATAGGCGTACCGGCAATGGATGCTCCGGAGGTATCTGCAAAATTAGGGATAGGCATTGACGATGTGCTTGAAGATATAGTTAAAAATGTTCCGCCTCCAAAGGGAGACAGCTCAGCTCCTCTGCGTGCGCTTATTTTCGACAGTCAATATGACAGTTTCCGCGGCGTCATAGTTTATATGAGGATAATGGATGGTGAACTGCGGCGCGACATGGAAGTAAAGATGATGGCTTCCGGAGCGGAGTATAGAGTGGTGGAAGTTGGATATATGCGCCCGATAGGACTGGAACCATGCGAAAAGCTTACGGCTGGTGAAGTCGGATATTTTACTGCCAGCATTAAAAACGTGGCGGATACTCAAGTGGGCGACACAGTCACAGGAGTGGATAGACCAGCATCAGAGCCGCTACTTGGATATAAGCCGGCTCAGCCAATGGTTTTCTCCGGAATTTATACTACGGACGGAGCGAAATATCCTGATCTTAGAGATGCTTTAGAAAAGTTAAAGCTCAATGATGCCGCACTCTCTTTTGAACCAGAAAGCTCGGCCGCACTCGGTTTTGGCTTCAGATGTGGTTTTTTGGGATTACTGCATATGGAAGTCGTTCAGGAACGGCTGGAGAGGGAATATAATTTAGACCTTATTACGACAGCGCCAAGCGTTATATACAGAGTTACAAAGACAGACGGAGAAGTACTGATGGTGGACAATCCCCTGAATTATCCGGAACCATCTGTCATAGAAAAGGCAGAAGAACCTTTTGTCATAGGTACGATAATGTGTCCCACCGAATTTGTGGGCAATATAATGGAGCTGTGCCAAGACAGACGCGGGGAATTTATAGACATGAGTTATATCGATTCCGGAAGAGTAGAGCTCAAATATCATCTTCCGCTGAATGAGATAATTTATGATTTTTTTGACGCTTTGAAATCTAGAAGTAAGGGATACGCATCTTTAGACTATGAGATGGAGGGCTATAGGGTTTCAGACCTTGTCAAACTGGACGTACTTCTAAACGGAGAAGTAGTGGATGCGCTGTCTTTTATAGTGCATAGAGACAAGGCGTATCCAAGGGGACGCAGGATAGCCGAAAAGCTGAAAGAAAATATACCGAGACAGCTTTTTGAGATCCCGGTACAGGCGGCTGTAGGAGGCAAGATAATAGCGAGAGAGACAATAAAGGCACTGCGAAAGGATGTATTGGCAAAGTGCTATGGAGGAGATATAACAAGAAAGAAAAAGCTGCTTGAGAAACAAAAAGAAGGCAAGAAACGCATGCGCAGCCTAGGAACTGTGGAAGTTCCACAAGAGGCTTTTATGGCAGTATTAAAATTGGACGAATAGCAGTATCAATACCCTGTGTCAGAATTTGGATGACACAGGGTATTTTATATAACATGTTATGTTAATATAGACAAAGAATAACTTGAGATTTTATATATGGTGCATGAAACTCGCAGTTGAATTGACTATCCCCAGAGATTCCTGTACAATATATGATATATGATAAACGCAAGAATAATTAATCATAAATCATAAGAAATAGGAGAGAACGACTATGACAAATATTCCTTTTAGCAAAGATGAACTTGAGGTCAAAGGTTATTATGCCAATCTTGGTGGAAGACAAGGCGGCGGCACGCCGATTTTAAATACTCCAATTACTCCGAGAGAAAACTATCAGATGTTTCTGCGCGGAGAGAAGCCGCTGTGGATGCCGGGCGGGGCAGACGTTTTGAGCTTTACTCCGGCATGCGTACCAGATAATATTGCCCGTGGATTTGCGTTTGAGACTAAGCCGAACGACGAAAAGGGCGGCAAAGACATGTTTGGCATAGAGTGGGTTTACGTTGAGCAGGTGGGCGGCTCTATGGTGCGTCCGGGAGCTCCTACGCTTGAGGATATTACGAAGTGGCGCGAAGTGCTCAAGTTCCCGGATGTAGACAGCTGGGATTGGAAGGGCGCTGGTGAGCGTAATGCAGAGATTATTGAAAAAGAACGCAATAGCAGAATGATAGGGGCTACTATACTTAATGGACTGTTTGAGCGCATGATTTCCTTCATGGACTTTGAAAATGCCACGTATGCTCTTATCGATGAGCCAGAAGAAGTTGAAGCCATGCTTTCAGAAGTGGTCAAGGTATATTTGCGTATGATCGAGTTGCTGAAAGAGTATTTTAAAATAGACATACTCACATTCCACGACGACTGGGGCAGCCAGCGCGCGCCGTTCTTTAGCCTGAGCACAGTTTCTGAACTGATTGTGCCGCAGCTGAAAAAGGTAGTAGACAAAGCACATTCGCTTGGCATTACTTTTGAAATGCACTCCTGCGGAAAGAATGAACTGCTCGTACCTGCGTACATAGAAGCTGGAGTTGACTTGTGGAATGGTCAGCCGATGAACGACAAGCGCATGCTTTGCGAGAAGTACTCCGATCAAATCAAGCTTGGTGTTTCACCTTTGGACATTTATCCGGATGCAACGCCTGAGCAGTACGTGGATATAGTCAAAAAGTTTGTCGACGAGTTTGGAAAATATCCGATTTACAGCGGATTTGGAATGCGCGTTGAAGGCGGATATGAAATGATGTATGAGGCGACACGTAGAGCTTACTGCGGTTAGGAGGTATTTATATGAGTGAAAGAATTCCATTTAGTTCAAGCGAGATGGAGATAATTGGGAGTCATATTACTACGACCGAGCCAGTTCACACAGAACCGATTCCCATGCGCAATTCGCCGATAACGCCTAAAGAAAATTATAAGCGCGCAGTGAGCCGCAAAGGCAGCGCATTGTGGTTTCCAATGGTTTCAGATACTTTGTCTGTAGAGTCGAGAACCAATGTGGATCATGTGGCAAGAGCGGAGATAAGAGATTTAGGCCCGGTACAGCCTCTGGAAGAAAAGGGCGGAAAGGACCTGTTCGGAGTAGAATGGATATTTGTTCCGGTTGCAGGCGGCTCTATGGTAAAGCCCGGAGTGCCAATGCTCGAAGATGTAAACGATTGGCCGGAGATCATAAAGTTCCCGGATGTCGACAAGCTTGACTGGGAAGGTTGCAAAATAAACGCCCCGCTGAATGCCTCAAAGCGCTTCCTCAACGCTACATTTCAGAATGGAATGTTTGAGAGATTGATCTCTTTTATGGACTTTGAAAATGCCGCGGTTGCCGTGATTGATGATGAGCAAAAGCCGGCAGTTCATGCGCTGTTTTCCAAGCTTTGCGATATGTATGAATCGATGATAGACAAGTATCTTGAGATATTGCAGCTTGACGGGATAGTGTTTCACGATGACTGGGGCAGCCAGCGAGCGCCATTTTTCTCACTGGATACATGCATGGAAATGATAGTTCCGTATCTTAAAAGGATAGCAGATTACTGTCATTCAAAGGGGATGCTGTTCAATCAGCATTCCTGCGGAAAGAATGAACTGCTTGTACCGGCTATGATAGCAGCCGGAGTGGATGTATGGCAGCCGCAGCCAATGAACGATTCTGAAATGCTTGTACGCGAATATGGAAATAAAATGATGTTCGGCGTAACGCCTCCAGAGATACCGGAGGACGCAAGCAACGAGGAGCTTGAGCGAGCAATAAAGGGATTTGTTGCGAAATACGCAGGGGACTTTGATAAAAGACCGATAGTGGTATCAGATATGAGACTTCCTCAGCGTGTTACGGACGAGATCTATCGTCAGAGCCGTATAGCACTTTGCGGGGAATCAAAGTAGATTTAAATAAAAAAGGTACGCGTTTGTAAACGCGTACCTTTTTTATTTAAATAATCAAATAGTAATTACATGCATTGCGTCTAGTATAGATGATATAAGTATCAGAACTATGCAGATAGGAGCAATGTACTTTATAACTACAGTAAACAGACGCTGTCTTTTAAATTGAGAGGATATAAGGACTTCGTCTGCAACTGCTTTGGGTTTGATGACAAACCCTACAAATATACAAGTTATGAAAGCAACGATCGGCATGATGACGTTGTTGCTGATGAAATCGAAGAAATCCAAAAAGTTTTTACCCAGTATAAGAACATTATCAAAGACTCCGTAGCCCAAAGAGGAAGGAAGAGCTATTAAAAGACAGCCGGCCAAGACCAATAGGCAGGTCGATTTTCGCCCCCATTTGAACTTGTCTCTAAATATAGACACAACGGTTTCCATAAGAGAAACAGACGATGTAAGAGCAGCAAAAAGGACAAGCAGGAAGAATACAGCTCCTATTATATACCCAAGTGTACCGGCATCCGCAAATACTTTGGGCAGAGTTATAAACATCAAGCTTTTGCCTGCGTTTAAAGCTGTTTCATCTCCGCCGGAAAATGCAAATACGGCCGGTATTATCATAAGTCCGGCGATGAACGCCATGCCAGTGTCAAACAGTTCAATCTGCTTTACGGATTGTTCAAGATCACCGTCTTTTCTCATATAAGAGCCATACGTGACCATAATACCCATTGCAAGAGACATGGAGTAAAACATTTGCCCCATAGCTGACAGCACTGTCATGGGCGAAAAACGGCTGAAATCAGGTATTAAATAGTATTTGACACCCTCCAATGCTCCGGGACGTGTTATGGAATAAATAGATACGCAGATAGAGAGAATGACTAATACAGGCATCATAAACTTACTTGCCTTTTCAATTCCGTTCTCTACTCCAAAAAATACGATCAAAGCAGTCATGCCTATGAATATACACAGCCACACGAGCGGCTCAACAGGCTGCGCAATAAAGTTATTAAAAAATGAGTTTTGGACAGCTTGCGCGCCTTCACCAGTTACATATATGACAAGGTATTTTGTTACCCATCCGCCTATTACACAGTAATAAGGCAAAATGATCATTGGTACTATAGAAGTCAAATACCCTAAGAAAGAGAATCGCTTGTCAAGGACTTTAAATGCTCCAATTACGCTTAGATTGGTTTTCCGTCCAATGGCGACCTCGGCTAGCATAAGTGCGAATCCAAAAGTGACTACAAGTATCAAATATACAAGCAAAAAAATACCGCCGCCATATTTTGCGGCTAGATATGGAAAGCGCCAAATATTTCCCAAGCCAACAGCAGATCCAGCTGCTGCAAGAACAAAACCTATTTTACCCGAGAAGCTGTTACGTGTCTGATTCATAAAGATCTCTCCTCCAGACATAACTTGAAAAATCAAATATATTATGTCACATATGCGTATAAATTTCAATATTATTGTAAAATACGAAATTTTCAGATAACAAAAAAGAGCCCGGAATATAATTCCGAGCTCTTTTTAAAGATTTTTTACCAATATTAGTCCTGAAGTATGTACATGATCTCCGGAGTGTTCTGATACGGAGCACCGACTCTAGAGCCAGTATCAAACACGTTGTCCTGAGTATATACCATAGAATATTCGTCGGTGAAAGCCATACCGGTAAGAGTCTCGTTAAGAGCAATACCGAAGGCCTTTCCGCCAGCTTCCTGCTCTTCAGGAGTATAGGCGCTGCGGCAGAGAGCAAGAGCGTCAATAACGCTGTCAAAGTAACCGCCAGCAACCTTGAGCAGAGTACGAGTGCCCTCTTTATCAAAGTTCCTGCCAAACCAGTCAGTTGGGTTCAGGGAACTGGGAGCACCACCGCTTATGGTGATACCATCCCACATCTCGTTGCGGACCTGCTGAAGATAAGCGGTCGAGTCTAAGAGCCGGATCTCGGTCTGGATGCCTATAGCGTCAAGGTAAGACTTAATGGCAACAGCGGCATTCTGGTGGGTATTCGTGGTAACAAAGGTTGTGCTGAAGCCGTTGGGATAGCCGGACTGTGCAAGGTATTCTTTCGCCTTGTCAACGTCATAGCTATATACATAGGTCATCTCATCTTCTTCAAGATAGTGCCACATGCCAGGAACAGCCATCTGACGGGCAGGGTTTTTGGAAGTGCCGTACAGGCCCGGAACAAGGCTTTCTATATCTATGGCATAATAAGCGGCGCGGCGGACATTTTCATCGTACCATGGGCTGTCCGGGTTACCGTCGGTAGTCTGCAGGAAGTTCATGGATACAAGAGCGGCATTTTCCGTATTTGACTTATTTTTAAAACCTGCAGCCTCAAGCTGATCAACTGTGGCCTGAGTGGTTACGTTACCAGTGGTAACTTCACTTATTTCTCCATTTAAGAAAGAGGAGATGAGGGTATTTTCGTCTGTAATTGCATAATAAGTGATCTTATCGAGATAGGGAAGGCCTTCCTGCCAGTAGTCGTCGCGCTTTACATAGGAGACATAGCTGCTTTCTACGGCTTCGTCAAGTACAAATGCACCGGTTCCTACAGGGGTCTGTACCATGTAGTCGTAGCCGTGGGTCTCATAAGCTTCCTTAGAGACAACACGAATGATGGCAAGAATGTCCATTCTGCAGCTGTCATAACCGGTATCCCATTTCAGAGTAATGGTATATTCATCTTCTACTTCCCAGTCAAAGCAGTTGGCTACCATGGACTGACGGCCGTATTCAACGTACATGTCGATGTTCCAGCCAAGCACTTCTGCGTTGAAAGTGCTGCCGTCGGAGAAGGTGATGCCCTCGCGGATCTTCATAGTGATGTTACCGGTATCTGGATCTGTCTCGGCGCTTTCGAGAAGCAACCATTCGATCTCGCCTTCGGCATTGAATCGGCCGAGGGACTCTATGGCAGGGCTCATGTAGATGTTGGCGCCCTTTGTACCCTGTTCAGGGCTGAAAAAGTTGAAAGCTGTAAAGTTGTAATGGCCTTTGTATTCGCCGCCGTACTTTTTGCTTTCATCGACGTCAGTATTTGGCGTAGCATTGGTTCCGCCGTTGTCTGTCTGACCTTGATTATCGGTCGGATCGCTGGCTGGGGAGCTTGTGCATCCTGCAAAAAGACCGGCTGCAAGCACAAGAGCCAAACACAAGCAGATTATTTTTTTCTTCATGATATCCTCCTTTTATAATTGCCCAGATATGGGAATCTGTAAAAGTATTATAACAACGAAAGTTTTTTTATTAAAGCAAAAAATGATTGAAGCCTTTTAAACAAAAAATTTAAACATAATGCACAAAAAATAGACAAAAGTCAAAAAATAATAGACAACACACGTGATAAAAAAAGAAAGACATGAAAACTTCATGTCTTTCAATAAACTATAATTTATATTTATTGGGGAAGATAATCTTCAGGATCTACGAAAATGCCATCTATTTTAATGGCAAAATGGAGATGATCTCCGGAAGAAATGCCGGTGCAACCGACAGCTCCGATAAGTTCGCCCTGTTCAACAGAATCACCTTCAGCAACATATAACTCACTGCAGTGTGCATAATAGGTCTGATTTCCATTGACATGTTCTACAATGATAAGATATCCATACCCATAATACCAATCGGAAAAAATAACAGTGCCGCTGGCTGATGCAACTATTGGTGTGCCGCTGGGAGCTCCTATATCAAGCCCTTCATGACCACTTGAGCCAATATCAACATTGCGATATCCAAAGTTAGAAGTTATGATGCCCTCGGTAGGCCACTGATAAAATCCCTCGGTAGGATACGTAGAGACAAATTTTGTGCCCTTTACCACTATTTTATTTACTGGCTCAATAAGAACACCGGAAGATTTTATTGATGAGAAAGAAAATTCACCGTCAATATATGTTTCCTCTTCGACAATCAGGACAGAGCCGTCAGTGCCTTCGCGCTCTATATAAGATGTGCCTTCGTAAAGAGAATCGTCATATATATATTCAGTTTCGTAGGGAATAGATTCAACATGTGAAACAGTCTTTGTAGTTTTTACATTTACAAGAGGCTCGCCGTTGTTGCCGGAAGATAAAATATTGGCAACTTGCCCGGCTTCCTTTATGTCACTTTCGGCAACGTATTGAGAGTCAACTTGCACAGAATTTAAAAACTGTGTATCAGATGATGAGGAATCCTCTGAGGTAAACTTGCGAAGTAAATCATTTAGTACTTCCTGCGCTTCAGAATCGCTTTGGACTGCGGCAACAGCCTCGCCGTCAACAGTGATTATACTGGACTTGGCCACACCGTCAACTGTGCTCAACAGCATATCTTCGAGCTGAACTGGATCCGTTGGTTCTGCGGCAGGAACAAATCTGCATGAGATATCAGATGGTATAGTGTAATCATATCCCAAAATATCTGAAGCAGTCTGTTCTGTGCGTGCCAAAATCGTTTCGAATTCATCTACGCTGCGTACATATCCGATGCACTCTCCGCCGTTGAAAACGGCAAACCCGGGGCTGAGTGTAAATACGGCCACCACACATGCAAAGCATATAAATGATAGACAAAAACCACGACCAACAACAATTCTTACACTACATAGCCTTGACAGGCATAGATTTATAAATCTAAGAGGGATCGCAATAAGAGTGCACAGCATTGTAATGACAAAATAAACTGTATCACATACGCAATCCTTCAAATGTTTGAAGGAAAAATCTCGAGACCTTTTTTCTTTGACTGAAAATCGCTTAGTTCTCGTATTCACCGCCTCCTTTATAAAGATTACAAATGAAAACAATGATTACAAATTGTTACAAACAGAATAATAACTAAAAGAGGGTGTAAAGTCAAGACTTTTTTAAAAAAATGAGAAAAACATTTCGACATTTTGCAGCAAAATACACTATCTGTATATTAACAAAAGATTTAAATTGTTACAGATATACAAAAAACTATGGAATACGACAAAAAAATAAAAGGCAAAATTTACATCTTCTTTAAAGTCTTTTGATTGTTAAAGTCTATTTTTGGGAGTATACTATACACAAAAATGTAATTAGCAATTGTAAGACCGTAGAGCGGTAGAAAGGAGCACAAATGGCAAATAAAGAACTATTGCTGAAGATGGATGCGTGGTGGAGGGCGGCAAATTATCTGTCTGCGTGCCAGCTGTATCTTTTGGACAACCCTTTGCTGAAAGAGCATTTGCGTCCTGAACACATCAAGAAGAAAATAGTAGGTCATTGGGGTACAGTACCGGGACAAAATTTTATTTATACCCATTTAAATAGAATTATAAAAGAATACGATCTTGATATGATCTATATATCTGGCCCTGGCCACGGCGGAAATGCAATGGTTGCACAGGATTGGATGGATGGATCATATAGCGAAGTATATCCCAATATTACACAAGATGAAGAAGGTCTGCAGAAACTTTTCAAGCAGTTTTCTTTCCCGGGAGGGATCTCAAGTCATGTGGCGCCTGAAACTCCGGGTTCCATAAATGAAGGCGGAGAACTTGGATACAGCCTTTCACACGCGTTTGGCGCAGTTTTTGATAATCCTGAATTGATAGCAGTATGTGTGGTAGGAGACGGCGAAGCTGAAACTGGACCGTTGGCCACTGCATGGCACGGAAATAAGTTCATAAATCCTGCTTCTGATGGAGCAGTGCTTCCAATACTCCATTTAAATGGTTATAAAATTTCAAATCCGACTATTTTTTCCAGAATATCTCATGAAGAAGTTCAAAAGTTCTTCGAAGGATGCGGGTGGACTCCGTATTTTGTCGAAGGAGACGATCCCATGACTATGCACGGCCTGATGGCCGATACTCTGGATAAGGTCATAGCGGATATTAAAATGACACAGATGAAGGCAAGAGAGGGCGGAAACAAGGAAAGACCTCGCTGGCCTATGATAGTCATGAGGACGCCAAAGGGGTGGACTGGCCCGAAGGTTGTTGACGGTAAAAAAGTAGAGGGTACTTTCAGAGCCCATCAAGTGCCCATATCGATGGAAAGACCCGAGCATTTGGGACAGCTGGAGCAGTGGCTGAGAAGCTATCATCCGGAAGAACTGTTTACAGCCGATGGAGACTTGATACCGGAGCTAAAGGAGTTGGCGCCTGTAGGACTGCGTCGAATGGGTACTAATCCGCACACAAACGGAGGTCTTTTACTTAGAGATCTGAGACTTCCTGATTTCAGAGACTACGCGGTAGAACTGCCTGCGCCAGGTGCTGTAGAAGCACAGGACATGATAGAACTTGGCGGGTTTGTAAGAGATATATTCAAACTCAATGCAGATAAAAAGAATTTTAGGGTTTTTGGACCGGACGAGACGCTTTCTAATCGTTTGGGACGTATTTTCGAAGAAACCAACAGAGATTGGAATGCGGACATGACTGACGAAGACGAGTATCTTGCCGGAGACGGAAGAGTCGTAGACGCCATGCTTTCAGAGCATATGTGCCAAGGCGCGCTCGAAGGATATCTGCTTACTGGCAGACATGGTTTTTTCAACAGTTACGAGGCGTTTATACGCATAGTTGACTCGATGTTTTCTCAGCACGCTAAGTGGCTGAAAGTAACGGGAGAACTTCCGTGGAGACAAGATATAGCTTCGCTAAATTACATTTTGTCGTCTAACGTCTGGCAGCAAGACCACAATGGATATACCCATCAGGATCCGGGATTTTTAGATCATGTAGCAAATAAAAAAGCGGATGTCGTAAGACTGTATCTGCCGCCGGATGCAAACTGCCTGCTGAGTGTATTCGACCACTGTATACGCAGCCGCAACTATGTAAATGTAATGATAACCAGTAAACACCCGCGTCCGCAGTGGCTTACTATGGAGCAGGCTGTAAAACACTGTACACAGGGTATAGGCATATGGCGCTGGGCGTCAAACGATGAGGGGGAAGAACCGGATATCGTTATGGCTTGCTGCGGAGAGTGTCCTACATTGGAAACGCTTGCTGCGGTAACTATTCTTAGAGACTATTTCCCAGAGCTTAAGATAAGGGTAGTAAATGTTGTAGATTTAATGAGGATGCAGTCGGATTCACAGCATCCACATGGATTGTCTGATGCGGATTATGACGCGCTGTTTACAAGAGATAAGCCAGTGGTCTTCGCTTTCCATGGATACCCATCTCTTGTGCATGAGCTGACGTATTACCGCTACAACAAGAATTTCCATGTTCGCGGATATAAGGAAGAGGGTACGATTACCACTCCATTTGATATGAGAGTTCAGAACGATTTGGATAGATTCCATCTCGTGATGCTGGCGTTACAGCATTTGCCGCAGCTTGGAAACCGAGGAAGCGGACTTATGCAGATAATGAGGGACAAACTTGTTGAACACAAGCAGTATATAGCTGAATACGGAGTAGATATGCCTGAGATCTTGAATTGGAAATGGACGTCTATATCTAAATAAATACAATAAGAATAAAAGGAGATGCCTTTGAGGACATCTCCTTTTTTTCTTTTGTGATATTGTCACAGAAACATGTAAAATTTTTTATTATATTAATAAAAAAGCAATTGTCGACTGTAGCAGCATAGATATAAATAGCTATAACACTAGGCGTAAGCAGAATTTGTATTTGTTAGAGAGGTAATTTATGGTTCGGATCAAAAAAAGAAAGAGAGCCTTTGTGGACCAAAAAACTTGCGTAGCCTGCGGTTGCTGCGTAAAGGTGTGTCCGCTGCAGGCTATCTCTGTAGTAAATGGAATAGTGGCGCAGATAGATCAGAAAAGATGTGTTTGCTGCGGAAAATGTGCTCAAGAGTGCCCTGCAAGCGTTATCGAGATCCGGGAGGTTGAGGAATGAAAAAACATTGGTATGATTATCTTTGGATAGCTTCACTGCTCTATCTTTTGCTTGGCTTTTTTAACATTTTATTTGCATGGCTGGGTCTGCTTTGCTTCTTTATACCGCTGGCAATTTCTTTAGTAAAAGGCACCAAGAGCTATTGCAATAAATATTGTGGAAGAGGACAACTTTTTGGACTGATCGGCGGAAGATTTGGATTATCACGCAAAAAGAATATTCCTAATTGGATGAAAAGCAGAGCGTTTCGATATGGTTTTTTAATATTTTTCTTTGCAATGTTTTTCCTTATGCTTTGGAATACATATTTGGTATTTGCCGGAGCACAGGATCTAAAACAAATTGTCACTTTGCTATGGACATTTAAACTGCCGTGGAACTGGGCATACCATGGTACGCTAATACATAACGGTGTAGCTCAATTTGCTTTTGGATTTTACAGTGTTATGCTGACGTCCACTATCCTTGGATTTGTTACGATGGTGCTGTTTAAACCTAGAAGCTGGTGCGTGTACTGCCCGATGGGAACTATGACGCAGCTTATATGTAAAGCAAAAATAGGAACAAATAATAGGCGTTAGATAATTAGTATTGGCATATGTCAAAAAGTGATTGACATATGCCAATGGTCTGTTTATAGTTGAAAAAACAAGGCGTGAACTCTAGCAACTAAAAATTTTTTTGTTAATTTGAATGGATTTTTCCCTTTCATTCGTATTCAAGATGAAGTCGGAAACGACAGATTAAAAAATACGGAGGAATTTATATGAAAAAAATATTAGTTGTAACACTTGCGGTAATAATGATGATGTCAATTGGAACAATAGGTGCATTTGCGATGGGTTACGGAGGCGGCAGAAATTATGTAGATGCTGATGGCGACGGTATCTGCGACAACGCTGGAAATGGCCGCGGTTATGTAGACGCTGACGGCGACGGTATCTGCGACAACGCTGGAAACGGCCGCGGTTACGTAGACGCTGACGGCGACGGCATCTGCGACAACGCACAATATCGTGAAACGAACCACGGATGTGGCTTCCGCGGAGGAAGAAACAAATAACAATAAGGTGGTACTCAAATGCGGAGCGAACAAGAAGTAAACAGAGCTGTTGAACAGTATTCTGATATGGTTAGACGGCTTTGTATGATCCATCTGAAAAATTATGATGATACAGAGGACATATTTCAAACAGTATTTTTGAAATATGCCCTCAGCTCCGTTCCATTTGAGAACGAAGAACATGAAAAAGCATGGCTTATCCGAGTTACAGTCAATGCGTGCAAGGATTTAATTAAGAGTTTTTTCAGGAGCAGGACAGTTTCGCTGGATGAAATTATAGAGCAACCGTCTGAGATGAAAGAGGACGATAGGGGAGTTTTGGAAGCGGTGCTATCTCTCCCTCGGAAGTATAAGGATGTTGTATATCTGCACTATTATGAAGGATATACTGCACCTGAGATCAGCCGAATTTTAGGGAAAAATGTAAACGCCATATATACACTTTTGACTCGTTCTAAAAATCTTTTGAGGGAAAAGCTTGGAGGTGACGGCAGCTATGGATGAAAAGATCAAAATAGCATTTGATAATGTACATGCAGAGGAAAAGCTTAAAAGCAGAACTAAAGAGTTTGTAGCACAGAGGACAAATGGCTATTCTCGTGCAAAAAATACGTATTATAAGCGCCTCATCCCGGCCATGGCCTGTTTTGTTTTAGTTATATTGGGCGGTTATTGGCTGTATTTTACGCCAGTAGTTGCTATAAGTGTAGACATCAATCCATCTATGGAACTAGGAGTAAATCGATTTGATAAAGTGGTATCTATAAACGGATACAATGAAGATGGAGAGAAATTAGCAGATTCTTTAGACATTAAATATTTGGACTACACGGAAGCTGTTAGACAAATTATTGAAAGTGACACAGTAAGTGTACTGTTATCTAATGATGGTATATTGACATTGGGTGTAATTGGATCAGATGATTCTCGGTCCGAAGCGGTCTTAAAAGAGCTTGAGTCCTGCACAGCCGGAAAAACAAATACCTACTGCTATTGTGCTGACAGAGATGAGTTGAGTGAGGCTCATAATGTGGGACTATCATATGGAAAATACAGGGCTTATTTGGAATTACAGGCACTGGATCCAAATATAACTCCTGAAGAAGTACAGCAGATGACTATGAGGGAAATAAGAGATTTGATTGATAAAATGTCTGCAGGCAATAGTGAAGACTACAATTCTGAAAACAAGAATGACAGCGGTTCAGGCAATGGAATGGGCTCAGGCAACGGAATGGGTTCAGGCAATGGAATGGGTTCAGGCAATGGAACGGGGCAAGGTAACGGATCTGGCGCTGGCAAACAGAATATGCTGAGTCCAGAATGACGTGATATTGATTGAATAAATAAACGGAATGCTGTATCATAAAACGGCATTCCGTTTTTGGCTTTTGTGATTTTATCACAGAAAAAATATTATTTTCTGATATACTAATAAAAAATAACAAAAGAAAGGAGTTGGCAAGATGTCAGCTATAGATATGAACAATGAACAATTTAGACAGGTGATGAGCAGCGACAAACCAGTTTTAGTAGAGTTTTGGGCTCCATGGTGTGGGTATTGCCGCCGTATTATCTCGGCATATGAAAGAGTTTCCGATGAATATGGAGATACCATTATTACGGCAAGAATAAATATAGATGAAGAGGCTCAGCTTGCTGAGGAAGAGCATATAGAGGCTGTACCGACATTGATCTTATATCGAAATGGGAAAGCAGTTGATTTTATAGTTGCACCGGATTCCAAGGCAGAGATAGATAAGTTTATAAATGAAGCTTTGAAAAAATAGGCAGGACGAGATTTGTGATGAATATTAGTTTTTGAAACGGAGTGCAGGACAAGTGCAGTATGCGATTTCTTTTCTCGAAGGTATGATTACGTTTATTTCGCCGTGTCTGCTTCCCATGCTTCCGATATATGTTTCGTATTTTGCGGGCGGCGGAGAGTGGAAAACTAAAAGAACTGTTGTTGGAGCAATGGGATTTGTTCTGGGATTTACTGTCGTATTTCTTGCTCTCGGAGTTTTAGCCGGTACGGTCGGAGGATTTCTCAGAGAGCATCAAACTGCAGTAAATGTCGTTTCAGGTTTAATAGTAGTTTTTTTCGGACTAAATTTTTTGGGATTGTTCAAGCTAAATATTTTCAAAGGTATGAATAGGTCTGCAAGTACAAAAAATATGGGTTTTGGTGCTGCATTTCTCTTTGGAATAGTATTTTCAGTAGGATGGACTCCCTGCATCGGAGCTTTTTTGGGTTCGGCTTTAATGCTGGCTTCGCAGCAGGGATATGCAGTTGAGGGATTTTTGATGCTGCTCAGCTATTCGCTTGGATTGGGTATTCCTTTTGTAATGAGTGCAGTATTGATAGATTACATGAAATCGGCATTCAATTGGATCAAACGTCATTATGATATTATAAACATCGTTAGCGGCTCTTTTTTAATATTGATTGGTATCTTGATGGCAACAGGAATTCTGAATAAAATGCTTGGTTTATTTAGCTGAGGAGGACTGTATGAATAAAAAGAAATTATTTGTGATCGTTGCTCTTGTATTTGTTCTTTTCCTTGGAGGAGCATATTCACTTTATACTCATTTCGCCGAGGAAATCGCTCCGCAGCAGCTGCAAACACAAAGCGCTCAAAATGAGAATAGCAATGCCGAAGATAAAGGAGACGATAAGATACTTGCTCCTGATTTTACAGTATATGATGCAGACGGGAACGAGGTACATTTATCGGATTATATAGGAAAGCCTATAGTCTTAAATTTTTGGGCAAGCTGGTGCGCACCGTGTAAAATGGAAATGCCAGATTTTCAGGAAAAATACGTTGAATTGGGTGATGAGATTCAATTTGTCATGGTCAATATGACTGTTGGAAGAGAAACAATGGAGAGCGCTGCTGAATTTATAGATGAACAAGGCTATACATTCCCTGTGCTTTATGACATAGATTCCGATGCCGCAAATGCTTTCGGAGCTTATTCTCTACCTCGGACCTACTTTATAGATTCTGAAGGATATGCAATAGCACAGGCAACAGGTACCATAAGCGGAGAGACGCTCCAGTACGGTATTGAGATGATAAGCTGATTTTTCAAATAAAATTATCAGTCTGAGGTATAAAAATATTTTAGATTGAATTTTGACGATGCTTAAGAGCATCGTCTTTTTTGTTTTGACAATAAAAAATGTCTTGATATTTATAAACTTGTTAAGTATATTTTAATAGCAAATATTATTGTGCTGATAATTTTTTGAAAGATCAGGCATACTTCCTGATTTTATACTTGGAGATGAGCAATTTTGTTATCTTTGTTAAAAAGAAATGACAGTAGAATGATCTCGCATTGCTAAAACATGGAAGAAGGGAAATGAATAAATGATTACATTTATTTTTGCAATTTTATTTCTTGTCATGGGCTATATCCTGTACGGAAAGCTAATAGAACGGCTATTTCAACCGGACGGAAGAGCAACTCCTGCTGTGGAGCATCCAGACGGAGTGGATTATGTTCCAATGAAAACTTGGCGGGTCTTTTTAATTCAACTGCTCAATATTGCGGGGACCGGGCCTATTTTCGGTGCGCTGATGGGAGCAGTATTTGGCCCCGTTGTGTTTCTATGGATTGTATTTGGATCTATTTTAGGCGGATCAGTTCATGATTATATGACTGGTATGATTTCCGTGCGTATGAATGGAGCATCTATTTCAGAAATTGTAGGGAAGTATTTGGGTGTTGGGGCAAAGCAGGTCATGCGTGTGTTTTCAGTGGTGCTGCTGATTTTGGTGGGCGCGGTGTTCACCACAAGTCCGGCAACTTTGCTTGCAAGGCTTACACCGGATTGGATGAATACAACATTTTGGGTGGTCGTTATCCTGATATATTATTTTATGGCGACGTTGCTTCCAATCGATAAACTCATCGGGAAATTATATCCTTTTTTTGGCGTGGTACTTATAGTCATGGCGGTTGGAATAATTGCCGGATTAGTTGTGGGAGGTTATCACATACCTGAATTGACGCTTTGTAATTTGCATCCATCAGGTCAGCCAGTATGGCCATTTATGTTTATAACGGTGGCATGCGGAGCAATTTCAGGATTTCATTCTACACAGTCGCCAATGATGGCGCGCTGTTTAACGTCGGAAAAAGATGGTCGCAAGGTGTTTTATGGAGCCATGATCACAGAAAGCGTGATTGCTTTGGTATGGGCTGCGGCAGGTGTAGCATTTTATGGAGCTACCGGCGGACTACAGCAGGCACTGACAAAATTGGAACAGTCCGGAGTTGTATATGATATTTCAGTAAATCTTCTCGGTATGGCGGGCGGTGCGCTTGCTATCATCGGCGTAGTTGTGTGTCCGATATCTTCAGGTGATACGGCATTTCGCAGTGCAAGGCTTACATTGGCGGACTGGTTTGGTATAGATCAGAAAAAAATTGGAAAACGCCTGATTATAACAATCCCGCTGCTTGCTGTGGGAGCGGTGCTGACACAGCTGGATTTTGATGTTGTCTGGCGCTATTTTTCATGGAGTAATCAAACACTCGCTATGATTGCCCTCTGGGCAGCTGCGATGTATATGGTACACAATAAGGAAAACTGGCTATATTCACTTGTTTGCGCAGTTCCTGCGGCGTTTATGTCTGGCGTGTCCTGCACTTATATATTAATGGCAAAAGAAGGTTTTGGAATTTCCAAGGCGATCGCCTATCCTGTGGGCATTCTGTTTGCCGGCGCTTGCGCTGTGTGGTATGTTTTTTGCGCGATTAGGCTAAGCAGACAAAAAATGTCACATTAGTTTTTTTGAGATCGGTAAACATGGGTAATATACAAAAACAGCTTATATGACTACGTAGTCATATAAGCTGTTTTTGTATATTTTGTATACGGCAGATGAAACAAATAGTTGAATGGGCATCGCTTTTTTTTTGCTTGCCTTGATTATATAGGAAGTGATATACTTTCTACCAGAATATCTGAGACAAGAAATTTATTAATAAACGCGGCCTTTTGAAGCGTTTAGAAAGGAAATAATTATGCAATTTGAAGGAGTTAAAATACGTTGGTTTGTAGAAAATTGCTTTGAGATAAAGCTTCCCAACGGTAAGACTATAGTAATAGACCCAATGCTTGTGCGTGAAGCCGGGGAAGATGCGCCCCATATGCAGAAGGCTTTTGTGTCTGGATACAGCGTTGAGGATCTGGAAGGTGCAGATTACGTCATTATAAATCACACCCATGGCGACCATATAGGCTCGCTGCATGATGTATGTAAGAAATTTAATCCTGTTATTATTTGCCATGCTGCTGCGGCTATGCAGATAGCGATAGGCTGCGATGTGGCGCCGAGGAAGATGTTTCCATATGTTGCGAACCAACGCTATGATTTTGGCGATTTTAGCTTTGAAACATTTACAGGTGAACATGGAAGCACTATAGGAGACACGACCGTATCTGAAACGATAGCTAGGTTTGGCGGCGGACCTTTGGATGATCAGATGCTGCTCAATTTATATGGCTCACTGTTTAATACAAATTTTGTAATAACGACAGCTGATCATGTAAAGATCGCTCTAAATGGCGGTCTGTTTACCGAAGTAATGCGTAATGAGTGGAGAAAGTTGCGTCCAAATATACTTCTTTTCCATCTTATAAATCCAGATGGAACGCAGAAGCCGTATGAGGAAATGGCTGAGATCGCGGATTACATAGGGACTCAGGTAATGCTCCCGATGCGCCATCAGGGGATATGCCCGGAATTTGGACCACTGTGGGGCAAGAAATATGACATAGCGGATTATGTTGAAGCAGTCAACAGTATATTGAAAGAACGTGGAAGTTCGGCGCGCATGATAAGTCAAAAGAAGGGTCAGTGGTATAGAGTTTACACTGGTTTTGACGAGATTTAATTGCAGATAAGCGGAAGGCGCTGGAGCATAAGTTTTTTCCAGTAGGCCTTGCGCTGATACTAATATCATTTTTATAAAATTTTGAAAGGGGAAAAAGCGATGTATAAAGGTTTAAAAATGAGGTGGATTACTACTACTACTTTTGAAATAGTTCTGCCGAATGGAAAAGTAGCTATATTTGATCCATGGCTAGGAAAAGATCCGGGAATGCCAAAGCAGTTTGAATTGGAGACTACTTTGGACGATATTACCGGTGCAGATTATATGTTCGTTTCTCACGCACATGGCGACCATGTAGCGGCTGTTCAGCAGATAAATAAGCGTTTTTGCGAAGGAACTTCTGGCGGAAGAATATTCCTTCCGGGCCTGAGCGCACATGCTATAGCCTGCAAGTACGAGATCCCGTTCCGCGATGTAGTTCCCGTATTCCCAGGAGAGACTTATGATCTGGACGATATGATAGTCACAGCTCTGCGCTGCCGTCACCGTGGAGATGACATTTCTCCTTTGGTAAGCAGACAAAAGAGCATAGATATGGGCAAGAGCGCAGAGGATATTTTCCTCGGCGAGATCGGCAACATAGATGAGCTCGACTGGGCTGTAACGATCAAAGAGAACAACTTCCGCTTCATGCTTCTTGGCGGCGGCGTATATCACTTCGACAACAGCAACAAGTTCTGCGAGCAGTTCAATCCGATGTTTGTAACCCGTCAGATAAGCAATATTTTGGCAAAGAATCCTGTGCTGTTTGCTCAGTACTGCCATCGCTATCATGCTCCATATGTATTCCCGTCACATCATGACCTCGGAATCTATGAGTCATACAAAGATTATGCTCCGTTTATAAAGGAAGTCAATGCGGAGCTTGAAAAGATGGGATCCATCACCCGCGTTATCGATACAGAGCGTGGAAAGTGGTACAATATCGATGTAAATATCGATCTTGCCTGATTAAAAATTTAAAAACATCAAAAACAATAGGCCGTTCCGGGTTTTCCGAAACGGCTTATTACTTTTGTTAGGAGTTTAAATACGCTTCAAATCGTTGAATATTAGACCGCTTGCCTATGACTGTTATACTGTCTCCGGAAAAAAGGCGCAGAGTGGGTGTGATATCCAGAGTAAGGGCCCCATCGTGATTAGACGCTATTATGTTTAGCCCATATTCATGCCGCACATTGAGCTCTGCGACGGTACGTCCGGAAACTTTCTGAGTAAGGCGGATCTCCATTATATCTATTTCGTTGTTGAGGGATATATAATCCAAGACCTGAGGAGCAACAAGCTTGTTCGCTACGCGCACCGCCATATCGTGTTCTGGATATACCACTTCGGCGCCGAGCATCTCCAGAACGCGCCCTTGATCCGGATTGATAGCGTGTGATATGACCTTTTTCACTCCCATTTGCAAAACGATCAGAGTTGTAAGGATGCTCGCGTCGATTTTCGCATCAAGACATACCAGCACAACGTCGCAGTTTTGTATTCCCACCTGACGAAGGCTTTCCTGTGAAAAATCACTCACTATGAGTGCGTTTTCGGTAAATAGAGCTGCAGCTTGGACAAGCTGACGGTCTATATCCACCACGATGATATCGCGTTCTTTTTCAGCAAGGGTCTGTGCCAAAGCCATTCCAAACCGGCTCAGACCAATAATTCCATAGGATTCAGAGCCAATTTTCTGCTTTTTCATAGTTGTTGCCCTCCATAAAATAAATTTAGAAGCGGATTTAACCTATTGCTACGATTTCCTCGGCATAGGAGACACGAGGAATATTTTTGAATATCCATAGCGACGCTACTGTCAAAGGCCCGATACGTCCGATAAACATAGTTAAAACAAGAGTAAATTTGCTTGCATCGCTGAGTGCCGGCGTGATACCGGTGGACAGTCCAACTGTGCCAAAAGCAGATACAGACTCAAAGAGTATGTCTCGAAGGGCAAATGCCGGATCAAATATACATATTAATGAAGTCGCTGCCAGCACGACAGAAAGAGCCATGAGAATTATAACGAGTGAACGCATGGCCAGCTGATGGGGAAATGAGCGGTGAAACGCTGTGGGTTCGCGGTTGGTCGCAGATGCAATCAGTATTCGAAAAGCCAAAAAAAGAGTTACTGTTTTTATACCGCCGCCGGTGGAACCGGGAGATGCGCCTATGAACATTAGAATTATCATTATTACTATAGACAGATTTGTGAGGTCATTTAAAGCATAGGTAGTAAAGCCCGCAGTACGGGTGGAGACACTGATGAAAAAAGCTCCAAGCCAAGATAGGCTAGGTTCTGAAGCCTTCAGCGCAAGAGTTCCCGCAATAATGAGAAATGCAGTCATCGTGAGAACGATCTTGGAGTGCAGGCTCAGTCCGCGCCAGCGGTGTTTAATACACAGCTCTCTGGTCACATAAAATCCAAGGCCGCCAAATATGATCAGACAAGCTGTTGTTATGTTCATCAGCACGTTGGTGCTGTATGGTATGAGATTGACCATTCCGCCCATGAGATCAAAGCCTGCATTGTTGAAAGCAGAGATCGAGTGAAAAATTCCCATACCTACTGAAGTCCAGAATGGATAGTCAGCGGCAAATACAATAGTACTGACCACAGCTCCGGCAAGCTCAAAGCACAAGGTGATAAGCAGTACAGAGCGAAGCAGCTTAAATATGCCTTGAAACGAGGGATAATTCATAGCTTCTCTTGCAAGGAGACGGCTGCGCATGCTTATCCTCCTGCCAGCCAGCATCATAATGCCAAAACCTATAGAAGAAAAGCCGAGCCCACCAAACTGTATTAAAAGCATTATTACTATCCGACCGAATACCGTATAAGTTTCAGCTGTGTCTACGGTGACAAGCCCTGTGACGCATACAGCGCTTGTGGAAGTAAAAAGAGCGTCTATATACCGAAGATGTACGCCTTCGTTCTGCGAAATAGGAAGCTTCAGCAAAATAGAACCTGCCAATATAATGAGAACAAAGCCAAGGGCAATAACTCTGCTTGGTGAGAGCTTGAGTTTTCGGATCAAGGGATGACCTCCTTCTAGCAAAGAGATTTTTCCATATGTATATGAGGACAGTGCTGGTCAAGATATACGCTGCCGGATGCAGTGTAGCCGCAGCTTTCGTAAAAGCCTTGCGCAGCACATTGAGCGGACAGACTGAGCAGTTTCGCTCCCCTTTGCTTTGCCACATTTTCAAGCTCGCTCATTACGAGAGACCCAAGTTTCATATTTCTGTATTTCCTGATAACAGCTATACGGCCACATGCATAGGTGCCGTCGTTTATGATCAAGCGGCCGGTCGCAACCGGAAGACCATTTAAATAAACAACTAAGTGCAAAGCCGTGTCATCGGCGCTGTCAAACTCATCCGTAAAACCCTGCTCTTTTACGAATACTTCTTCGCGGATCGACGCAGAGTCAGCAGGGAGAGAGTCAAAAAACTTTGTTTCGATCAAATTAGTTACCTGCTTTCGGCGTATAATTTAAGGTAATTATAACAGATTCGAAATAAATTGGCAATAATTAAACGACGAGAAATAGAAAGTGGTATGATGATGGCATTTTGAGTAAGGTATTTGTTGCAGATGTCAGATACTTTTTAATTGACCGTAAATAAAATTTGGGGTATAATAATACACAAAAGTAACTGAAATTTTATTAAAACGGACAAAAGGAGGCGTTTGTTGTGAGGGATTATGTTATAATCACCGATTCCTCCTGCGACTTGCCTGCGGATTTGGCGAAAGAGCTAGAACTGGAAGTCATACCGCTGACAGTTACAGTAAATGGTAAGATTTACACAAATTATCTCGATGAAAGAGAGATACCATCTCCTGTATTTTACAACTTTTTGCGTGAAAAACAGCCTGCGACTACTTCGGCAGCTAATGTCCAGCAATTTTTAAATGTTATGGATTCCATACTCTCCACAGGAAAAGACGTGTTGTATTTGGGATTTTCATCTGCTTTGAGCGGGACATATAGTGCAGGGCGTATTGCAGCTGATGAACTCAGGGGGAAATATCCTGACAGAAAGATCATAACTGTGGATACACTTTGCGCTTCCTTAGGACAAGGCCTTTTTGTTTTCAAATGTGCAAAGCTTCGTAGCATGGGAAAAGATATTGACGAGGTCGCCAGTTGGGCAGAAGAAAACAGACTCTCACTTTGCCATTGGTTTACTGTGGATGATCTGCACCACTTGAAGCGCGGAGGTCGTATCTCTGCGGCTACGGCGATCATAGGAACTACATTGGGAATAAAGCCTGTTATGCATGTGGACAATGAGGGAAGACTTATTGCTGTCGGCAAGGTGCGTGGACGCAAGGCTTCTATCAAGGCATTGGTCGAACATATGGCAGAGACAGCTATCGAACCGGGCAAACAAGATATCTTTATTAGCCATGGCGACTGTGTTGAAGATGCCAAGTATCTGGCTGAACTTATAAAGGACAGATTTAATGTGAAAAGAGTGCTGATCAATCCCGTTGGTCCAGTAATAGGCGCCCATTCCGGACCGGGAACTCTGGCACTGTTTTTTGTAGGGAGCAAACGGTGATCATGAAGGGTGTACAACGTACAAAATTAAAAGACCGTATATTGCCCGGATATACTCATGCGGAAGAACTTATGAATATGATCACGCACATAGTAGGGGGGGCGATAGGTATCGCCGTTCTGGTACTTTGCGTGGTATTTGGCGCCATGCGCGGAGACCCGTACAGAGTCGTTAGCGCTTCCATATTTGGCTCGTCAATGGTAGTCCTTTATACGATGTCTAGCATATATCATGGACTTAGTCCTAAATTGATGGCTAAAAAAGTTTTTCAGGTCATAGATCACTGCTCAGTATTCTTCCTGATTGCTGGAACGTATACTCCAATTTGCCTTGTGGGTCTAAGGGAGTACAGTACGGCACTTGGATGGACTATGTTTGGGGTGATTTGGGCTGCTGCAGCTTTGGGCTGCGCTCTTAACGGTGTAGATTTAAAAAAATACAGTAAATTTTCCATGGTTTGCTATCTGTGTATGGGTTGGTGTATTATTTTGACTGCCCGTCTGCTACCGGGGATACTTGGGTGGAACGGAGTCGCTATGCTGATTTCGGGAGGAATAGCCTATACCATTGGAGCAGGTCTATATGTAGTTGGAAAGAGAAAACCGTATGCACACAGTGTGTTCCATATCTTTGTAGTCATAGGAAGTCTGCTGCACGCAATGTGTATAATGCTGTATCTAATGAGATAAAACAGTAAAAAACTGCTGGAATCCGGCAATTATAAAATCCGGATTCCAGCAGTTTTTTAGTTGTCGTGAAAAGTGCCTATGGGAGCACCGTTTTCCCAGACTTTATCTGCACCGGCGTGAGGCCATCCATAGTATATGTCGTGAGGAGGAAGAGTCTGGATGTAAAAGTGTCCGAGTATTTCTCCGTTTGAGTCAAAGCATGAATAATGCCAAAATTGGGAATTCAGCATTTCAATATTATCTACATACTCAAAAGTATAGTCAAAGCTGTAATAGGCTGAGTATTCGCTTAAAATACGTTCCGCAGTTTCCAGCCCGGGAGGCTGCAGAAGATCAGATGAAAAATAAGCCAAAAAGGCTTCTATTTGTGCAGCGCACTCTGCGATGTCGCTTTTAGGTACCGTTTCCGGAGTGAATGAGTTGACTAAGACAATGGTCTGTGCGCCGGCTTCTATCCCGACCTGATAAGCAACACTGTAGTCAGTTGCACATAAGAACCTGTATGTCATGGATTCTGTTAAAATAGCGCTGCTGTCAGATGAGACACTGAACGAACAACTTACAGGATAATAGCTTCCTACGGCGGGCTCTACTGTCCATTTTAAATCGGGAAAACGGTCTGTATTGATCAGCTGACCGTAAGTTACGCCTTCGTTGTATGCTGGAAAGCCATTGATGTAATTTTGAGCGCCCTCTGCCTGCAAAGAGCAAACAGTATTTACTGCAAGGTCGAGATTCGGAGTGTTTTGCAGAGATTCTGAGGGTAAAGGAGATGGGGCGGGTGCATTGATGTTAATGGATCTATATACAAGCCATATGCTTACCGCTGCCGCTGCTATCAAAACAATCACGATGGCAATGGCTATTTTGTGAGACTTCATGGTACGACCCTTCTTTCGCCGATAGTTTTTACAAAATAATTATACAAAATTTGTTAGAAGTTGTCAAAGAAAGCAAAACTGTATTGTGTAGAAAATCAAATATAAAAAATGAACAAAAAATGAATAAAAAAAGCGAGTATATTTACAAAAAAATATGCTTGACAGAAAGTATAAAATGATGGTACAATGCGCGCATCAGGGCAAAGGAGTCCAGCAAGGACGCCTTTGCCCTAATCTTTTTTTGGCGGGACAGAAAATGAACACAGCTATGATTGCTGACACTTTTTGGGTTTTCTTGGCTGCCATCCTAGTGTTCTTTATGAACCTTGGATTTGCGTGTGTAGAGGCAGGATTTGCAAGAAGCAAAAATACTGTCAATATCTTATCGAAGAATTTTATCGTGTTTGCAATATCTTCGATGGGATTTATTTTGCTGGGATGGGGTCTGATGTTTGGAGGAGATGGTCCGTTTGTTGGAACTGAACAGCTGTTCATATTGGGACAGTCGGATCTATCATTTTATGATGATACTTTGACAACGAACGTTCCTTTTTGGGGCAAATTTTTCTTCCAGCTGGTATTTTGCGGCACAGCTGCTACTATAGTTTCAGGAGCTGTTGCAGAGCGAATCAAGTACATATCATTTATAGTTTTTTCATTTGTTTTAACTCTAATCATATATCCAATAGTAGGACATTGGATATGGGGCGGCGGCTGGTTAGCTAAGCTTGGATTTATGGATTTCGCGGGAGATACTGTAGTTCACTCGCTTGGCGGTTGGGCAGCACTTGCAGGCGCAATGATATTGGGACCAAGAATAGGTAAGTACGACAAGAACGGAAAGCCGCTTGCAATACCAGGACACAGTATGTCGCTGGCAGTAATAGGGCTGTTTGTACTGTGGATAGGTTGGTTTGGATTCAACCCGGGTTCTACTATGAGCTTCCAGAATCCTTCTGATGTTATGCACATACTTATGACTACTAATACAGCAGCTGTTGCTGCAATAATCACTTCGACTGCCGTTGCATGGATATTTATTGGAAAGCCGGATCTTGGCATGACGATCAACGGATGTTTGGCAGGACTGGTAGCCATAACAGGTGGTTGTGCCTATGTAACTATAGAGGCATCACTGCTTATCGGAGCTGTCGCGGGTGTATTAGTTGTCTTGCTTGTACTGCTTTTTGACAGGATAAAAATAGATGATCCGGTAGGTGCAACTTCTGTACATTTGGGATGCGGCGTATTTGGAACTATATGCGTTGGACTTTTTGCCAAAGAGGGCGTGACTACTCTTTCGTCCGTAAATGGACTGCTGTATGGAGGAGGATTCCATCAGCTTGGAGTACAGTTGCTGGGCATTGCGGCTGTAGGTGTGTTTGTATTCGCAGCTTCTGGCTTGGTGTGGATAATACTTAAGAAGACCATCGGAATCAGAGTATCTGCTGAAGAAGAAATTGCAGGACTTGACATAGGCGAACATGGCAACATGGCATACCCGGATTTTGCGGCTGCAGCTTCCGCTGTTCCTACAGCAGAGTTAAGACCGGCAATGATAGAGTCTGCGCCATCGGCTCAATTTACAGCTCCATCAGTTTCGGTTCCAGTGGAGCATCATGAGACAAAGGGCGCAAAAATAACAAAGGTAACTATTATTGCAAATCAAACTAAATTTGCTGAGCTACAGGATGCATTAGAAAACATAGGAATAACAGGAATGACGGTAAGCAATGTGTTTGGGCATGGTATGCAGAAAGGTCATATGAATTACTTTAGAGGAGCTCCGATACAGACAAAGCTTCTGCCAAAGGTAAAAATAGATATAGTGATATGCAAGATACCGACAGATGTCCTTGTCAATACCGTTCAGAAGATCCTGTACAGCGGAAATGTAGGAGATGGCAAGATCTTTATTTACGACGTAGAAGATGTCATAAAAATACGTACTGGAGAGCATGGATATGATGCTCTGCAGGACGAATAATTAAAAATAAGAGGTGCGGCATATGCCGCACCTCTTATTTTTAATTATTCGTCCTG
>CALWWP010000034.1 GCA_944385275.1 uncultured Oscillospiraceae bacterium | reverse complement strand
AAGTAAAGGGACCGTGCGGTTTTTACGGGAATTACTTTATAGACGAGGGAACAGTGCTCTATGACAACGTAACTATAATGGGACCTGTTTACATAGGCAAAAACTGTGAATTGATGCCCGGAAGTATTATACGCCCATATACCATACTTGGTGACGGCTGCGTTGTAGGACATTGCTGCGAGATAAAGCATACTGTTGCGATGAACGGGGCTAAAATGCAGAGCGTTGCGTTCGTTGGCGATTCGGTCGTGGGTAAGTCCGCGAGGGTCGGCTCCGGTACCATAACTGCCAACCGCAAGTTCGATCAAAGCAATGTTACGGCGCGCGTGGGAACTGAGAGGATAGACCTCGGAACAGCTTTTTTCGGATGTGTTATAGGCGACAACTCACGCATAGGCGCGAACTCGGTGACGCAGCCCGGAACTTTCATAGGGCCGTACAGCTGGATATATCCCGCGACCAGCCTGCGCGGATTCGTGCCGAGGCAGAAGCGAGTGTTTCAGGAGCGGCCTCTTGTCATGCTGGACAACGAGATGCACGAACTGAAGCCGTAAGCTATTAGATAAAAAAGGCAGCGCCACATACTGTGGAGCTGCCTTTTTGATTGATTTTAGTCTGTAACGTATGGGAGCAGGGCAATCTGTCTTGCTCTCTTTATTGCTTCTGTCAGCTGACGCTGATGCATAGCGCAGGTACCTGTAGTACGGCGCGGCAGGATCTTGCTGCGGTCGGATATAAAACGGCGGAGCTTAGCCGCGTTCTTATAGTCGATGGTCTGAGTTTTGTCTGCACAAAATACACAAACTTTTCTGCGCTTGCGAGATACTGGACGAGCTTTGTCTTTCTCGAATGCCAAAATAAAAACCTCCAATCGTGAGTAGATTCATAAATATGAAATGAGTATTTGTTTAGTTAGAATGGAAGGTCTCCGTCGTCTTCAAGTTCTACAAAGTTGGAACTGTCGGACATGAAACTGTCGTTAAACTTCTGGGGGACCGATGGGGCGCCAGACGAGTATTCCTCGCGGTTCCTCTTGGATTCTGCAAAATATGCGTTGTCGACAACGACTTCCGCGCTTCTGCGCTTGCCGCCGTCCTTGTCAGTCCAGTCACGGATCTGCAGTCTGCCGGAGACTGCCACCAACTGGCCCTTTGTGAAATATCTGGATACAAATTCTGCAGTGTTGCGCCAAGCTACGCAGTCAATAAAATCTGTCTGCTTGTCGCCGCCGTCTCGAGACGAAAAATCGCGTTCAACAGCGAGCGAGAAACTGGCGACAGCGACTCCGGACTGAGTGTGTCTCAATTCCGGATCGCGGGTCAGACGGCCCATTAAAGTAATGTGATTTAACATGCCGTCTCCTCCTTAGTCTTCGACAACAGTTATGAGCGAGCGCATTATACCGTCGGTAATACCTAAGATACGCTGAAGCTCTGCAGGGAACGACGGAGCGGAATTGAACTTGACAAGGACATAGTAGCCTTCCGCCATGTCGTTGATGAGATACGCAAGACGGCGTTTTCCGATCTCCTCCATCTCAGAGATCGTACCATTGGCCTCAATCAGTGTCTTGAATCTCTCTACGAGTGCCGCGATCTCCTCTTCGGATTTGGTCGCGTCGATGATGTACATCACTTCGTAATTGGCTGCAGTTTTAGCCATGTTTGCACCTCCTTCTGGACATATGGCCCGCAAAATACGGGCAAGGATATAGAGTCTTAATAATATAGACTAAGATATTATACCTTTAAATTTGAAATTGTCAAGCCTTTTTACTGAGCCTGAGACAGCTTACCGGAAATTTTTCTGTAAAGCGCAGTTTTCGGCAGATAATACATCAGCGGAAGGCCTATTATGTACAG
Source organism: uncultured Oscillospiraceae bacterium (assembly GCA_944385275.1). Classification (GTDB taxonomy): domain Bacteria; phylum Bacillota; class Clostridia; order Oscillospirales; family Oscillospiraceae; genus CALWWP01. The sequence continues at coordinate 3,490 of CALWWP010000034.1, read as the reverse complement.
GACACCTATTTCACCTATAAAGACTTGCGCGCCATATATCGGCATTATCTCCCAAAAGGGAAGCTCCGGAGAAAGCGTGAACGCAAGAACAGCGCCGATGATAGGGCCGTTGAACAGCGCGGGGGTGAGGCACGCGAGCCAGCGGACGCGGATCTTGTATGTGAATATTGCCGCGAGCAGAGTGGCAAGGGATCCGAAAACTATATCGAATATGCCCATGCCTCCGAACAGGTTTGAAAAAATACAACCTATAAACAGCCCGGGGATTGCCTGCGGGAAGAAATAGGGCAGTATGCACAGCGCTTCGGAGATGCGAAACTGTATGTTGCCGAAGCTTATAGGCGCCGCAATGAGCGTGAGCGCAGTATATAGAGCGGCGGTCACAGCCGCAAAATTCAAGTCTAAAGTCGTAAATTTGAATTTCATAAGAATCACCTCTTAGAATATATACAACCGCAGTAATTTTGGCGGTACAGCCCGTATTTTGCGGACAGTTCAGTCGAACGCTGAAAACCACCGCGCTTTTTAAAATCGGAATACAGCCACTTGACTCCGTTCTGCCCGGCAATAGAGCTTCCTAGCTCGTTGATAAGAGCGGCGTTCTTAAGCGGGCTTATAGTCAGTGTAGTCGCAATATAATGGAAGCCGTGCGAGCTGGCCCACTGAGCGGTTTTGGCAAGACGAAGTGAAAAGCAGATACTGCATCGTTGACCGCCCTCGGGGCTGTCTTCGGCGCCGCGTACCGCTTCGCTGAACACACCGGGATCATACGGCGCTATAACAAGCCCGGCGCGTACGCCGGACAGCTCTATAAAACGCCGGAGTTCATCTGCCCTCAGATCGTATTCCTCCGGCGGATAGAGATTGGGGTTATAGTAGAAAGCCGTTGTATCGAGCTTCGGGGAAAGATATTCGAGCACATAGCTGGCGCAGGGGGCGCAGCAGCAGTGGAGCAGCAGACGGCTGCCTTCGGGTATGCTTTTAAGCTGTTCTTCAAGCAGCAGCTGATAATTTGCCGACAAATTTGTCACCTCGCTCCACGACATTATAAGTGCGCGAGGATGATTTTTCAAGGATTATGTAAACGAAGTGTAAAAAAATTTTGAAATTCTTGAAAAGACGGGGAAAAAGATATAATATGAAAAAAATTTGTTTTTGACGTGAAAGGGAGGTGACGGTCAATGCGATCATTTGCAAAGCTTTTGATGGGTGACGCCAATTTTGAAAAGCTAATGGCCTGCATAGATGCGGGCAGATGTCCGGCTGTTCTTACCGGGCTGGAAGGCATACACAGGGCTCATGTTGCAGCAGCCGTCAACGAGCTAACGGGTAGGAGCACGGTCGTCATATGCCATAACGAGCTCGAAGCGGAACGCCTTTCACGGGATATAGAATTTTTCTCGGGGACAGCACCGGCATTGCTCCGCAGCCGTGAGTTTGTGTTTTACAATGTGGAGAGTGTATCGCGCCAGTCGGAGCACGAAAGGATAGGGGCGCTGTATTCTATGACGGCGCGGGAGCGCGGCATAACGGTCGCCACACCGGATGCGATGATGCAGAGGACCATGCCCCGCGATGTGCTTTTAAGCGCGGCCTTTGAGCTGAGGACAGGAGAGAGCTACGACCTGCCGGAGATCGCGGAGCGCTTGATTGCGGCCGGATATAAGCGCTGCGACCAAGTGGAGGGCGTCGGACAGTTTGCCGTAAGGGGCGGGATAATGGACTTCTTTTCGCCGTCTTTGCCCAGCCCGGTCAGGTGTGAATTCTTTGGAGACGAGATAGACTCCATGGGCATATTCGATATAGATACGCAGCGCAGAACAGAAAATTTGGAGTGCGCACATATTTTGCCAGTGGCAGAGACTCTGATCACATCGCCTGAAAAGCTTGGGGAAAAGCTGACCGACAGCTTTGCGTCGCTGCTTAAAAAAAAGAAGGCGCCAGAAGGGCTTGCAAAGACCCTGCGCGAGGACATAGAACGCCTGCAGAACGACCGGGGACTGCCTGCGGCAGACAGGTACATGGATCTCATTTATCCCGGATTTAATACGGCGGTCGACTATATGCCGGAGGACGCCATAGTCCTGCTCTGTGAGCCGGACAGACTGGCCGACAGGGCAAAGAGTTACGCGTGGCAGATGGAGCAGGATGTGCAGTCGCTGCTTGAAAAGGGAATTATTACTGGAAATGGCGCACAGTTTTTTTGTTCCTACGATGAGACGGTGCAGCGCTTAGCCGAATGGCCGGTAGTTATGCTGGACAGCTTCCTGAGGAATAAATATCCGTTGGTTCCGCGCGAACTCATGCATATGAGCGCAAAGCAGCTGCCGTCTTACGGCGGGAGCTTGGAGACTGCCGCGGGAGACATGCTCCACTATTTAAAAGAGGGGTATGAGACCTTTGTGCTCGTGCCAAACGAACGCAAAGGCAATATTTTGAAAGAGTATTTGGAGCGGACCGGGATACGTGTGCATCCGACAGAGCAGCATGCGTGCCGTATGGAATACGGAGCTTTGTCTGCCGGGATGGAGTACCCGGAACTCAAGCTGGCTGTGTTGACGGAGGGACAGCTGTCGGGAGCACAGCGGCCGGCTATCCAGAGGAAAAGAAAGGCCGATGGGTCCAGACAGCGGCTGCAGAGCTATACCGACCTGTCTCCGGGAGATCTGGTAGTTCACGAGCAGCACGGTATAGGCAGGTTCGTCGGGATCTTTAAGATACCTGTCGACGGAATAGAAAAGGACTATATCAAGATAGCATATGCGGGCACAGACAGCCTTTATGTCCCGGCAACACAGCTTGACATGGTCTCTAAATACATAGGCGCGGCAGAGGATCATCAGACGAAGCTCAGCAAGCTCGGCGGAACTGACTGGCAGCGGGCGAAGAGCCGTGCAAAAGGAGCGGCGAAAGAGCTGGCCAGATATTTGATAGGCTTATACGCGGAACGGCAGAAGACCGGCGGATATGCGTTCTCACCGGATTCAAACTGGCAGCGGGAATTTGAAGAGAAATTTGAGTACAGGGAAACTGACGATCAGCTGAGAGCTGCGGCGGAGATCAAGGCAGACATGGAAAAGCCTGTCCCGATGGACAGACTGCTGTGCGGCGACGTGGGCTACGGAAAGACCGAGGTCGCATTCAGAGCCGCCATGAAATGCGTGATGGACGGAAAGCAGGTGGCGATACTGGTGCCGACGACCGTATTGGCTCAGCAGCACTACGTGACGGCCGTAAAGCGCTTTTCCGGATATCCCGTCAATATAGACGTTCTCAGCAGATTCAAGAGCGCAGGGCAGATGCGCGAATCCGTGAGGAGAATAAAGACGGGGATCACCGACATTGTGATCGGGACTCACCGCCTCATACAGAAGGATATAGTTTTCAAGGATCTTGGACTTTTGATAGTGGACGAGGAGCAGCGCTTCGGCGTGTCTCACAAAGAGCGGCTGAAGGAGTTGTCAAAAGCCGTGGACGTACTGACTTTGTC
>CALWWP010000033.1 GCA_944385275.1 uncultured Oscillospiraceae bacterium | reverse complement strand
TGTCTTGCTTTATCTGGACGAGATACAGTATTTCAACAAGAAACAGCAGCAGTCTCTTCTAGAATTCATTGAGAACGGTAAGATAAGCCTGATCGCCTCAACGACAGAAAATCCATATTTTTATGTTTACAATGCGATTTTGAGCCGCAGTACAGTTTTTGAATTTAAACCAGTTGAGCCTGGCGATGTTGCTGAAGCTGTTGAGAGAGCTATAAGGATATTGTCAGAGCAGAGAAATACAGCTGTTGTGTGTGAGGATGGAGTTGTAGAACGTATATCCTATTCTTGCGGAGGAGATGTCCGTAAGGCTATCAACGCTGTTGAACTGTTGTTTTCGGCGTCGCGTATTAAAAATGGAGAGATGACACTTGGACTAAAAGATGTGGAACAGATATCTCAGCGCAGCGCCATGAGGTACGACAGGGACGGAGATGAGCACTATGATATCATCTCTGCATTTCAAAAATCCATTAGGGGCTCAGATCCGGACGCCGGGATACACTATCTGGCAAGGCTCTTGGAAGCGGGAGATCTGATCTCACCATGCAGGAGGCTACTGGTTATTGCCGCTGAAGATGTAGGACTTGCATATCCTCAGGCAATAGCAATTGTAAAAGCCTGTGTTGATTCCGCTATGCAGCTTGGGCTTCCGGAAGCCCAGATCCCATTGGCGGAGGCTGTAATACTGCTTGCCACGGCACCGAAATCGAACTCTGCTGTGGTGGCTATTGAAAAGGCTGCGGCAGATGTTGCAAAGGGAAATACGGGGGAGATACCACGTCATCTTAAAAATGTGCATGCAGACGGAGCGGAAGTGGAGAAGACAGAGCCGTATAAATATGCTCATAGCTATGAAAACCACTATGTTCGTCAGCAGTATTTGCCGGAGAATATAAAGAACAAAAAATATTATGAGTACGGGGACAACAAGACAGAGCAGCTTGCTAAAAAATATTGGGAAAGTATCAAAAAAGAATAGGAGATCTATATGGATATTCATGTAGGAGATATAGTGACCATGAAAAAACCGCATCCATGCGGAAGCCGGAGATGGAAAGTCCTGCGTGTAGGTGTAGACTGGAAGCTTCAGTGTACTGGGTGCGGCCATGAGATCATGGTACCGCGCGTCAAGCTGATAAAGCAAGTAAAGTCTGTAGAAAAAAATCTAGAAAATCAATCGGAAAACTAGACAAGGGGAATACCGGGAAACACATTGTACAGTAATAGAAAGCTGTGTTTTCCGGTATTCCTTTTTATTATCTGCTATTGACTATTTTTTGCTTTTTTCACATATGGCCAGCCATATAATATAAAACAGACAGGCGGTGATTTGCTTGGAAGTCGTGTATGCTGATGTGCTTTTTGCCTCCAATTTTATCATCAATTACCTGCTACTGTATATGACAGTGCAGTTTTGCCGTATTGAAAGACCTAAAAAATGGATCGCAGCAGGGGCAGGACTGGGCGCTGTGTATGCAGTACTGGTGCTGTTTCCGGAATTGTTGTTTTTGAGAAGCGGCTGGATAAAACTTGTTTTTGCGATTTTGATGGTTATGATTGCAGCAGGCTGGAAAAATAAAATTTTAAAACCATGTTTGATATTTGCTGCAGTCTCGGCTGCATTTGCAGGGGCAGCTCTGGCAGCCCAGATGTTTTTTAATACCAAACTGTCATACAATGGTACATATTTGCCTATACAAATGCCAGTGATGCTGGCTGTGTTTGCAGCTATGTATTTGTTGCTTGAAGGAATAGTAAGGTATTTGAGGAAAGACAAGGTGCAAAACGGCGTTGTGAAAGCTCAGATAGGGTTTAACGGCAGTCAAGCGCAGCTCCGCGTTTTGATAGACAGCGGAAATACTCTGAGAGATCCTATCACAGCATCGCCGGTACTGATCGCAGAAAAAGAGCATATTTCAGAGTTGTTCCCGATTTCCGGCGACAGTTCCTTGGAAATACTAAAAAATTTACATGATGCGGATTCAAAGATCAAGCTGAGGCTGCTTCCGTACAGGTCGGTGGGAAAAGACGGCGGCCTGCTTGCGGCATTCAAGCCGGACTATGTGTGCATTGATGGGAAAGAAAAAGCAAACGTATTGGTTGCGATATCACCTAATAGATTGTCAGACGGGGAATGGTATGACGCTATTATAGGAACAGACTTGTGAGGAGTAAAAAAGTGAAACAAAAATTTAGATTGTATGTTATAGTGCTGCAGTGGCTTGAGCGGATTGCGGATTCCGTTCTTTATATAGGAGGAAGTGATACCTTGCCGCCGCCGCTTGATAAGCAGAGCGAGCAGGAGTACATAAAACGATTGGATTCAGGAGACGAAGAGGCGAGAAAGGTTTTGACAGAGCATAATCTTCGCCTTGTTGTTTATATAGCAAAACGCTTTGAAAATACAGGTATTAACATTGAAGATCTTATTTCAATAGGCACTATTGGGCTTATGAAGGCTGTTAACACCTATAAAAGCGAAAAAAATATTAAACTGGCAACCTACGCATCGCGTTGTATCGAAAATGAAATATTGATGTATTTGAGAAAAGCGTCGAATCAGAAAAATGAAATATCGTTTGATGAGCCATTGAATACTGACTGGGATGGCAATGAGCTGCTGCTGTCTGATATTCTGGGAACGGATAACGACATGGTGATGCGTCCGCTTGACGAGGATGTAGATAAGATGCTGCTTATGAATGCACTGGAAACGCTCAGTGAACGCGAAAAAAATATTATAGTATTGAGATTTGGAATAGGGGGAGTAAAGGAAAAAACACAAAAAGAGGTGGCCGATATGATGGGGATATCTCAATCATATATCTCAAGACTGGAGAAGAGAATAATTTTGCGTCTGAGAAGAGAAATATCAAAATATATTTGATTGAAATGAAGGCGTGACAAAATCCAGCTTTTGCTTTAAAGCAAATTATGGCAGTATTAAAAAATCCTTCGCAGGAAATACTTATAACAGTTAAGTTGATTGCGGGGGGTTTTGCATATGCACGGCAAAGTTGAGGTCAGCGGAGTCAATACTGCAAAACTAAAAGTACTTAAAAACGAAGAGATAAACAGGCTTTTGAAATTGAGCAAAGCTGGAGACAAAGCCGCAAGGGAAGAGCTTATCTCTGGCAACCTTAGACTTGTGCTTTCGGTGATTCAAAAGTTTATCGGAAGAGGAGAAAATGTTGACGATCTTTTTCAAGTCGGCTGTATAGGCCTTATAAAAGCGATAGATAATTTTGACCTCGACCAGAATGTAAGATTTTCGACATATGGGGTCCCAATGATAGTGGGCGAAATACGCAGGTATCTTAGAGACAACAGCAGTATACGCGTAAGCAGGTCGATGAGAGATACCGCTTACAAGGTATTGCAGGTAAAAGAACGTCTTACGGGAGAGAATCAAAGAGAACCGTCAGTGGAAGAGATAGCGAAAGAGCTGGGAATAGCCCGCGAAGAAGTGGTATTTGCGATGGATGCCATAGTGGATCCGGTATCTCTCTATGAACCAGTGTACACGGACGGAGGCGATGCTATTTGCCTAATGGATCAAGTTGGAGACAATAAAAATACCGACGAAAGTTGGATGGAACAGATAGCTTTGTCAGAGGTCATAGAAAAACTTGGCAAACGAGAAAAACGAATACTGGCGCTGCGCTTTTACGAGGGAAAGACACAGACTGAAGTGGCGAAAGAAGTAGGTATAAGCCAGGCTCAGGTATCGCGTTTGGAGAAAAATGCAATAAACCAAATAAAAAAGAATTTATAGCCGCATGACCCGTCGATATGAAGATCGGCGGGCATTTCTTTTTGCATAGATAAATATACTGACTAAAAAGGGGGAAATAGGAATGCAATGCAGGATCACAGATTTAAAATACAAGGAAGTCATCAATGTCTGCGATGGTTTTCGTTTCGGCTTTATAAGTGATGTCCTTGTGGATGTGAGCGACGGCAAGATAGCGGCACTGGTAATACCGGGCCCATACCGATTCCTTGGGATATTGGGAAGAGAAGACGACTATGTGATAGGCTGGGATAAAATTGTAAAAATGGGAGAAGATATCGTTTTGGTCGATGTGAAAGGAGAGCACCGGCGTTCACACAGAGAAAAGAGAAGCTGGATATAAATATTAAAATAAAAAATAGGTAAAATCTTGATTTTTTATCTTATTTTTGCTTGCAATAGTTGATTTTTCATGCTAAAATACTTGAGCATTACACACACCGTGGGATCGCTGCGCCGTGTGCCGCATGGGTTGGTAAAGCGAGTTGATCTCGGTGGAGGTAGCAACAAATAAAGGAGGAAAACACAATGGCAGTAGTTTCAATGAAGCAGCTTTTGGAAGCAGGCGTTCACTTCGGACATCAGACTAGAAGATGGAATTCGAAAATGGCTCCGTATATCTATATGGAGCGCAATGGGATCTATATCATAGATCTTCAGAAGACTGTAAAAAAGCTGGAAGAGGCGTATGATTTTGTACGCAGTTTGTCTGAAAATGGTGAGAGCATCTTGTTTGTCGGAACTAAAAAGCAGGCTCAGGATGCGATCAAGGAAGAGGCAGAGCGCGTAGGAATGTACTATGTAAACGCAAGATGGCTCGGCGGAATGCTGACAAACTTCAAGACGATGCGTACACGTATTGACAGATTAGCTCAGCTGCGCACTATGCAGGAAGACGGCACTTTTGATATGCTTCCCAAGAAGGAAGTCATTAAGCGTACGAACGAGATTGCGAAGCTCGAAAAATACCTTGGCGGCGTTAAAAATATGAAGAAGCTTCCGGGAGCACTGTTTATAGTAGACCCGAGAAAAGAGAGAATAGCTATCGCCGAAGCTAAGAAGCTTGGCATTCCCATCGTTGCGATCGTAGATACGAACTGCAATCCTGATGAGATAGACTATGTGATCCCCGGCAATGACGATGCGATCAGAGCTATAAAGCTTATTGCCGGCGCAATGGCTACTGCTGTTCTTGAAGGCAGACAGGGCGAAGAAGAGGTCGTTGACAAGGATTCTGATTCTTCTGTACAGGCTGCTGAAGAGGCACCGGCCGCTGAAGAGGCTGAATAAGTAGGTTTTGACTGTCAGGGCGGGTTCCGTAAAGACCCGCCCTGTTACAGGTGCATTAATATTTAGGAGGAAAAAAACATGGCATTCACAGCGAAAGATGTACAAACTCTAAGAGAAATGACAGGCGTTGGAATGATGGACTGCAAAAAGGCACTTACCGCTTCAGACGGAGACATGGATAAGGCTGTTGAGTTTCTGCGCGAAAAAGGACTGGCCGCTAGCCAGAAGAAAGCCAGCAGAATTGCTGCAGAGGGAATAGTCTGTGCTTGCGTTCTTGACAACGGTGTTGCTGCTATGGCAGAAGTAAATATAGAGACTGACTTTGCAGCTAAGAATCCAGATTTCCAGAAGTTTGCTGAAGATATTACCAAGGTAGTAGCTGAGAAGAATCCGTCTACTGTAGAAGAACTGATGGAAATGAACTATCCGGGGACCAACAATACTGTTGCTGAAATCCGTCAGGAAAGAGTTCTCGTTATTGGAGAAAATATTCAGATTCGCCGTTTCGCTCGTTTTGACAGCGGACTGACTGTTCCGTATATTCACATGGGCGGCAAAATAGGCGTACTCATCAATATGGAAGTTTCCGATGGCCTAGACAAAGAAAAAGTTATAGAGCTTGGCAAGGATCTAGCTATGCAGACCGCAGCAATGCGTCCGATATATTTGGACAGTTCTTCAGTCGATGCTGATGAGATTGCAAAAGAAGAGTCTATTCAGCTTGCAAAAGCCATGGAAGAGAACAAGGCAAAGAACCTTCCTGAGGACAAGGCAATGCAGATTGCAAAGAATATGGTCAAGGGACGCATGAATAAGTTCTTTGAAGAGATTTGCTTGATGAATCAGCCGTTTGTCAAAGAAAACAAGCTCTCTGTTGAAAAATATATTGGACAAGTTGCTAAAGAGCTTGGCGGAGATATCAAGGTAAAAGCATTTGTTCGCTTTGAAAGAGGCGAAGGAATTGAAAAGAAGTCCGACAATTTCGCAGATGAAGTTGCCAGCATGATCAAATAATTTGATTTAGATATAATAATGAAGAGGTAAAAGAGCAAATGTATACCATACTTGGATATACGTTTGCTCTTTTTGCTTTATGACATGTTTTAAAAAGTCAAAAATAAAGCAGAAAAAATATATTATAGCTTAACAATTTTTATATAAAGGCTTTTAAATTTGGGAAAAATATATTAAAATAAGGTGAAAAAACTTTGGAGGGCGGAAGTCATGACAATAGAAAAACCTAATTATAAGCGAGTGCTTTTGAAAATCAGCGGCGAAGCACTGGCTGGCAATAAAAAGATGGGTCTGGATTTTAACGTCATTTCAGAGGTCTGCAAGGTGTTAAAGACATGCAATTTAAACGGTGTAGAAGTTGGAGTCGTCGTAGGCGGCGGCAATTTTTGGCGCGGGGTCAAGGATGGCGGCGGTCGTATGAAGCGTACTCGAGCAGACCACATGGGTATGCTTGCAACGACTATCAATGCGCTAGCAGTTGCCGATGTGCTGGAGCAGATGGATGTGCCTGTCAGAGTACAGACGACGGTAGATATGGCCAAGATAGCTGAGCCATATGTTATAGACAAGGCCGTGAACCATTTAGACAAGGGAAGAATAGTTATTTTCGGCTGCGGCACAGGCAATCCGTTTTTCTCTACTGATACAGGAGCGGTTTTGAAGGCGGCAGAAATAGGCGCTGAAGCAATTTTACTGGCTAAGAATATAGACGGAGTGTATAATGCAGATCCAAACATGGTAAGAGATGCTAAAAAGTACGACTACATAAGCTATGAGCAGGTGTTGGCGGAGCATCTTGGCGTTATGGATTCGACTGCGACTTCTTTGGCTATGGACAATAAAATACCAGTAATAGTATTTGCCCTAAAAGACCCTGAGAATATTATTCGCGTTATTAATGGAGAAAAAGTAGGTACGACTGTCTATTGATAGAATAGAACAATATTAGGAGGTATAAAAATGGATCAGAATTATGCAGAGTATACGAGCAGAATGGATAAGACAGTTTCAGTGCTCAAAGAGCAGTTTGCATCCGTCCGCGCTGGCAGAGCTAATGCAGCCACGCTAGATCAGATAAAGGTCGAATACTATGGTTCACCGACACCTATACAGCAGATCGCATCGATCTCTGTACCGGATCCGCGTACGCTTGTTATTCAGCCTTGGGATGCTTCGAGCCTTAAACTGATAGAAAAGGCAATTCAGGCAAGCGAGCTGGGCATCAATCCTCAGAACGATGGCAGATTAATCAGACTGGTATTTCCGCAGCTGACTGAGGAGAGACGACGTGATTTGGTAAAACAAGTAGAAAAATATGGAGAAGAAGGCAAAGTAGCGATCAGAAATATACGTAGAGACGCTATGGAACGCTATAGGGCAGAAAAGAAAAAGTCCGAGATAACGGAAGATGACTTGAAAGATATTGAAAAAGATATGCAGAAATTAACTGATAAATATACAAAAGAGATAGAAGAACTCGTTGAGAAAAAAGAAAAGGAATTGTACGAGATTTAAGGAATGAAAATGGGACTTTTTACTGGAAAAAAGCCAAGTAAGGCGGGGAAGACAGGAAATACTGCTGCGCTTCCCCGCCATATTGCGATTATTATGGACGGCAATGGACGCTGGGCCAAAAAACGCGGATTGCCGCGGACTGCCGGGCATGCGGTAGGAGTAGAAACTTTTAGGACGATTGCCACATACTGTAAGAACATTGGCATAGATTACCTTACAATATATGCATTTTCTACTGAAAACTGGAAAAGGCCCAAAGAAGAAGTTGAAGCCATTATGGGACTTTTGGAAAAATATTTGTATGAAGCTATAGAAAAGATGGAAAAAGACGGCATAAGACTTCGCGTTATGGGTGACACGGCTCCATTGTCGGAAAAACTGAAGAAGTTGATAGCGGAAACTGAAATGATTTCTGACAGACTCAATGGATTTCAGGTAAATTTGTGCTTGAATTACGGGGGAAGAGCCGAGATTGTCAGGGCCGCTCAAAAATATGCTGAAGACTATAAAAGCGGAAAAGTGTCCCGGCTGACCGAAGAGGCCTTTTCGGAATATATGTATTCGGCAGGAATACCGGACCCTGACCTCATTATACGTCCCAGCGGTGAACTGCGGTTTTCTAATTTTTTGCTGTGGCAATCGGCATATTCGGAGTATTATTTTACAGATGTGCTTTGGCCTGATTTCAGTGAAAAGGAATTGGACAAGGCCATCGAATCGTATAAGAAAAGGAGTCGCCGTTTCGGCGCTATAGAATCAAAATAGGTGGAGAGATATATGGCATCCAACAGACTGCAGAGAATTAATGAAGATATTCAGCGTGAGCTTTCTTCTATCATACGGACGATCAAAGACCCACGTCTGGGAGATAAGCTGATCAGCATTACATGGACCGAGACTACAAGTGACCTTCGCTATTGTAAAGTGCATTTGAGCGTGTTGGGAGAAGTCGATGAAAAACAGTTTATGAAGGGCTTGAAATCAGCATCTGGATATTTGAGAGGAGAACTGAGCCGCAGATTAAATCTGAGATATACTCCAGAATTGACATTTCAGCTAGATAAGTCTATAGCTTACGGCGCTCATATTTCAAAACTTATAAACGATTTGGAGCATGAGGACTCCCGGAGTGAGGAGGGAGAGACGGATGACTGCGAGTGAAGTCGCACAATATTTGCGGCAGAATGACAGATATCTAATAATAAGTCATCGCAATCCAGACGGCGATACACTTGGCTGCGCAGGGGCCATATGCAGCGCACTTAGGGAAATAGGAAAAACAGCATATGTTCTCAATAACGAGCAGATAACAAAACGCTATGAAGAGTATGTTTCGGAGTTTATTGCTCCGGAGGACTATGTACCGGAAACCATTTTGACTGCGGATGTCGCAAGCTTGGAGATGCTGCCCGACAATGCCGGCAGGTATGCAGATAGGATAGACTTGTCTGTGGACCACCATGCGTATAATGGATTGTTTGCAAGGCATAACTGTGTAATGGGAGAAAAAGCGGCCTGTGGAGAAATCGTATTTAATATTATTTTGAAGATGAAAGGTTCTGTAAGCGTTAAATGCGCAGAACTTTTATTTATAGCGATATCCACGGATACGGGATGCTTTAAATACAACAACACAACTTCGGATACTATGAGGATAGCGGCAGAGCTTTTGGATATTGGGATCAGAGCCGATAAAATACGCAAAGAAATGTTTATGACTCGTACGCGAAACCGTTTAATTTTTGAAGGTATGGTAAACAGAGGTATGGAATTTTTCTGCGAAGGACGAGTTGCCGTCAATGTCATCACATTGGATATGATAAAAAACTCCGGAATAGGAGAAGAAGACTTGGAGGATATTTCTTCTTTTGCGGTTCAGGTGGAAGGCGTTGAAGTAGGCATAACAATTCGTGAGCGCAAGGATAGGACGAGTAAAATATCGGTGCGTACGGCAGGAAAAGCTGATGCCGGGAAGATATGTATGAAGCTGGGTGGAGGCGGACATACCCAGGCTGCTGGTTGCAGCTTGAGCTGTCCTCCGGTTGAGGCTAAGCAAAAAATTTTGGCAGTGGTGTATGATGGATGGAATCAATAAATGGAATTGTCATTGTAGATAAGCCTGCAGGATGGACTTCGCACGATGTCGTTGCTAAATTGCGAGGGGTATACCGGCAGAAAAGAATAGGGCACAGCGGTACGCTAGATCCCATGGCGACAGGGGTTCTGCCTATATTTATAGGCAGAGCGACTAGGGCTATACAGTTTGTTGAGAACGATGACAAGGTATATTTAGCAGGCCTGCGCCTTGGTATAGTTACGGATACACAGGATATAAGCGGGAAAGTGCTGCAAACTAGGGACGCTATTCCAGACGATGAGGATGTAAGGAAAACAATAGCAAGCTTTGTGGGAACCATTGAGCAACTGCCCCCGATGTATTCCGCGATCAAAATACAGGGGAAAAAATTATACGAATACGCACGCAAAGGGATAGCTGTAGAAAGAAAACCAAGGACGATCGCTATACACAGTATCGATATAATTGATAAAAACGGAGACGATTATATTTTAAAAGTGGCCTGTTCAAAAGGTACATATATACGAACACTGTGTAATGATATAGGAGAGCGGCTGGGCTGCGGGGGAGTGATGTCGCAGCTGCGGCGTTTGCAGGCCGGAGTTTTTTCCACTGAGCAAGCGGTGAGCCTTGATTTTTTAATTAGTTCGTATGAAAACGCAGTAAATTGTGTAAAGCCGATAGATTCGATTTTCTTGAGGTACCCTAGTGCGGTGGTGCCGAAAGAGTATGAGACGAGATGTAAAAATGGCACGGAATATCCCTGCTTTGAACAGGAGGGAATATACCGGGTATATGCCTCCGATAGGAGCTTCCTCATGCTGGGTTCTTGCAGTAAAGGACATATGTGCACTATAAAAAGCTTTTTTGAGGTGGGTTCTGAATGAAAGCTGGAAAGAGGGTTATTGCCCTAGGATTTTTTGATGGGATTCACCTTGGACATGCCGAGCTGCTGCATACGGCAAAGAATATGGCGTATGAGGCCAACGCTGTTCCAGCTATGCTGACTTTTGACCGTCCTCCGGAGGCTGTGATCAGCGGGCATACTGTTCAAATGATCCAATCAGTGGAAGATAGAAAAGTTATTTTGAAGGAATATTTTGGAATCGACCAGATGATAGTGCTGAATTTTGATAAACATACCATGCAGATGGACTGGAGCGATTTTATAGAATATATTACAGAGGAATATGATGCTGTAGGATTCGTAGCTGGACATGATTTCCGCTTTGGCTACCGCGGAGAGGGAACTGCTGAGAAGCTAAGGGAAAAATGCGCTCGCGACAAAATATGGTGTCAGATCGTGCCTCCGGTAATGAAAGACGGTATAAGGGTAAGTTCAACTTACATAAGAAAATTAATTGCAGAAGGAGAAATGGAACGTGCGGTTGATTTTCTGGGACACCCATATTTGATAACGGATACAGTTCATTCTGGATATAAGATAGGTAGAAGAATAGGAACGCCTACGGTAAATATGAACTTGCAGGAAGGGATTCTGGCACCGGCACGTGGAGTCTATGCGTCTAAAGTTCATATTGAAGGGGAAGAAGAAAAGCATATTTCTGTGACTAATATCGGAGTAAACCCTACGATTAGAGACGGTGGGCGTGTAACTGTAGAGACTCATATACTAGATTATGGTGAAGATATATACGGAAAGAGGATAGAGCTTGAACTGTATAAATATCTGAGAGGTGAATGCAGATTTTCAAATGTGGAGGAGCTTCAAAAGCAGATAGCTGAAGATATTGAAAACAGCCGGAATTACTTTTTTAATTTATAGATTGTTACAAAAGCCGTTCGATGAAAAGCAATGTACTTTTCGTCGAACGGCTTTTGCAGTATAAGTATAAATTTTTGGGGCAACAGTATTAGACGAAATTTTACCATGCATATCTATATAATGGTAATAAATACCAGTATATTCGCTGTGACCGAGTATTATGCATGGGAGGCCGATCAATTTGAATGACAGGGGAATTAGAGCTGGAGTCGGTGGAATTGTTGACAGGCTTAGAGCTGGCCGAGAAACAATATTTCAAAATGAAATAGCTATACGGATAGCAGAACTGGCAGTTCGGTTTGCCGTTTCGGCAATATTGTCAGGGGGAAAGATATTTGGAGACTACTCTCCATTTGGAGCAGGATGGGTAGGAGCCGCAGGAGCCGGTACACCGGGGATAGTATCGGCAATAGGAGCGTTTTGGGGATATCTTTTAAGCAGGGATATTTTGCACAGCATTAAATACATAGGAATCATTTTGCTTATTGTGACGGCAGCATTTGTTTTTAAAAATACAAAATTTTATGCCAAAACTTGGTTTATGCCTGCAGTAGTATCTTTTATGACTGCGTGCATAGGGTTTGTATATGTGCTGGACAGCGGATTTGCTTTTTCACATACGGTCTTTTATGTGGCGGAGGTCGTACTTGCGGGTGCAAGCGCATATTTTTATAGATTGGCGCTTTCTCCGTTTTGCGATACTCTTGGAAGTGAAGAACGTATGCAGCGAATGGTCAGTATACTTTTGCTGATTACGGCGGTGCTGAGTTCTCTTGCAAGAATATTTGTGCTGGCAGATATGTCTGTGGGGCGTATTATGGCGCTATTTTTGATAATGGCTGCAGCATATAAAGGCGGCGCAGGCAATGGAGCTGTCGTAGGAGTTGCAGCTGGAATTTCAATAATGGCTGCACTAGGTGACAGTGCCACAGCGATTATTTATGCGTGTACTGGAATGCTGTCGGGTGTGTTTTCCCGCAGGGGAAAACTGGGCTATACAGTGATTTTTGTTCTTATCCACACAGCGTCGGCTTTGCTGTTTTGGAACGATACTATAGCATTGTTTTATGAGATGTTTGTAGCGGCAGTATTTTTTATACTTGTTCCCACATCAGTGCTGCCGCCGGCACGGGGACTGTTGTCCGGAGAATTTTTTGGAACCAACAGACTTAAACGCTATACCAGTGAAAGGGTCGATAAGATCGCACAGTCATTTGAGGAACTGTACGAGACAGTAAAAAACAACTGTGGAGCAGACAAAAACGACAACGATATCGCATCTGTATTTGATGCGGCAGCGGAAAAGATTTGTAGAGATTGCAGTATGTCTGGACGCTGTTGGACTAAAGAGTATAATTTTACTGTCAACGCTATGAATGATGCTTCGCGGGCCATGATGAAAAATGGGGTCCTTACGGAAAGGGATCTGCCTGAACACTTTAGGAATCGCTGTATAGAGCTGCGGAGTCTAATAGATGAGATAAACACACAGTTGAAGGCTATGCTGTACAGAAGGCAATATAAAAACCGCCTAAAGGAAAATAAAAACACTTTGTATGAGCAGTATATGGACATGTCCATGATATTAAACGACATATCGCAGGAGATCGGCTCAGACGCCCAAAGTGAGCCGAGGATAGAACGCAGACTAAATAAATATTTAGATGGAAGTAATATAGCAGCTACTGCGGCGGTTTTTAGAGATAAAAGCGGAAGGCTTCATATCGAGATAGAAGGACCGTCAGTACAGAATATGGAAAATGACGAACAATATCTGGACAAGCTGTCGGCCGCGGCCGGAGTACGGCTGTGTAGAAAGCTCGACGAAGGGAGCAGCATGACGCTTTTGGAAGCCGAGCCTCTAGCTGCGTGCGTGGGGATCGCAAGTGCACGAAAAAAAGGAGAAGTCGTTAGCGGGGACAAAGGAACGTATTTTAAAACAGATGAGGGAGAACTTTGCATCATATTATCTGATGGAGCGGGCAGCGGCCGTGAAGCAGAAAGAGAGAGCAGGGATGCTGTACATATTTTGGAGTCGTTTTTGAAAGCGGGGATAAAAGCAGAGACGGCCTTAAAAATACTGAATTCTGTCATGCTTTTGCGTAGCGAAGACGATCCGGGCTGTGCAACTGTTGATCTACTTTGCATCGATTTATTTACTGGACGCGCACGGGTATACAAGTATGGAGCTGCGGCATCGTATATTAGGCGTGGAGGAATTGTAAAAAGGATATCTACACGCAGTTTGGCGGCAGGTCTTTCTGCAGATCCATCAAGACCGGAGCTTATCAAATTTAGACTAGGAAAAGGCGATTGGGCTATAGTGGCTAGCGATGGCGTATCTGTAGGAGGAGATGATGACTGGTTGATGACGCTTTTACAGGATAGAGAGGCACATAGCGCAAAAGACATGGCTATGGCAATTATTGAGCAGGCGATGGAACGATACCACTGCGATGACGACATGACAGTTCTTGCGGTGGCTCTTGAAGAAAGAAAATAAACTAAGAATAGAATAGGGCGGCTCTGGGCAAAATGGGAGCAAATGGTTTGCTGGAGGCGCGTATGATCAAGGGTGTATCGAGACGTATAATTGTAATTAAATCTCCTGATCCAAAATTATTTGAGCGTGCAGTGTTCGTTTTAAAAGATAATGTATATGGAAAAGATGGTATGACAGAGGAAAAATTGGTAGAGGAAGCACAGACGATTGCCGCTCGTCTGTTCAAAGGGGATAAAAAGCACAGGAGGCTGCACTTTCGGATGCCGGCATGCCTATATGCAGCAGCGGGAGCCATAGCGGCAGGCGCAGCATGGATAGCGGCAAAAGTTTTTGCATAAAGGGGAGTATTCTGCATAAATACTCCCCTTTTTTGTATTGTATTGCAGCTTAAGCAATGATATACTCTACTGTGGAAAGGATGTGTATGCAATGGGCATATTGATACGCAGCGTTGATGCACTGATGTGTGACGGAATAAAAAATTGCAGCATATATATAGAAAATGGAGAGATCGCAGGTATAGACAAAGTGCCTGAAAATTTTGTTGCAGAGAGAGTTATATCCGGAGAGGGAAAGCTGCTTATACCGGGATTGATAAATGCGCACACCCATTCCTATATGACTGTTTTCCGCAATAGCGCAGATGATATCGCTTTTACGGATTGGCTGTTTAAAAAGATATTGCCAATGGAGGATAAGCTTGTGCCGGGCGATTTGTACTGGGGAGTTCTGCTTGCATGTATGGAAATGATCAGGACTGGTACGACGTCATTTTTAGATATGTATATCTTTGTAGACGAGACGGCGCAAGCGGCAGAAGACGCCGGAATGAGAGCTGTACTGTCTAGAGGACTTACCGGAGGCAAGGACGATGTGGAAGGCGGTAAAAGACGTCTTGATGAAGCTCTTAAGGAGATAGCAAAATGGAAAGGTCATGACAGAATCTCTTTTATGCTTGCTCCGCACGCACCTTATACATGCGATGAGGGATATTTACGTGAAGTAGCTGCGTGTGCAAATCACATAGGAGTTGGCATACATACACACTTGGCAGAGAGCAGAGATGAGATAGCAACTATTGCAAAAAACTATGGGTGTACGCCTGCTGAGCTGATGGAAAGAGCTGGAATTTTTAAGAATCATACTGCCGCGGCGCACTGCGTATATATGACAGATAATGATATAGATATATTGAAGCGCAACGATGTCAGCGTCGTTACAAATCCTTTGAGCAATATGAAGCTTGGAAACGGGTTTGCGCCGGTACCGAGGTTCTTGGAAAAGGGATTGAATGTAGCTTTGGGCACAGATGGGGCGGCAAGCAGCAATTCTTTGAATATGTTCAGGGCAATGAGCTTTTTAGCTCTTATCCACAAGGGAGTGAATGAGAGCGCTACTGCGGTAAGCGCGGCAGAGACTCTGAAAATCGCTACAGAAAATGGAGCAAAGGCACTTGGTCTTGAAAAGACGACAGGAAAGATAGCGGAAGGTTACCGTGCTGATGTAGTGCTTTTGAATAAGCGTTTTCCGTCTATGCAGCCGGAAAATGATCCTGTTGCTGCGCTTTCATATTCTGTAGATGGTACCGAAACAGATATGGTGATAATCGACGGAAAGATAGTTTATGAGAGCGGACAATTTAAAACCATAGACGCTGAAAAAGTATATTGGAATGTGGAAAAAATATGTAAAAGATTTTAAAGCGAGGAAATAGTGAATGTATGATATTAAAAATATAGCTCTTGCTCCATCTGGAGAAAAGAAAATAGAATGGGTAAGGAGAAATATGCCGCTCCTCAATAGTATTGAAAAGGAATTTAGTAAAAACAAGCCGTTTTCTGGATTGAAGATTGCGTTGTCAGTACATATTGAGGCAAAAACTGCGTATCTGTGCGAAGTCCTTACTGCGGGAGGCGCAGAGATGTATGCTACTGGGTGTAATCCTCTGTCTACTCAGGATGACGTAGCAGCTGCGCTTGCCCAAAAAGGTATTAATATTTTTGCGCGACATGGAGTAGATGCCCAGCAGTACAAAGAACATTTGGAACGCACTATTCAAAACGGACCGAACATCATAATAGATGATGGAGGGGATCTGGCGGAGCTCATGCATACCTCTTATATAGAAAAAATCAAAGAGGTTATAGGCGGATGTGAGGAGACTACGACTGGGATTCACCGCCTGAGAGCTATGGAGAGCCAAGGAATCCTAAAATACCCTGTTATCATGGTAAATAACGCAAAATGCAAGCATATGTTTGACAACAGGTATGGAACAGGACAATCAGTATGGGACGGGATAAACCGCACTACAAACCTTATAGTAGCAGGAAAGACGGTTGTAGTGGCCGGATACGGCTGGTGCGGCAGAGGCGTGTCTATGAGGGCAAGAGGTTTTGGCGCGAAAGTAGTTGTAACCGAAATAGACCCTGTTAAAGCGCTGGAAGCTGCAATGGATGGATTCTCTGTAATGCCGATGGAGCAAGCTGCAGAATTGGGAGATATTTTTGTCACAGTTACAGGCTGTAAAAATGTGATAACAGAAAAAGAATTTGTCAAAATGAAAAATGGAGCGATTTTGTGCAATGCGGGGCACTTTAATGTAGAAGTAGATGTGGCAGGCTTAGAGAGAATAGCAGAGGAAAAGCAGGAACAGAGAACAAATATCATGGGATATCGCCTGCCGAATGGGAATTGGCTCTATGTATTGGCAGAGGGAAGACTGGTCAATCTCGCTTCGGGAGATGGGCATCCAGCGGAAATCATGGATATGAGCTTTGCGATACAGGCTTTAAGCGCCGAATATCTGGCAAAGAACAGGGGCAAGCTTGAAACACGTCTGATAGCAGTACCAGAGGATATAGATAATGCAGTCGCAGAAAAAAAGCTTGTGACCATGGGTATTTCCATAGACACACTCGATCAGGAACAACTTGATTATTTAGGAAACTGGAAGTTATAAAAATAAAGGGATATCGCTTTCTAGCGATA
>CALWWP010000032.1 GCA_944385275.1 uncultured Oscillospiraceae bacterium | reverse complement strand
ATAATTTCAGCTATTTCAAGTATTTAATAAGATTTTTTATTAAATTCAATGGAAATTTATTGCTATGCCGGCATTGAACTCCATTTAAAATTTATAAATTAAAAGTTTTTATTGACAAAACCACCATATGTGGATATAATTTAATTCGCGTTAGTGAATTGCAAATATGAGCGAGAGTGCTGGAATAGGTAGACAGGCACGTTTGAGGGGCGTGTGTCGTATGGCGTGTGGGTTCAAGTCCCATCTCTCGCACCAGTGCAGGAGTTAAAGTTGATTTTTACTCCTGCACTTTTTTTATTTTAATACTGCAAAAGTTATGTCAAAACTGCGCTCGAAAATACACTTAGATGTTGACGATTTCATTTAAGCAGCGCAACGGCCTCTTTGAATGTATAAAATTCACAACACTCATCCGGGTCGATCACAAAACAATTAACTCATAACATATCTTCAGCTTTAAAATCAAAATATTTACATAAAATCATTTTATCCGGGAATTAAATACTGTGCTTCCCGATTTTGTTTAACCTCTGAATACACAGCTTTTATCGACTTAAATTTAAATTTTGGAACCGATTTCAACAGCTTTTTATAGTAAAATTTTGTTGACAAAACGCGAATAGCCAATTATACTTACCAACATAATGACATTGCAAACTGCGTTTTTATATCGCTGTTTCTGCACATCATCTGTATAATTAATAAGGGGTTTTAAAGATGAAGAAGAGAATACTAGCGCTTTTTTTAATGATTTCCTTGTTCTCTATCACGATGCTTGCAGGCTGTGATAAAGAAGGTTGGGTAGACGACGGCGTTTTGACTGTTGCTATGGAATGCGCATATGCTCCATATAACTGGACACAACCCGACGACTCTAATGGAGCAGTTCCCATCAAAGACAGTCAGGACTACGCCTATGGATACGATGTAAAGATGGCCAAGCTGATTGCTGATGAGCTTGGTATGGAACTTGAAATAGTTAAGTCAGATTGGAATTCTCTTGTTACCGCAGTTCAGTCGGGTACTGTTGACTGCGTCATTGCTGGTCAATCAATAGACCCAGATCGTTTGGAATCTGTTGATTTTACACAGCCATATTACTATGCTACCATAGTTTCGCTTGTTCTTGCAGACGGTCCTTATGCCGATGCCCAGGGTATTTCCGATTTTGCGGGCGCCACCTGCACTTCTCAGCAAAACACAATTTGGTATACCAAGTGTCTTCCCCAGCTTACTGACGTAGAAATTTTGCCTGCGCAGTCCGAGGTAGCCCAAATGCTGGTAGCTCTTGATTCTGGTATGTGCGATCTGGTTGTCACTGACATCCCCACCGCTTTGTCTGCTTGCGTTGCATATCCCAATTTCAAGCTCTTGGATTTCAACGGCACAGACGACAACTTTGAGGTAAGTCAGGATCTTATTAACATCGGTATTTCACTGCAAAAAGGCAATACCGAACTCTGCGACAAAATCAACAGCGTACTTGATACACTTACCGTTGACGATTTCGACCGTATGATGAAGGAAGCTATTGCTGTACAGCCTTTGAGCTAAATACACATTTTGGAAAAAACAACAGGGACGGGGTCATCCTGCCCCTGTTTTCCGCATTAATCAGATAAAATGGAGTGATATATTATGCTGCCATCCGATTTTATAGGACGCATTTTTTTCATACTTGATATCTACGGTATCTCCCTTCTACGCGGTGCGGGTATAACTATTGTCATAGCGCTGATATCAACGTTTCTCGGTTGTGTAATAGGCCTTATCGTTGGAATAATCCAAACTATTCCCACCTATGCAGGTCAAAATCCCGTCAAGCGTTTTTTCCTTGGCGTAGTCAAATTTATTTTAAACGCATATATAGAAATTTTCCGCGGAACTCCTATGATGGTTCAGGCAATGTTTATATATTACGGCCTTGCTAAGGTGTTTGGTATATTTATGGACATGTGGTCTGCCGCTATCTTTATAGTCTCTATAAATACAGGCGCTTATATGGCAGAGACCGTCCGTGGAGGCATTCTCTCTATCGACCCCGGTCAAACTGAAGGCGCAAAATCTATCGGCATGACGCATTATCAGACGATGCTGTATATAATTCTGCCCCAGGCCATTCGAAATATAATGCCTCAAATAGGAAATAACCTTATAATAAACATCAAAGATACCTGCGTCCTTTCTGTAATAAGCATAGTTGAGCTTTTTTATGTTGCAAGAGGTATTGCCGGCACCTATTATACATACTTTGAAGCCTTTACAATTGCGATGGTAATTTATTTCATACTTACTTTTATCTGCTCTCGTATTTTGCGCTGGATAGAAAGGAAAATGGACGGTCCAGACAACTACGACCTTGCAACATCAGACACCCTCATGCACACAAGTGGCATGTATACGCATCCAAAGGTGTACGGTAAGAAACTAGGCGAAGAAGAAAGGAGAGACTGAACCGTGAGAGACGTCATTTTAGAAGTCCAACATCTTTCCAAGAGTTTTGGAAAAAACTCCGTATTGCGTGATATTGATTTCACAGTGCGTCTCGGAGACGTCACCTCAATAATAGGTGCTTCTGGCTCAGGTAAATCGACTTTGCTGCGTTGCATAAATCTCCTTGAAGAACCAACATCTGGAAAAATCCTTTTTCATGGTCAAAACATTGCGGATCACGGTTCCGACGCATCCTCCTATCGCGCTAAAGTAGGAATGGTCTTTCAGAGTTTTAACCTTTTTAACAATATGACTGTGCTGCAAAACTGCATGATAGGTATAACAAAAGTCTTGAAACATCCTAAAAGCGAGGCCAAAGAACGTGCAATGCATTATTTGGAAAAAGTTGGTATGGCTCCTTATATAAATGCTAAACCGCGTCAGTTGTCCGGTGGCCAGAAGCAGCGCGTAGCCATTGCCCGCGCACTTGCAATGGAGCCGGAAATGCTGCTTTTCGACGAACCTACTTCTGCGCTTGACCCCCAAATGGTCGGCGAGGTGCTTGCCGTCATGCGCACGCTTGCACAAGAAGGTCTGACGATGATCGTCGTCACTCACGAAATGGCTTTTGCCAAAGAAGTTTCTACAAATGTAGTATTCATGTCAAACGGTGTTATATGCGAATCCGGAGAACCATCTGCTATTTTTGACACCCCCTCAGACCCCAAAACGCAGGAATTTTTATTCCGTTTCAGAAACAATTAGAATTATATATTTCCCATTAACGCGTCTATTTAAATGGACGCGTTAAATTTTGTTTACAATTTCTTTAATTGTCTTACCGTCTCTTATGTGTTATACTCAAATACAGGAGACGATGTTATATGAATGTAATTATGCTTTTAAAGCCAAAAAAAGAAGTTTCTTTTTTAACAGAAAGCCAAAATCTACTGCAGGGACTGAAAAAAATGCGCAGGTATGGATATGCCGCCATTCCCGTGTTATCAGATGACGGCAGTTATTTTGGTTCAGTAAGCCTAGGCGATTTTCTTTGGCACATTATAGATAAGACTGACTCTATTAACTCGAAATGCCTTGAAAATTCCTATGTACGCGATATCGTACGGCGAGAATGGAACCCGGCTGTACACATTGATGTCGAAATGCCTATGCTGTTGGAGCGTACAATGAATCAAAACTTTGTTCCTGTTGTAGATGACAGAGAATTTTTTATAGGCATAGTCACAAGACGTGATGTTATAAAAAGCTTTTTGCAGGAATGATACTGCGCAAAATCTTAAAGATTTTGCGCAGTATCATTCTTTAAGACAAGTTCCTTGATTTTCAAATTTAAACAATGTATTATAATTAATACTAGCCTTATCGAATACGTTTTTTCTTAAAAACATAGTTTTTATTTTGGTGATTTATTATGCCTAAAAATCAAAAAATTGCTGTCATTGACGTCGGTTCAAATTCCGTCAAACTCTTAGTATGCGGCCGAAATGATACCGGTATTTATACACTTCTTGACGAAAGCGAGATTACTCGTCTCGGCGAAGGCCTTTATGCAAATGGTTTTCTCTCAGAAGCAGCAATGGCACGAACTGCTATTGCTATAGGAAAATTCGTAAAACATGCAAATGAATTTGGAGCTTCTAATATCGTGTGCATAGGTACAATGGCTTTGCGTACGGCTTCAAATAGTTCTGAATTTATAAAATTGGTTCAAAAAAATTCTTCAATAGAACTGCGCGTAATCTCAGGAGAGGAGGAGGCTCGATTATCATATCTAGCTGCCATTGCTAATCTGCCGCGTTCCGATGGACAAATAGCTGTTTTTGATACAGGCGGTGGCAGTACAGAATTTATATTTGGCAGAAATAACACTATTGAGCGTCGCTTTAGTATTGACATTGCAGCAGTCCGACTCACAGAAACATATTTTCGTCACGATCCACCAGCTCAATTTGAGATAAATGCTGTTTTATCTGAAATTCGGCAGTGCTTCTTAAAAAATGGGTTGTCTGGAACCCCAGATATAGTTGTAGGAGTTGGAGGAGCTGTTACCAATATTGCAGGAGTTATGCTTTCACTTCCCGTATATGACAGCCGCCGCGTTAACGGTGCCGTTATTACTGTTGATGAAATTGACCGTCAAATCTCCCTCTACTCCTCGAAGAAATTAGTACATAGACGAAAAATTACAGGTCTTGCACCTCAGCGAGCGGACATCATATTGGCGGGCGCCTGCATTCTAAAAGTTGTTGCTGAATTCTTGAATGCGGAAAAAATAACAGCTGTTTCTTCAGGGCTTAGACACGGAGTAGTTTATGATCTACTTTCAGAAGAAAAAGCCGTTTTATAACTTTTTAGTCCCTATATTAGAGTTTTACTTTAATTTCATAACTATTTTATTATATTTTTGAAAAAATATCTTTACACATTACGACAAGTTATGCTATAATTGTATATGTGGAGATAGAATTTGAAGTTTTTAGTTATGATTTAAAGGAGAACTTGTATGGATTTGCAAAAATTAAACTATGTTATTGAAATTCATGAAGCTCGCAGCTTCTCTAAAGCTGCCAAAAAATTAGGGCTCTCTCAGCCATATCTAAGCCGTTGTATTCAGCAAATCGAAAAAGACAATGACTTTCAAATTTTTGACCGCAGTACAAATCCTATTAGATTGACCGATCAAGGCAAATTGTTTATAGAAACAGCTTATGCAATTTTAGAGCGTTGGAATTATTTTATTCAGCAGTTAAAAGACGGCAAAGATCTCAAATCAGGCAGAGTCACGCTTGGTCTTCCATCTTATAGAAACGCATATAGCATGCCCAATGTATTAGTAAAATTCAAAAAACTATATCCAAATATCGATTTGAAGCTAATTGAAGGTCCTCTGCTCAGCTTGGAGCAAACTGCCCGGAGCGGACAAATCGACCTTTTCTTTGCTCCCCTTCCAATCAACGAGCAGCTATATGATTTTGTCCCTGTTTACACCGAACAGGTCATGCTTTGCATGCCTCCCGAGCATCCGTTGGTATCTGAGTTCTCTAAAAAGAGCTCACTTACTCTTGAAGACATTGCATTGCTGAAAGACGACAATTTTATAACTATGAATCCTCAAATGCGCATCGCTAAACTTGCACATACAATATGCGATCATGCTGGTTTTTCTCCTCATATAATTCTCGAATCCAACAGTGTCGAAAGTATTTTTGCACTTACTCTTGCAGGATTGGGCTGTGCTTTTCTTCCTGATTCCGTCGTTAAGTGCCCTACTTTTTCAGCTTCTCCAACAGCGTTTTCACTCGCCATGCCTGAAACACGGCGCAATGTTGTCCTAGCTTATCGCAAAGGCTGCTACTTGTCTCAGGCTGCAAAAGAGCTGATTGAAATCATTCGTTCAGAATTGAGCTGATACTTGATCTCTAAAAACTAAAATGCACCTTGCTTTTAACTTGCTTGGTGCATTTTAATTTTTTATTATTCAAGATGAAACGAAATTTTCCCTTGAGCTTCTACCTGTCCAATTCTCTTTTCTATTACAGATGGATCGCCTAAATATGTTTTGTTTATCAAGTTTAGTCTGTCATCCACTTCACATACCAGAGGGATTCCTGTCGGTACATTTACAGAGGCAATCTCTTCCGGACTTAGTCCTTCAAATTTCATAAGCAGCGCGCGCAGGCAATTTCCATGGGATACAATAAGCACACGGCTGCCATTTACTATCTTCTCTGCTATCTCCAATGAAAACAGCTTAAACACCCTTTCTGACACGTCTTTTAAGCTTTCCCCAAGCGGAAGAGTACAATTTGTGATCCTCTGATACATTTCCTGTGTCGCGGGATCTTGTTCGCTGCCCCTTGTCAGCATCGGAGGACGGATATCAAAAGATCTCCTCCAATTTTTTACCTGCTCTTCTCCATATCGTTTTG
Source organism: uncultured Oscillospiraceae bacterium (assembly GCA_944385275.1). GTDB lineage: Bacteria > Bacillota > Clostridia > Oscillospirales > Oscillospiraceae > CALWWP01. The sequence goes on along the minus strand of CALWWP010000032.1, from coordinate 9,140 downwards.
CTGTCTCCGACTTATTTAATCCCTGTAGTCTTCCATAGTGTTGTTCATTTAAACGCCAACTCTTTATTTCTGGCAGCCACTGCCTATCCATCTCTTTTAAAACTATATGCAGCGTATCTATTGCCCTTTTCAAATACGATGTATAACATATATCAAAATCCAAATCGTTTTCCTTCAAAAGCTTTCCTGCTTGTTTTGCCTCTAGTTTTCCCTGCTCTGACAATGGGATATCGGTCCATCCAGTAAAAAGGTTTTTACGGTTCCATTCGCTCTCACCGTGACGCAGCAAAACTAATTTCATCCGTCTATCCCCCTATCATCACTTAAACATTTTTATCGTGCTAGTTTTAGTTAGTTATCACTAACTTACTAAAGTTTATCACCACAGCAAATTAATGTCAATAGCTTTTCTCTGCTATCTTATGCCATATCATCACAGAGTGACACTATACATAGTATATACAAGAAAATTTTATTTGCGTTTTCGCATATTATACTATATAATATTGTGTAGTATAATATATATCAAAAGGGTGATACATATGAAAAAATGCGTTAAGATCGCCACTGCACATCCTGCAAAATTGATCCAGCTTCCTGTTTCTGACACATCTGTACCTTTTGGCGCTGCCAAAAGAGATATACTACCGATAGACCTCAAAAAATTTGGATATAAAGAGGAAGAATATTTGATAACCGGAACCGCCAACGTATACACTTGGCCTCAATCTGAATATTATCCGGACATACGCACTCCATCTGTTCCATATACAAGCCGCATTTTGGTTCGCAAGCCTCATCCCGCAGATTTTTCCGGCAATGTTTGGATAGAATTGTTTAATTGGGCTGCATCCTACGATCGCCCAGTAGCCGGTTGGGGGCAGTGCGCACAATATTTTATAGACAGCAAAGACATTTGGATAGGTGTCACAGTACGTGATGTGTGTATCAATTCATTAAAACGCTTTGATCCTGTGCGCTACAAAGACCTAAGCTTCAAAAATCCTCTGTCAAAATCCGAGCGTAAGCCTCGTATAGATTCCTATAACGAAACAGATCCCGAGCAGGAAAACGGCCTTTGCTATGATATGATCAGTCAGCTTGTGGCAGCCGTCAAAGGCGGCAGCGGTCCATTTAAAAACTACGATATACGAGCTGTTTTGGCAACTGCCGCTACTGGCGGCGATCTTTCCGCCTATGCCGCTGCTATACACCCCATCACTTCTTTAGAAAACGGCGATTCTACATTTGACGGATATATGATCCATATGACTGGGGCCCCAGGCGCTCTTAACTCAGAAGAAGCCAAGCTAGACGCGCTTGATCCTCGATGCAAGATCCGCCTTGAAGTCCCAATAATCCGCACATATACTACCGGAGATATTCTCGGCGGAGGATTTCATCCTGATTGGTCTTGTATGCAACGGCGTCCCGACAGCGATGAACTGGGGAATCAATATCGCACATACGAATTCGGCGGTACATGTTCTGTATCACTTCACAACCGTCTGTCCGGCCCCTGCTTCGACGATGTTGAAAAAGCCGGTGGTAATTGGAGAGGCGTATCTCCCGATGAACTTCTCGAAAAAGGCACGGCAGAATTTCCCTTAGGGTATTTTCTGGCTGCAGCATTTGAAAATTTAAAAAAATGGGTACGTTTGGGCATTACACCCCCTCACGCGGATTTTCTCAAGCTCGAAGGTGAGTATCCGGATATGAAATTTGTCATAGACAAATATGGTAATCCAGTAGGAGGAGTACGTTCTCCATATATAGATGTCCCTACTTGCACTTATACTCCCGCTGGTGAGGCCAAACCCTTTTCTGAGCAACTGCTCAAGGATCTCTATATTGACAACGAAAATTATATTCGTAATTTTATTTTAAGTACTCTGAAAACTTACGTCAACGGTTTTTTAACGGAAGCTGGCGCAATGCAGCTTATCCTAGATGTGATCAATTCAACTATAATTTAAAAAGTAAAAAACAACGGTCAGACATTTCCTGACCGTTGTTTTTATTTTTTATCAATTTACCTGAGATGCCGCACATGCTTGTGAAGCATAGCAAAATATACCGGAATCGACAAAACAGTAAAACCTGCTCCAACGAAGAACATTCCCGGAATACCCAGAGCATCTGCAAACAATCCCATAATATACGCTCCGGAACCGAATCCAATATCAAACGCCGCAAAAAATGTTGCATTTGCTGAACCTCGGCGGAATTTATCAGAATTTATAATAGCTGCTGCATTCAAAAGCGGCTGTGAAAGTCCGTTCCCTATTCCAATAAAAGCGGCAATAGCAAGAAATTCCCACAATTTTGTTGCAAATCCAAGAGCTACCATAGAAAGAGTAAGCACAACAAATGATACAACAAGCGGCGGAGCATATCCTACACGGGAAGTTACCTTCCCGCTCAGCAAACGAACGGTTAATATGACAACAGCCTGCACTGTGTAAAAGATTCCTATATTTTCAATTCCAAGACTTTTGGCATATGTAGGCAGAAACACACCCAATCCAGCAGAGCCAAAAACTATGAAAATATACGGCATAGCCGCAGGTAAAGCTCCCTTTTCAAACATATTGCTAAATACATTCTGTTTGCTTGATTTACCTTGAACTTCAATTTCTTTCTTTCCTATCGTATCGGGCTCTTTGTACCCCATCCCTACTGTCAGTACTATGGCAATAATAACTATGACGATGTTTGCCATAAAAACCAAATTGAAATTATTGTCGTTTCCTATGAATGCCAGAGCAATAGTCGGCGAAAAAGCCTGCGCAATGGGTATAGCAAGGCTAAATAAACCTATACCACGGCCCATTTCTGCCTCTGGAATGATATCCGATGCCATTGTACCTGATGCTGTCGTATATATCGCACTCGCAATTCCTCCGATCGTACGCAATGTCAAAAGCATCAGCACAGTGGTTGTCATAGTATATCCAAAAGTAACTGCGCAAAACAGCAACATACCAATGATAAGCAGCCATTTGCGTCCATATCTGTCTAAAATAATTCCCGTAAATGGACGTACCAAAAACGCCGCAAACATTGAAAGAGTAGTACTCAGTCCGGCGTTTGACATTGAACTTCCAAGGTACTGCATATACAGCGGCATCGATGTAGCCTGCATCTGAATAGCTATTCTAAGGAACAAGCTCATAATACAGACCATCAAAAAAGCTTTAGTAAACAGTTTCTGTTCTTTATTTTCTGTGTGCATTCAGGCAATACTCCCCTTTGTATCCTCAAATACGATTTTTATGGCATTTGGGACAATTTCTGCTCCAAGGCGCGTAAAACTTCCCGCAAATTCTCCGTCTATAGTCCAGTCAAAGCCGTCTTCACATTCAAAAACAACTTTCCTGCCTTTCATCAATATGACGTCATCATTGTTCTTATATTCATGGGCCGTAATAGCATATATAATGTTATTTATCTGAACTATATTTCTTGGGAAACGCAGAAGAAGTACTTCAAAAACACCGTCATTCATATGGACTTCGCTGCGGTCAAGCTTAAACAGGCCTGCAACAGAAGTAGAATTCGTCGTAGCGCCAAATAAAAACTCTCCCTCTACAACAGTCGTATCATCCAATGTAACTTTAACATTATACGGGCGAAGACATGCCGGGTTTTTTATCGCTTCAAATATATACGCTCCATAACCTATTAAATTTTTATTTTGTTGTGCAGTAGTATATGAAATACTCGAAAAAGAGCCAAAAGAAGCAACATACGAAAAGTACCTGCCGCCGTCAATACGACAAATATCTAGAGTATGTTCCTCCCCTCCCAGAATACTACGTGCCGCTTTCAAGGAAGTCTTTGGAATCCCAAGACTAGACGCGAAGTCGTTCGTAGTTCCTGCTGGAAGATATCCAAGTTTTGGCCTATCTTCTTCGTTAATTTCCATAAGTCCATTAATCACCTCGTTTAAGGTTCCGTCTCCTCCGCACGCAACTACTAAATTATAGTCTACTCCCCTCTCTTTTGCAGCCGTTATTGCATCCCCACGTTCTTTAGTGTTGTATATAAATACATCTACTTTTGAACGAAAAAGCAAATTTAGAGTATCCACAAACATATTCTGCGTCAGCATTCTCCCCGCTCTTGGATTTCTGATAATCATCCACTCATTGTCTTTTCTCATATTCAATCCCCCGAGCCAGTCGTGCTGACAATCGCGGCGCCTGTAGCCGCAATAGCCGCAATAGCCGCCTGTTGTGTAATTATAATGCCTATCATCTGATTAAACATCAAGGCCGTGGATGCTGTGTGTGTTAGCTGCATCTGTTTCAGTCTAAACACAGCTATCATAAACGCTCTTTGCTCGCGTGAAAGAGCCATATTGCCAAAACCCCATTGCTTAGCCAAATATGGTTCCCATGCGCAAATCTCCTGCAAATCTTTGTTCAAATCATTTGAATACATAATAATAGCCGCTATTGTTGGAAGTGCGCTTCCCGAAATGCGCACGCCACCTTCAGCCAGCATATTCCTCGCAGTATGCATCTGATCTGCCCAGCTGACCCCATCTCTTCCAAGTGCAAAAAGAGCTGCGCAGATCAAAAGGCGATTCCTATCGCATACACGCGGCATAACAGATAAAAGTTCTTTATAGATACTCTCTGTACGCTTAGCCACTTCTATCGGCGATTCCCGCATTGCAGCAGCCAAAGAGGCCAACGCATAGTCATCTGCTCCAACTTTAATAGGGTGCATTTGTTTTAATATGCGATAGCATTCCTGCATATCGGATATCGCCTTTTCATATTCCTCTTGCTGCACAGCTGTTGCAATGGTATATGCCGCAACTGTCAAATAAGCAGAACTGCTAAATCCTGCCTTGCGCATTTTATAATATACGTCTTTCATCTCCGAAAACACTTTTTGCGGCCACGGTTCTAGCGTCAATAATGCTGCCCAAAAATACAGCGAATCCGCTCGAAATGCACTGAATAATTTAACCGATGCGCGAATATCCTCTTTTTGCCGCTGTATACTCTCTATATCCGGTGTCGTTCCATAAGCCGCCATATACATGGCAATAAATCTCTGTGAATATCCATCAGCCAAATGCAGCCGTTTCAGCGTGCGATAATTGTTGACCATCAGGCCTATCCTATCCATCATAAAAGCATCCATAGTCGCCCCTCTGCTTTTCCTTTGATAAGCACCGTTCGACAGCATATACCATCTGCCAAATAAACTATCTCATAAATTATATAATGCTTATATACCTTTTTCAATATAAATAAAAAATTTATTTCAAAGTATTTAAAACCAAATTTTATTTTATTCTACATAATATTGAAAATTGCAAAATAAATCTTGTTTTCTCAGACCAACACATATATAATATACGATGTGTCAATAAAATTATATAGTTGAAAGGGTGTCTTATTATGCAACCTGAAGCTCCGGCGAAACTCTGGAACCGGAATTACATTTTGCTGCTTGTGCTAGGTTTTTTCTCATCTTCGTCGTTTTACATGGTAACACCTACTTTGTCAAAGTACTCTGTTGAGCTCGGCGCCTCTCTGGCTGTCGCTGGTACATTGGCAGGAATGATGTCCATTACAGCGCTGATCATGCGGCCTATTGCAGCCGTTGCCTCCGATAGATTAAACCGCAAAAAGTTGATGATCATTGCAACCACCGTAATAGGCTTGTCAGTCCTCGGCTACAGCATTTCCACGAACATGGTCATGCTGTTCATTTTCCGCATAATCCATGGATCTGCGTTTGCAATCAGTGGAACAGCTAATATGAGCTTTGCCACAAACTTTATCCCAGACGATAAAATGGGTTCTGGTCTCGGATATCTGACTCTCGGAAACATAGTTGCCGGTGCCTTTGGTCCTACTGTTGGACTTGAATTAGGTTCAGCCGTCGGATATCGTTATGTTTATATCATATCCGGTGTGCTCGCCCTTATAGCTGCCGCCGGTATGCTCATGATACCCTATAACCATGTTGTATCTGACGAGCAAAAGAAGCGCAAGATCGTTCTCAGCGACCTTATAGAGCCGTCTCTCATCCCGTATGCATTTTTGATTGGCATGTTCTCTCTGGCTAATGGCCTTACAACTTCATTTTTAGCCCTTCTTGGAGATAATCGAGGTATAGCAAATGTCAGTCTTTTCTTTACGGCACACTCAATAGGAATGCTTGCCATACGCCCTATTGCCGGACCTATTACAGACAAAAAAGGCATAGGCTTTGTCCTCTATCCTTCATATGTCTTAGTAGCCTTAGCCATGTTCATGGTAGCCGGCGCCCAGTCTTTTGGTGTTATACTTGCCGCTGGCTTTATCAAAGCTTTAGGTCAAGGTACTGGACAGCCTTCTATACAGGCACACGCTGTACAACGTCTGGGCAAAGCACGTAGCGGCGTAGCAATAAGTACATGTTATATAGGTCAGGATATGTGTCAGGGCATAGGCCCAGCTATAGGCGGAGCCGTTGCTTCCAGTTTCGGATACGGCACCATGTTTGCTGCCTCTGGCGTACTGCTTCTTATGTGTATGGCATTGTTTTTCTTCTTGCGCCGTTACGAGAAATCGAAAGGCATCATCTAAATTCAAAAAATCAGCAGGGAAAAATCCCTGCTGATTTTTAATGCATTAATTTAGCATCTTTATGTAAGATAGCGAAATGCAGAGGTATTATTGCCAACCCTACGGCTGCACTTACGAAGAACATCATCTGCAAACTTGCAGCATCGGCTACAAGGCCAAGGATATATGCTCCGACTCCAAATCCAATATCTATACCTGCATAAAATGTGGCGTTGGCGGCGCCTCTTCTCTCTACCCCAGAATTTACGATGGCAGCCGCATTTAAAAGCGGCATCGTAACACCTGTAGCAGATCCCAAAAGCGCTCCTGCCACTAAAAATTCCCACAACTGTGTACAGAACCCAAGTCCAAATATAGCAAAGGCATTTAGGATAAATGCTACTACGAGAACCTTCGAATAGTTGAACTTCTCTGTCAATTTACCAGAAAACAGACGAACTGCAAATACAAATATAGCCTGCACAGTAAAATAAATACCTATATCATTGATACCCAGTTCTCTTGCATAAGTTGGCAAAAATGTACCTACTCCCGCAGTAGAAAACAGAAGGAAAAATTGTATCACCGACGCAGGCAGTGCATTTTTATCAAACATATTGAAAAACTTTTGTATCGGATTGCGTTTCTTTTCCGGAACTTCCTCCAGCAGCTCCTCTGTTCTGCGAGTAGGCTCCGGCATTTTTATTTTCATTGGCAGCAGTATGAAAACTGCTAAAACTGCCAGTACAACATTAATATAAAACACAGGCATATAATTGCTGTCTCCAATTATCATCAGCGCTAAAGACGGTGCAAATGCCTGAGCAATCGGCATTGTCAAGCCGTATATGCTTATCCCTTTTCCCAATATCTCTTCCGGGATAGCGTCCGTTGCCAATGTTCCGCTCGCTGTAGTATAAATCGACGATGCGATGCCACCTATCGTACGCATAATTAACAGCAAAACTATAGTAGTGCTCAAACTGTACCCTAAAGTAATTGCAGAAAATCCAACAACACCTAATATCGTGATCCATTTGCGGCCGTACCTATCTACAAGGAAACCAGATACCGGTCTAGCTAGAAATGCCGCAACCATGGCAAGTGTACTTGCTAGTCCAGCTGTAGCTTTACTTCCTCCCAAATACTGTATGTACAACGGAAGCGATGTACCCTGCATTTGAAACGCTATACGCAAAAGTAATCCGATAGCACACACCATCAAAAATTTGCTCGTCCACAGTTTTGGTTTTGCCGAAGATTTTGACTCCTCTTCGATTCTAATTTTTCGTATTTCTTCCATTTTGTCACACCTTTATTAGTTATTCTAATTTAATTTTTCTGTTATATCTTTTTCCAATAACATTACTTTTTATCAGGATATCACAGTCTTAAAAAATAAACAAGAATTTTCTATATTGAATCCTTCTCTATATCATTTTTTAACAATCTATTTTTTGATAGATTTCTTATTAAAAGTATGTTATAATGGCTCCCGCACAAGTCACATATTACAGTACAATGCATTGTCTCCAAAAAGGAGGTCTATTTTTGCTAGGTATATTTGATAGCGGACTCGGCGGTCTTACTGCACTGCGGGAACTGCGCCGTCTCCTGCCAGAAGAAGATTTTATATATTTTGGCGACACTGGCCGAGTGCCTTACGGCACCCGTTCTCACGAAGCAATAATAAAATACGCTTTACAAGATATGCGCTTCTTGATGTCGCATAATGTCAACGCCGTACTTGTTGCGTGCGGTACGGTAAGTTCAACTGCTCTCGATGCCCTGCGCAGCCAGTTTTCAATTCCAATAATAGGAGTTGTGGATGCGGCAGTATACGCGGCTGCCGCTGCAACGAAAAACGGTGTGGTTGGTGTCATAGGCACAGGGGCTACTATTTCAGCCGGGGCTTTTGCGCGAAGCATGGCCGCAGCCGCACCGTCTGTAAAACTGATAAGTACTGCCTGTCCTCTATTCGTTCCTCTTGTCGAAAACGGATTTATCGATCGCGACAATGAAGTAACAAAGTTAGTAGCAGAATCTTACCTTTCTGATATTCGAAAAGGCGGCGCCGATACTCTTATTCTTGGATGTACACATTTCCCCATCATTTCTCCCATTATAGAATCAGTTCTGCCAAATGTAACTCTTATAAACAGCGGAGCGGAAGCAGCTGCGGAATTAGCTAAAATCGCATGGAACTCAGGTCTCCTCAGTCATGGTACCGGACATACTGAATTTTATGTAAGTGACGAGCCCCAGGGTTTCAGCCACGTCGCCGCAGTCTTCCTCGGTAAAGATATTTCATCTGAAACACAAAAAATAGATATAGACAAATACTAAAAAATTCCTCTGGCTTGCCGAGCTGCAAACCAGAGGAATTTTATTTTGCAAAGTCTATTTTTTCAATCTACCTTTTAGAAAATACTCCTTTGTCAGTTTGACTACCACTCCAGAAAGTCCGACCAGTGCTATCAAATTGGGTATTGCCATAAGTCCGTTAAGGGTATCAGCAATATCCCATGCAAGGTCTATATCCATAGTGGCGCCGACAACTACTAT
>CALWWP010000031.1 GCA_944385275.1 uncultured Oscillospiraceae bacterium | reverse complement strand
GCTGCTGTGTGTTTGCGTCGGTCGGGGCAGGATCTTCATTAGATGTGCATCCTACGGTCAGTCCCGCAATCATACATATCGCCAAAAGACAGGCTATCAGTTTCTTCTTCATGTGTTTATTCCTCCTTTTTTGGTTTGATGCAGTTAACTAAATAATTGTTTAAAATTTTGCTCGCTTTAAAAGTGGTTGCAATGTCGGACCAGCTGATCTTACAGCGGCCTTATTTTATTTGAACAAAACTAAAACTGAGTTACTGTACTGCATGGCTTGCATTATGCAAAGTAGGCTGTTTCAGGAGTCCACTGATACCAGTTGCCGCCCATATGGGAATCCATTAGATTAGCGGAGCTGTAGTATACGTTGTTGGAGAAGAACATAGGTACCTGCGGAACATTTTCGTTTAGCCAGTAGTTGCAGGCCTTTTGAGTTTCTATAAGCTCTTCCTGAGTGGTCGAAGCCTGAGTTTTCATAAACAGTTCGTCAAATTCTGGGAAGTCGGCCTGAACAGTCAGGAAGCGGCTGCGCTTTGCGCTCAGGTGCTTTTCCCAAGAGGAAGTCCAGTTGAGAGAACGCGGACCGGCGGTGAGTATGGCAAGATCACAGGTACCGTTTTGAGTTGTGCGTTCTGTGAAGATAGAGCTGTCCACCATTTCAATCTCAGCGTTGATGCCAACTGCTTTCAGATACGACTGCAGGGCTACGCTCTGCTTTTCATTGGAGCTTCTGGCCATTATAGTGCAGTCAAATCCGTTCGGATATCCTGCTTCCGCCAGAAGTTCCTTGGCTTTTTCTACATTATAGGTGTAATCGGCGTACAACTCGTCTTCTTCGAGGTACGGCAGGGAACCCTTGGCAACGTGCTGATTGGCGCCGTATCCTATGTCTCCGGCGAGAACCGCGGCCAGTGCGTCGTTGTCCAGCGCGTAGAAGCAGGCGCGGCGTACGAGTACGTCAGCAAACGGACTGTTCGGATCGAGGCTGTTTACCGTGAAGTAGGTGTACATTGTGCCGGCGGCTTCGTTTTCGGTGATGTTTTTGATATTGTCTCCGCAGTAGCTTATTAGCTGATCTACAACGCTTCCGTCAGAAGAGTTTACAACTTGGATCTCGTTGTTGACCATCGAGGACAGAAGAGTTTCCTGGCTCATGCATACGAAGGTAATACCGTCGAGATAGGGAAGACCTTCCTGCCAGTAATTTTCGTTTCTTTTAAACTCAACAGTGACGTTTTTCTCAAAGTTGGTGCAGATAAAAGGACCGGTTCCGACAGGCGTATTGATCATGTAGTCTTTTCCGTAGGTATCGTATGAGTATTTGGAAATGACAATGAACTGACTGTATATTTCCGCCCAGTTGTTGGCATAGGAGGGGAAGTGCACTACGACAGTCATGTCGTCAACTGCCTCTGCAGATGAGGCGCCGGCTGAAACAGCGGTATTGTTCTCGTTGATGCACTCGTTGATCTCCCATGCGAGAGCTTCGGCGTTGAATTCGCTGCCGTCTGAGAAGGTGATTCCTTCACGGCAAGTCATTGTGAGAGTAAGAGCGTCGGGATCTACCTCAAAGCCGTCTACGAGACGGCCTGATATGTTTCCTTCGTTATCTACTATTCCGAGAGTTTCACAGGCCGGAGCATAGATATTCGTACTTCTGGTAAATTCGGGGAAATAAAAAGTGATGTCCGTAGTAGTTCCGGCGTATATGTACAGCGTACCGCCGTATTTGTCTTCTTCATTTACGGTATCGGTGGGATTGGATGTGTCGTCTGGAACCGACGAGGATGGCGTTGCCGTAGGAGTAGGCGTTCCGGACGTTGTGTCGCTGCACCCGGCGAAAAGGGCGCACACAAGGCACAGTGCGAGAATTATAGTTAGCATTCTGTGTTTCATAGTTTTACCTCCAAATTCTTCGATGTATTCAAAAGCGCGCGCTGAATTATGGCAGCAGCTTCGCGGCTTCTGCACGGTTGATCATGAAGTTTTCCCAAACCGAAGGATCTACAAAGGCGCTGTAATCGCTGCGGTCTTCTTTGTTTATGCCGGAAAACAGGTTCGTGTGGTTTTCGTGGCTCGTAAGGCATATGTCGACCTTGCGCTTGGAGAGTATGGTGCAGTCGGAAATGTAGCGTTCGCGCAGCTCCATACCAAAGCCCATGGCCTTTAAGCGGTCTGAACGCATAGAGTCTATGCCCATTCCGCCGTGCATACCGACCTTGTAAGTTTTTCCAGTCTCTTCGTCTGTATCGTCAAAGAAGTAAGCTACAGAGCCTATGGTGTGACCCGGAACCAGCTTGATTTCTATAGACATATTTCCGATCTTAAACGGCTTGCTGTAGTCGTAGTGGTCAGTCACTATGAAATTGGGAGGACCGAAGAGGTCGTTTGCCTTGACAGTGCCCGCGGCAAGCCTTGCAGCGAAATCCTCATCGTCTTCACGGCTCATCCAGACCTTGGCTCCGGTATATTCTTGAATAGGACGGACGCCTCCGTAGTGGTCGCCGTGGGCGTGGGTGATAAATATGTGCTTGATGTTGTGGGGGTCATATCCGGCGTTGCGGATGGATTCCAGCTGCAGGTACACGGTGTGGACGCTGGGACAGTCTATAAGTATCAGACCGTCGCCGGTGTCGACTATGTAGGAGCTTATGTCGTGTATACCGGCTACAAACCAGACATGCGGAGCAATACGGAAAGGAGGGACATAGTATTTCCAAGGATTTTCCATCATATCCGGAACTTCGGCAATACTCAAATGACGAATACCATCTGGTTCTATTGTACCTTTTGTAGCATAATAAAAGTTAGCCATTTTGTTTCCCCTTTCGCAATTTATTGTTTCCCATTTTCCATACCGCGGCGCTCCATCACATATCCGCGGCGCTCCAGCAGCATGACAGGCCATACCCTTTTGTCTACAAACGGCTTGAAGTCGTTTCTGTCCTCGGGATATGCTCTGGAATATCCAGTGTGGTTGATGTGGCTGGGCAGGACTATGTCTACATCCCAACGGCTCATTTCAAGACATTGATCGATAAACTGATCGCGGCATTTTGCGGGTATACCCTCAAGTTCCATACCGGCGATGGTGTTCATTTGTGCGCATCCGAGACCGCCGTGCATCGCAAGGTGATAGACGGTTCCGTCTTCGTCTACGTCGTCAAACCGGAAGGTGAGCGCGCCTGGAGTGTGACCTGGGGTCTTCAGCACATATAGTTTTATGTTGCCAAGCTGGAATTCCGCTTCGTCAGTTTCTATCAGGACATCCGGCTCATAATAGGGGATTTCCCACATGGGCTTTCTTCTCTTTTGACTTTCCGGCGGATTCAATTTCAGGTTCCAGTCCTCGGAAGACATATAGATCTTGCAGCCTGACGCGGCCTTTACATCCGCAGAACAGCCGTCGTGATCTCCGTGCCAGTGGGAAATAAAGTGCCACTTTATGTCCTTGGGGTCAAAGCCGACTTTTTTGATGGAATCAAAAAGTGCAAAACTGAAAACAGGAGTAGGCGTGTCTATAAGAAGCAGACCGTCTCCGGTGTCTACCAATATGTCGCTAAAGTCAAAATGCCCAGACACCATCCAGACGTGAGGTGCAAGGCGGAATGGTTCGATGAGCTGGGATTCAATGGACGCATTAGGATCTCTCTGCGGTTCAAAACGATAGTATTTTAAATTAGACATGCAAGTTCCTCCTTAGATATTGTTGAAATTATTGTATCGCCAATGAAATGGCAATTGTTAAAATATAAATTTATTTGATTAAATTTATATTTTAACTTGAGGGTTGGGACAAAGTATAGTAAACTAATAAAAAGAAGGTGAGGATATGCAGATACAGGATATAATCAACTTTGTGTGCGTTGCAGAATGCGGTAATATTGGAAAGGCTGCAGAGAAGCTGTTCAGGACATATCAGGGAGTACACCGATCAGTGAATCAGCTGGAGAAAGAGCTTGGCAAGGAGCTGTTTGGCAGGGATTTTAACAGCTTTGAACTGACAGAATTTGGAAAATTTTTCAAAGAGAAGCTTGCGGAACCGCTGCTGAAGGATTGGGCCAATATAAACGACGCAAAGATGGCTTTTGAGACATATAACTCTAACCGGCTTGTCATATCGGATTATTTAGAAGGGACGACATTCTATAATATAATACACAGAGCCGCCGCAGAACTGAAATTGTGTAATCCAGAGGCGGACATAGTGCTTCAGTTCGGGCTCATAGACAACAATCCCGAAAAAGTGAAAAGAGGGGAAATAGACATAGGCATATGTTCTCAGTTCAAACTTGAAGAGGGGATGAAAAAATCGCTTTCGTTTTACAGCGAGTTTCAGGTGTTTGTGTCGAAAAGACACCACTTGGCTTCAAAAAAGAGTTTGACATGGGAAGAGCTCAAAAAGGAAACTGTACTGCTGAAGAGCCGTGAACACATTGCCGGAAGGGTGCTTGACGCAAAGCTGCATATGGATCCCAGCAGACTGGTCATATGTGACTTTGAGAATCAAAATGTCATAGACTGGTATTTGGAAGGCGGATGTGTTTTCGTAAAGGCGGACAGCTATGCCTGTGATGAGGACAGTGTCAAAATACCGCTTTCACCTCCGCTTCAGGCGGAGAACGCATTGATATACAGAGAGGAAAACGTAAAAAAACGGCTTTTAGAAGAGTACATAAAGATATACAATCGCATAGTGCTGACCGAGAATTATAAATAACGAACAAACGGGATATAAAAATAGGGGGGATTCCCCTGTTTTATATCCCGTTTTTCAAAGTTAAAAAGCGGATGAATATTGTTGAAAATAGCACTGGCTTTGTGTATAATGGAAGGAGCTTATTTTAAAGGAGAACACCATGCGGGAGAGTATTTTTATCAAGGGTGCAAGGGAGAACAATTTAAAAAATATCGACCTTGAAATTCCGCGCGACAAGCTGGTAGTTTTTACGGGCCTTTCCGGCAGCGGAAAATCTTCTCTTGCATTTGATACTATATATGCTGAGGGACAGCGCAGGTATATCGAGTCGCTGTCCTCGTACGCCAGACAGTTCTTGGGCCAAATGGAGAAACCCGATGTAGATTATATCGACGGACTTTCACCGGCTATTTCGATCGATCAGAAGACCACGTCAAAGAATCCAAGGTCTACTGTGGGCACTGTAACTGAGATATACGACTACCTGCGCCTGCTGTGGGCGCGCATAGGAGTACCGCACTGTCCTAACTGCGGGAAAGAGATAAGGCAGCAGACTATAGATCAGATAATAGATCAGGTCATGCAGCTAGGAGACGGCACTCGGATACAAGTGCTGGCGCCTGTGGTTCGTGCAAGAAAGGGAGAATATCAGAAGATATTTGAAGACGCGCGAAAAAGCGGATATGTGCGTGTGAGAGTGGACGGCAGCATTTACGACTTATCGGAAGATATTCGGCTGAATAAAAATTTAAAACACAATATCGAGATAGTTGTCGATCGTATAGTGCTGAAGCCGGACGCGGTGAGAAGACTGACAGATTCTATGGAGACTGCCTCAGAGCTTGCGGGAGGCATAGTAATAGTAGATATAGTGGGCGAGGAGCGGGAACTGCTTTTCTCTCAGAACTACGCGTGTCCGGACTGCGGTATCAGCATCGAGGAGCTCACTCCGAGGGCTTTCTCGTTCAACAATCCTTACGGCGCATGCCCGACGTGTACCGGGCTTGGCATACAGCTTAGAGTAGATAAGGATCTGATAATACCTAATAAAAATCTGTCTATAATGGAAGGCGGGATAGCGGCCTCCAACTGGGGAAATGTAAAAAACGACAGCATTTCGAGGATGTACTTTGAAGCTCTGGCAAAACGCTATAAATTTAAATTGACGACTCCGCTTAAAGACCTCAGCCCGGAGGCGCTGGATGCCATTCTGTATGGTACTAAGGGCGAGAAATTGACCCTGCGCTATGAGCGTGAGAGGGGAAACGGCACACTGTTTCAGCCGTTTGAGGGCATAGTGAATAATTTGGAGCGCCGTTACCGCGAGACGCAGAGCATGGCTATGCGCTATGAGCTGGAGCAGTACATGTCTGAGCATCCGTGCCCGGACTGCAACGGCAAAAGGCTCAAAAAGGAAGTGCTGGCAGTAACCGTTGGAGGCCTCAACATTGCAGAGTTCTGTGAAAAATCGGTTACGGATGCGCTTGCATTCATAGAACAGCTGCAGCTCGGCGAAAAGGAGCGTATGATAGCTGACCAGATACTGAAGGAGATACGCGAGAGACTTGGATTCCTGAAAAGCGTCGGCCTTGAGTACCTCACGCTGTCACGCCAGTCGGCGTCGCTGTCCGGAGGAGAGAGCCAGCGCATTAGACTGGCCACGCAGATAGGTTCTTCCCTGATGGGCGTGCTGTATATTTTGGACGAGCCGAGCATAGGCCTGCATCAGCGAGACAATCAGAAGCTGCTTGCAACGCTTAAGCATCTGAGGGATTTGGGGAATACTCTTATTGTAGTTGAGCATGATGAGGAGACTATGCTCGAAGCAGACTATATAGTTGATATAGGCCCCGGAGCGGGAGTGCGCGGAGGAGAAGTGGTCGCAGCCGGTACGGCAGAAGAGATAATGAAGTGTGAAAAATCGCTTACCGGCCAGTATCTCAGCGGAAAGATGTTTATTCCAGTCCCGGTAAAGCGCAGAGAGGGCTCTGGAAAAGAACTGGTCATACGCGGAGCAAGGGCGAACAATCTGAAAAACATCACCGCCCATATAAAGCTGGGACAGTTCAACTGTGTGACCGGAGTATCTGGAAGCGGAAAATCGACGCTTGTAAACGAGATATTTTACAAGGAACTCTCCGCTCAGCTGAATCGTTCAAAGCTCAGGGCAGGGGAGCACGACGCCATTGACGGGCTTGAATATGTGGACAAGGTTATAAATATAGACCAGAGCCCAATAGGCAGGACGCCGCGCAGCAACCCCGCGACATATACGGGGCTGTTCAACGATATCCGCGAGCTGTTCGCATCTACGCAGGACGCCAAGGCGAGGGGATACGGAGCCGGCAGGTTTTCGTTCAACGTGCGCGGCGGACGCTGCGAGGCCTGCGCTGGAGACGGACTGCTGAAGATAGAAATGCATTTTCTTCCGGATATCTATGTGCCGTGCGACGTGTGCAAGGGGCGCAGATACAACAGGGAGACCCTCGAGGTCAGATACAAAGGCAAAAATATATACGAAGTTCTGGAAATGACGGTGTACGAGGCGCTCAACTTTTTTGAAAACATACCAAGGATACGGGACAGGCTGCAGACGCTTTACGACGTCGGGCTGGAGTATGTGAAGCTTGGACAGCCGTCTACCACGCTTTCAGGAGGAGAAGCACAGAGGATAAAGCTGGCCGCTGAGCTTTCAAAGCGCTCTACTGGAAAGACCGTATATGTTCTTGACGAACCCACCACCGGACTGCATGTCGCGGATGTCCACAAGCTGATAACAGTAATAGACCGTCTTGTAGACGCCGGCAACACTGCCGTCATAATAGAACACAATTTGGATGTTATAAAATGTGCGGATCATATTATAGACCTTGGCCCCGAGGGCGGAGACAGGGGAGGCGAGATAGTCTGCACGGGAACTCCCGAAGAAGTAGCCGCATGTCCGGAGAGCTACACCGGGCAGTTTTTAAAGAAAATACTGGAAAGGGAAGTGTAAGATGGATGCAATTCTGGATACGGAACTTGCCAAGATATTAGCCACTTTTTTGGTGGCTATGCTGCCAGTTCTGGAGCTGCGCGGAGCGATACCGCTGGGGATATCTATGGGACTCGATTACCCGGTCTGCCTTTTTATGGCTATCTTGGGAAATATAGCGCCGATCCCATTCATAATACTGTTTGTCAGAAGAGTTTTTCAATGGATGAGAAGCAAAAGCGAGCGCCTTGAGCGCTTCGTCAACAAACGCGAGCAGAAAGCGCTGCTGCACAAGGATGTTATTTACAAATACGAGGTGCTGGGCTTGCTGATACTGGTTGCGATTCCTCTTCCGGGTACCGGGGCGTGGACCGGCGCACTGCTTGCGGCGCTTCTGGATATAAGGCTGAAGAACGCGATGCTTGCCATTGCCGGCGGAGTGATCGGGGCGGGGCTCATAGTGACGGGAGTCACATACGGATTTTCCGCTCTGCTTTAAACACGAAGCTGCGGCCTCGGGCATACAATGCATTGAGGTGGCTTATATATGGCAACGATAATCATCACTGCAATGGCTATATGCTGTGCGGCGTTTGCAGTGTTCACTATTTTTGGCAAAGCCCTGTCGCCGGTGAGAACAGGGGAAAACCAAAAGCTGTACTGTGTCCTGACAGTAAATGGAGATGCGCCTGAGCTGGAACAGACGGTAAAAGGGCTGTTGTGGCTGTACGAGAGCGGGAAGCTCGGCGCGCATTTTATTATTTTGGATGACGGTATGTCGGAGCAGACGAGGAGAGTCGCGGATCTCATCTCTAAAAATGATAAGAGAGTGGATCTGTATACTGCAACGCAGTTTGCAAAGGAGCTTGGCACGGAGGCTGTATGGATATAGAGAGAACGGAATTGAGCGGGAGCGTAAGCTCGGTTATTTACAGAAATGAGGAAAACGGCTATACTGTCCTGCGCTTTAAGACGG
Organism: uncultured Oscillospiraceae bacterium; assembly: GCA_944385275.1. Lineage (GTDB taxonomy): Bacteria > Bacillota > Clostridia > Oscillospirales > Oscillospiraceae > CALWWP01. The sequence continues at coordinate 32,334 of CALWWP010000031.1, read as the reverse complement.
AGCAGGATGGAATAGTCACCGCAACGGGGTATTTGCCGCTGACTGCGCCGGGCGAGTATCTGCTCGTCTCGGGGCAGTGGAGGACACACCCGACACATGGGGCTCAGTTTCAGATAGAAACCGCGGAGCAGGTGCTGCCTGAAAATTCCGATGCGATATACGAGTACCTGTCCTCCGGGATAATCCGGGGGATCGGACCTGCAACTGCAAGATCCATAGTAAAATGTTTTGGAGATAAAACTTTGGATATAATTGAAAATGAAGCGGTTCGCCTTGCGGAGATCAAGGGGATAACCGAGCAGCGCGCGCTGGAGATAGGAGCTGAATTCAGAAGGCAGCTTGGGCTGCGCGGCTTGTTCTCTTTCCTGATGAGCAGCAAGATAGATCCGAAGTACGCGATAAGGCTGTACCGTATCTATGGCGACAAGGCCAAGGATGCGCTCATGGAAAATCCGTATATTTTGACGCATGAGTGTTTTGGAGCCGAGTTCTTCGAGGCAGATGAGCTGGCATTCAGGCTGGGATTTGAGCCGGACTGCGATAAGCGCGTGCAGGCTGCGGTCTTGTTCGAGCTGGAACACAATTTGGGAAACGGACACACGTTTATACCGCGGGACAAGCTTGCATCCGTTACGGCACGTCTAATAGACGTTTCGGTCGATACCGCAGAAGAAGCAATAGAACACCTGATCGCAGAAGAGGATATCGTGTACGAACATATAGCGGGGCAAAAGGCCTGCTATCTGGCTAGAATGTATGACGCGGAGATATATGTCGCCTACAGGCTTGGAAATATGGCCTGTGATGATCCGGGTTCTGCGGCGGAGCTGGACAAGCTTGTCGATAAGGTCCAAAACGATATCGGACTGCAGCTTGAAGGGGAGCAGAGACTGGCGGTAGAGACTGCGGCGTGCAGCAGGCTGCTCGTACTGACAGGCGGACCTGGCACCGGCAAAACTACTACAGTGCGCGCGATAGTGGCGCTGTATAAGAACATGGGGATAGACGTGGTCTTGACTGCTCCTACGGGCAGAGCGGCGAAGAGAATGAGCGAATTGTGCGGAGCTCCGGCTGTGACGGTGCACAGACTGCTGGAAGCCGGCTACGGACAAGACCCGGATGTGGTGGAGTTCAAGAGGGATGAAGACGATCCGCTGCGTGCAGACGCGGTGATTTTGGACGAGTCCTCCATGGTGGATATAGTTCTGATGGAGGCTTTGCTCCGCGCGATGAAGCCGGGCTGCCGTTTAATAATGGTAGGAGACGCAGACCAGCTGCCGTCGGTAGGACCGGGCAATGTTTTTTCGGATGTAATACGCAGCGGCATAACTCGTACGGTAGTGCTTGAACACATATTCAGGCAGGCAGAAGAGAGCAGAATAGTGAAAAATGCCCACCTTATAAATGCCGGCGAGATGCCCGATCTCTCTGAAAACAAGGGGGATTTTTTCTTTATGCCGAGGAGAAACGGAGGAAGAGCCGCTGAAACTATAATGGAGCTGTGCGCGCACCGGCTGCCAAAGAACATGGGGATAGATCCCGCTCAGATCCAAGTTCTGTCGCCGACAAGACTGTACGAAGCCGGTACTGTAAATTTAAATCAGTGTATACAAAGAGCGGTAAATCCTCCCTCGGAGGATAAAAATGAGAAGAATTTTGGCGATTTTGTCTTCCGCGAGGGAGACAGGGTAATGCAAATAAGAAATAACTATGATATAATATGGGAAAAAGACGGAGAGAGCGGTTCCGGAATATACAACGGGGACATAGGTACCGTAGTCAAGATCGACAGTGAGGCCCAGGTGATGACAGTGGATTTTGACGCAAAGCTTGTTGAGTATGCATTTGACAGCCTTGCGGAGCTCGAGCCGGCATATGCTGTTACGGTACATAAAGCCCAGGGGAGCGAGTACCGGGCAGTCATCGTCTCTCTGGTAAAATGCGCTCCGGCGCTCATGTCGAGAGCAGTCTTATATACGGCAGTTACAAGGGCAAAGGATCTGCTTATAGTAGTCGGGGATCCGGACGTTGTTTCTGCAATGGTTTATAATAACGCCCCACAGAAGAGGTACAGTGGACTGAAGACCAGATTGATGGGATAGATGAGCTGATATGATCTGACTGAATGGAGGTGCTTGTTGTGAAAAATGGACTGTTTCACAGTGTGATGGATCTCGTATTTCCTCCGCGATGTGTTTTTTGCAGGCGATTTTTGAAGGCCGGTGAAAACGGCATATGCAGAAAATGCACGGATGGTCTGCCGTATGCGGATGACGCTCCGAAAAGGAAAGGGAATTTTTTTGAAAAATGCGTTTCCCCTCTGTATTACGAGGGAAATGTACGCAGATCCATACTTTCATTTAAGTTTGGAGGAAGATTTGGACATGCGCGGGCATATGCTCCGCTTTTGGCGGAGTGCATAGAGAAAAATTTTAAAAACGAATACGATCTGATCACATGGATACCTCTCAGCGGGAAGCGTATGAAAAAACGGGGATACGATCAGTCTTTTCTGCTGGCGTCGGAGGCGGCGAAGCTGATGGACGACGTCGTAGTGGAGACTCTTAAAAAGACGGGGGATACCCCGGCACAGTCGAAGATGCGCTCGGCGGACGAACGGCGGGCAAACGTTATGGGTGTATATGAAGTAGTTGAACCGGAACTGGTGAAAGGCCAGAGGATATTGCTGATAGACGACATCATCACGACAGGTTCTACTCTGTCGGAAGGGGCAAAGATGCTGATGATGGCGGGAGCACAGTACGTTATGTGCGCAACACTTGCGAGGACGAGATAAAGGAGCATATCGATGATTCTTGGAAGAGATATAGGAATAGACCTTGGTACGGCGACGGTATTGATTTTCGTAAAAGGCAAGGGGATCGCGCTCAGAGAGCCGTCTGTAGTCGCGATGGACCGTATCAACGGCCGGCTTTTAAAAGTCGGGGAAGAGGCGCAGAGCATGCTCGGACGGACTCCGGGAAATATAGTGGCGATACGTCCGGTAAGGGAAGGAGTTATTTCCGATTATGAAATGACGGAGCGCATGCTCCGTGAAATGGTGCGCAAGGTGCTGCCCTTCAGCCTGCTTAAGCCGCGCATGGTGATCTGTGTACCGAGCGGTATTACGGAGGTAGAGGAAAGAGCCGTTATAGACGCGGGGATACAGGCCGGAGCGAGGCGCGTATATCTTATAGAAGAGCCGCTTGCAGCCGCCCTTGGAGCGGGAATAGATATTTCGAAGCCGGAGGGGCACTTGGTCATCGATATCGGAGCGGGTACTACGGATATAGCGGTACTGTCCATGTCGGGGATAGTAGAATCGGTCTCAATAAAAGCCGCAGGAGATAAGTTCAACGATGCGCTTATCAAATATGTGCGCAAAAAGTACAGCGTCATGATAGGCGAAAGGACAGCCGAAGAGCTGAAGCTCAAAATAGGATGCGTATTTCCAAAGCAGGAGACGGAATACCTTGAGGTCAAAGGCCGCTGCCTGATGACTGGACTGCCGAGGGTGTTCACCATGAGCTCCACGGAAATGATAGAGGCTTTTGAGGAAGTCACCGAGGAAATACTGGACAATATACGCATCCTGCTTGAAAATACGCCGCCGGAACTCGTGGGAGATATTGCGGCGAACGGCATTACGATGACCGGAGGAGGAAGCTTGCTGTGGGGATTTGATAAATTGGTCGAGTCACGTACCAATATAGAGACTCACATTGCAGACGATGCGGTTTCCTGTGTCGCATACGGCACCGGCAAGGCGCTTGAGTGGGTAAACGACATGCAGGAGGGGACCATAAATTTGGCGAGGAAAAAACAGCTGAACAGCAGATAAGACAGATAGGGGGCGTATTTATGAGAAATACTCTGCACGACGGACATAGGGAACGCCTGAGAAGACGATTTGAAAAAGAAGGCCTTGAGAACTTCGAAGATCACAATGTTTTAGAATTGCTGCTGTTTTACACTATCCCGCGGAGAGATACAAATGAGATAGCGCACAGGCTCATCAACACCTACGGTACTTTGGCAAGAGTTATAGATGCGCCTCTGGGAGATCTGCAGAAAATTGAAGGAATAGGTAAGAATTCGGCTATTTATTTAAAGTTGATCTCGGAGACTGTGAGGCGCTACCTGTTGTCGAGCGGGACGTGGTACGGCAAGGTAGTCAATGATGATATAACCGCTGTCGAGATATTTCGCCCGTATTTTTTGAATTGCAGGAACGAGGTCCTGTATATGCTCTGCCTAAACTGGAAGGAACAGGCCATTGCCTGCCTGTTCGTCGCGGAAGGCTCGAACAACGCGGTTATAATAGATGTCAGAAACATAGTAGAGCGTGCACTGTATCACAATGCTGCTTATGTCATACTGGCTCACAACCACTGCGAGGGTACAGAGGAAAGTTCTGTCGAGGACAATATTTTGACAAGAGAAGTCTGGAAGACGCTGAAAGATGTGGGTATAGTTTTAAGAGATCATTTTATAATCACGCCAGACAGCTACAAGTCCATGAAGAAGGCGGGGCACATTCCCAAAGACAATGACGATAGTCCTATCGATGACAAATAGAGAAGAAAGTGCGGTACTATGCCTGAATTTAAAGTCGTAAGTGAATACACCCCGTCCGGAGACCAGCCGCAGGCAATAGAGGCCCTTTCCAAAGGCTTGGAACTGGGCATTCAGGAGCAGACGCTGCTTGGAGTTACCGGTTCGGGAAAGACATATACTATGGCAAAAGTAATTGAACGGGTTCAGAGACCAACGCTGGTACTGGCTCACAACAAGACCCTTGCGGCCCAGCTGTGCGCGGAATTCAGGGAGTTTTTCCCCGACAACGCGGTGGAATATTTCGTATCCTATTACGATTACTATCAGCCTGAAGCATACATTGCAAATACTGATACTTATATTGAAAAAGACGCGAGCATCAACGATGAAATAGAGAGACTTCGGCACTCTGCGACTGCGGCGCTATTTGAAAGAAGAGACGTCATAGTTGTCGCCTCTGTCTCCTGCATTTACGGCTTGGGGGACCCAATCGACTATGCCAATATGGTGATATCTCTCAGACAGGGACAGCACCGCGACAGGGACGAGCTCCTACGCAAGCTTGTAGAGATACGCTACGAGAGAAACGACATGGCGTTCGAGCGCAATATGTTCCGTGTGCGCGGAGATACCGTAGAAATTTTCCCGGCATATGCAAGGGACTACGCTATACGAGTGGAGTTCTTCGGAGATGAGATCGACCGCATAAGTCAGATCAATACCGTAACCGGAGCACGTATGCGCGAGATGTCCCATGTGGCTATTTATCCGGCGTCTCACTATGTGACTACTAAGGAGAAAATGAAGCGCGCCACAGAGGAGATATACGAAGAGATGGAGCAGCGCGTCAAGTGGTTTGAGGAAAACGGCAAGCTGATCGAGGCGCAGCGCATACGCCAGCGCACGATGTACGATATAGAGATGATGATGGAGCTAGGATACTGCTCCGGCATTGAGAACTATTCGCGTATCATAAGCGGCAGGCCGGAGGGCTCGGCGCCTATGACCCTGCTGGACTATTTCCCAAAAGACTTTGTGATGTTTATTGACGAGTCCCATGTTACTCTGCCTCAGCTGCGAGCTATGTACAGAGGCGACCGCGCACGCAAGGAGAGTCTGATCGAGTATGGTTTCAGACTGCCGAGCGCATTTGACAACAGGCCGCTCAACTTCGAGGAATTTAACGAACGCATAAATCAGGTGGTGTACGTGAGCGCTACGCCGTCTGAATACGAGAGGGAGCGCTCCGGCCAGATAGTCGAGCAGATAATACGTCCGACAGGACTGCCGGATCCTCAGATATTCGTGCGGCCGGTAGAAGGGCAGATAGACGATCTGATAGGAGAGATAAACGCGAGGGCTTCGCGCAGTGAAAGAGTGCTTGTCACAACGCTTACAAAGCGCATGGCGGAAGACTTGACGGACTATCTTAAAAACTCCGGCATACGCGTAAGATATATGCACCACGATATTACGGCGATTGAGCGCATGGAAATAGTGCGTGACCTGCGTTTGGGCGAATTTGACGTTCTGGTAGGTATAAATTTGCTGAGAGAAGGTCTGGACCTGCCCGAGGTTACGCTCGTAGCTATTTTGGACGCAGATAAAGAGGGATTCTTGAGAAGCGAGACTTCTCTCATACAGACTATAGGGCGTGCGGCGAGAAATGTGGACGGTACGGTCATTATGTACGCAGACACGGTAACTCCGTCTATGAAAGCCGCCATCACCGAAACAGAACGCCGCCGTGAAAAGCAGCTAAAATACAACGAAGAGCACGGCATCGTTCCAAAAACAGTAATTAAGAGCGTGAGAGACCTTATAGAGATATCGAAGGAAGTGTCGGGCAAAGATAAGAGCGGGGTAAAGATGACTGAACGCGAAGTCAGGGATGAGATACGCCGCTTGGAAAAGGAAATGCTGAAGGCGTCAAAGCTGCTTGAGTTTGAATACGCTGCGGTTTTGAGAGATCAGATACTAAAGCTGCGTTCGGGAAAATAACAAAGTAAAAGCCGGGGCTTATATAAGCCCCGGCTTGTTCTTTAAAGATCTACTTTTGGAAGCTCTGACAAGCTTGCCTGAATATCCTCATCGGTCGGCACATAGTCGGTCATAAGTCCGTCGTGGAATTTTTCGTAGGCGACCATGTCGAAATAACCAGTGCCGGTCAAGCCAAACAAAATGGTCTTTTCCTCGCCGGTCTCCTTGCAGCGGAGAGCCTCGTCAATGGCGACGCGGATGGCGTGGCTGGACTCAGGAGCCGGGAGAGTGCCTTCGACCCGTGCAAACAGCTCCGCCGCCTTGAACACGTCAGTCTGCTTGACGGAAGTGGCCTCCAAGTATCCGTCGTGGTACAGCTGGCTGAGAGTACTGCTCATGCCGTGGTAACGCAGGCCGCCGGCGTGATTCGCGGAAGGAATGAATCCGCTGCCGAGCGTATACATTTTGGCGAGCGGACACACCATGCCGGTGTCGCAGAAGTCGTATGCAAACTTGCCCCTCGTAAAGCTGGGACAGGAAGCGGGTTCGACTGCTATAAATCTGTAATCCGCCTCATTGCGGAGCTTCTGGCCCATAAACGGAGCTATAAGTCCGCCGAGGTTTGAACCTCCTCCGGCGCAGCCTATGATGATATCCGGCACAACTCCATATTTGTCAAGAGCAGTTTTTGACTCAAGTCCTATTATAGACTGGTGCAGCAGAACCTGATTCAAGACGCTGCCGAGCACATAGCGGTATCCCTCTTGCGTAGTAGCGGCTTCAACAGCTTCGGAAATGGCACAGCCGAGAGAACCGCTGGTGTCGGGAAATTCCTCTAAAATCTTACGGCCGACAGCAGTAGTATTAGACGGAGACGGCGTGACGGTAGCGCCGTAAGTGCGCATCACTTCGCGGCGGAACGGCTTCTGCTCGTAAGAGCATTTGACCATGAAAACATGACAGTCCAGACCGAGATAGCCGCAGGCCATAGCCAAAGCCGTCCCCCATTGACCGGCGCCAGTTTCGGTAGTTACTCCCTTTAAACCCTGCTTTTTGGCGTAGTATGCCTGCGCTATTGCAGAGTTGAGCTTGTGGCTGCCGGAAGTGTTCCCGCCTTCAAATTTATAGTATATCTTCGCAGGAGTGTCCAGAGCTTTTTCCAAACAGTAAGCGCGTACCAAAGGGGACGGACGGTACATTTTGTAGAAGTCGCGTATCTCCTGAGGAATGGGGATGAACGGCGTGGTGTCGTCAAGCTCCTGCTCTATGAGCTCTTTGCAAAAGACCGGAGCGAGTTCCTCTGCAGTCATCGGCTTTAAAGTTGCCGGATTAAGCAGCGGAGCCGGCTTGTTGATCATGTCCGCACGAAGATTATACCATGCTTGTGGGAGCTCATTTTCGCTTAAATAGATTTTATAGGGTATAGATTCCATTTTTTTGACTCCTTTCAGGAATAATTTTCTTTGGGACAAAAACAAAAATCCTGTCCCAGACGTACTTTCGCTGGGACAGGATAGTAAATATCATCCTGCGGTGCCACCCGGCTTGACGCATATACCTGCGTCCACTCACGCGCACAACCATGCGCCGAACCCCTATAACGTGGAGCCAATCCGTCTCGCATACTAAAAATTCCGCTCGCCCTCAGAAAGCCATTCACCAAGAGGACATGCTCCGCAATCCCACCGCCTGCGGATCTCTGCGCCATGCTTTGCTCCGGCTACTCACCTTTCATCATCGGTTTGTTGTATAACTTATAGCACGTTTTACTGAGTTTGGCAAGTAAAAAAATAAGTTTTGTAGGAATAGAAAAATAGCGGTTCAAAGAAAACATGTTTGTTATGAAAAACGACATATAAAAAGCGTGTGCGGCATATTTGATGTCACACACGCTTTATGCCTGAGAACTTAGTGGTTGCAGCCGTGACCATGCCCGCCGCAGCCGTGTCCGTGTTCCCCGCAGCTGCCGTGATGGCCGTGCTCGTGGTCGGTGCAGACGGTATCTGGGTCATAGCTGAGGCTTCCGGCCAGCAGCGATTTTACAGCCTCATCGGCACTGCCGGATGCCCCGGCATAAAGACGAATGCCGACAGCGTCAAGAGCCTGACGGGCGCCGCCGCCGATGCCTCCGCAGATCAGAGCTTCTACGCCGTTGCCCTTGAGAAAATCTGCCAAGGCGCCGTGTCCGCTCCCATTGGTGTCGACAATATTGCGGGAAATAATCGAGCCATTTTCTGCATCGTAGATGGCAAAGCGTTCGGTATGACCGAAGTGTTGAAATATTTGCCCGTTTTCATAGGTTACAGCGATCTTCATGACTATTCGTGTCCTCCTGTGTAGTGGTTTTGATTGTGAAGTGTGCAGTGACTGGAGTGACGGCAGCTTTTAGTGTGCCCGTCGCACATGATGTAGTCGCCGCCGCTGATATACAGGTCACGCCCCTGAACCAGACATCCGGCGATTTTCCTGCGCGCATTGTGGTATATGCTCTGTATCGTAGTGCGGGAGACTCCCATTTGCGCAGCGCATTCCTCCTGAGTCATGGATTCAAAGTCAATCAGGCGTATGCTTTCAAATTCATCCAAAGTCATAGTTATTGGACCGTGTTTTGAAGCGGAGCTGTCCTTGGGACCGAAACTTCCGCAGTCCGGCTTTGTACATATGCGCCTGTACTTACAGCGTCGTGGCATGCGATCACCTCTGATAATTTCCGACATATGTCAGTTTACAAAGCAATTATAGCAGATTTCTGACATATGTCAAGAATAAAAACGGCATATGTCAGAAAAGTTTTAATAAAATTGACGGGAATAATTTCTGATATCTTCAATTTCGCAGCAAGAGCGGCCAGCAGATCACTTGTCGCAGTTTGCCATTTCTTCTTTTAAAAACTCTATAAAATTATAAAGCAGCTGTTTTAAAACGGTACGCTTCTTGTACATGAATCCGATAGGCACATGAATAGGAGGGTCAAAGGGGACCTGTACACAGCCGGTACGCTTTATCTCATTGGAGTTATTTGAATTTGGTGAGATCCGTACAAATACGCCGTCCGATAAGAGCTTGTAGGTTAGCGGATTGGCGGGATTCATAGTGACAATTGAACTCTGGTCTATCTCCGGATGGGACAGTAAGAAACGGTTGAAACTAGTCAAATGGCCAAAGTCATAGTTTAGCAGGGTGTATCCTTGTATGTCGCGCAGGGTAACGCTTTTTAGCTTTGCAAGAGGATGCTCCGGAGATACCAGCAGAGAGTAAGCAGTTGTGGCGCCCGGAAATATCAAGGCGCTTTCAAAGCTGCTGTCAGAATCCATGGAGCTGCATACGCCTATGTCTATGGAGTCGTTTAACAGATCCTTTGCGTTGTCGGGAAAAGTACGGTAAGTCTTTTCTATCTGCACATGGGGGTGCAGCCTTTGAAAGCGTTCGCATATATCCTCGGCGACGGCGTTTATATCCGTGTCGGGAATATATACGCCTATTCGAAGAGTTCTGTCATTGTAGTTTTCAAAGCTTTCTACAGCTATGGCAGCTTCGGTCCAATATGCTTCCAGAGGCTTGACGATCTTGTTGAGCAGGTATTCGCCCAAGGGCGTAAGAATCATAGAGTTGTTTGAACGCACAAAAAGAGGCTGACCTATTTCTTCCTCAAGGCGTGAAATGCTTTTATGTACTCCCTGATAAGTTCGGTATAGTTCATCTGCCGCACGCGAAATACTTCCTGCTTCAGCTACTTTAGCGAAGTACTGCAGATCTTGAAATAGCATTATATATTCCTCCAAAGCAAAACCGATATTGTCTATCTTAGCATAGCAAAATTATGAAAAAATTTCAAATACAATTTTCATATTCTACAAATATTTATTGTTTGTTACTAAAATAGGTCGATGATATACTTAAGTCAGCCAGCAAGGCTGGATGCAAGTCAAAAAGAAAAAATGCATTAACACAAGGAGGAAAAGTTATGTTGAAAAGAATGCTATCAATGATTCTGGCATTGACCATGGCAGCGGCTATTGTCGGATGTGCGCCGGGCAGCAACAATGATCCTTCGATGGATCCCGATATAACGGACGGGGCACCAACTCCTACAGAAATTAATTTAGAAGATTCTCAGATAAAAGACACTGATACGGGACTCATCGAAGGCGACTGGGTCAGCAAAGTATATGACGACGGAGCCGAGCCGCAGTACGGCGGAGATTTAATTTATGCAGTGAACGGCATGATGAACAACTACCTGCCAGTTTCGCAGACCGGTCTCAGCGTCGGTATACAAGTCGCACCGGCATTGGAGCCGCTGGCTAGACAGGGCAGAGACGGAGAGTGGTATGGCGTATTGGCCGAAGACTGGACGATTGATCCGGAAAACGCCACGCTCACCATCAAGCTGCGCGAGGGTATAAAGTTTACCGACGGAACAGACCTGAATGCAGAGGTTGCAAAGTTTGTTTTTGACCTGTATTATGACTTCGGCTGTCAAAACACCATTTGCTCACCTACGGAAGTCACTGTAGAAGACGAATACACGGTAGTCATGCATTTCGAAGAATACAACAACTCTTGGGAAGAGAATATCTTCTGTACTAGGATGTTCTCGCAGAAGGCATATGAGGAGAATGGCCCTGACTGGTGTAAGGTCAACTGCGTAGGCACAGGGCCTTTCATTCAGGACGAATACAAGCAGGGCACGTCTTGCAAATGGGTAAGAAATGAAAACTATTGGCAGGAGGGTCTGCCTTTCCTCGACAGTATTACTTTTGTCAACATGTCTGATGATGCCACAAAGCTTTCTTCCATAGTAAACGGCGATTGCCATATGGTAGAATTTTCGGCTGGTACATATGTACAGAGAATGGAGTCTGAGACCGGTGTCAAGGACATCACCTCCGGCATAACGGGTACAATCAACCTTGCAATCCTCGACACGATTGATTCTGAATTTGCAGATGTCAAAGTTCGTCAAGCGGCTATGTATGCGCTTGACCGCGACTCAATGGCCATCGCGCTGACAGAAAACAACGGCTACGGCACCTGTCAGCCGGCAGTTCCGGGAATGTACAGCTATCTGGAAGATCCTGAGTATCCATATGAATACGATCCGGAAAAGGCAAAAGAGCTTTTGACAGAGGCGGGATATCCGAACGGATTTTCATTTACTCTGAGCACCACCAGCAGAAATGAGCGCATAGCGGTATCTATACAGAGCTACTTTGAAGCTGTGGGCATAGATATAGATATCAAGATGGTCGACTCCAATTCCCACCAGGAAATGGGCCAGACGGGAGATATAGACAGAATGTGGCTTGGCGGAGCAACATTCTCATCTGTGAGCCCTATTTCTTGGCTGAAGAGAAACTGGGGCAAGGACCGCACTAGGAATAGAAACTGCACATATGTAGACCCGGTATTCCAGAACTTCCTCGATGTAGAGCCGACATTGACGGATAAGGACGAACGCATAGCGAAGCTTCAAGAGCTGGGAGCGTGGATGAACGAAAATCTTCCATTCCTACCTCTGTATATTTCCTCTACACATACTTACACATCGTCTGATCTCTATAACACTAACTATACTACTTCTGGCGGAGCATATCTCTGGAGTCCGGAGTGTGCATTTTTCGCATAAGAGCTTAGAAGAAAAGCCGGACGGAATTTTATCCGTCCGGCTTGCTTCTTATACGTTTTGGGGAAGGGAGTCGTCATCGTCTATCCACTTTTTGACGTCGACAACATTGTATGTAGATTCCCCCGTTTTGCATACCACTGTGCATATTCCGGCATTTATTATGAGCCGTCGGCACATGGCGCAGGAAGTAGTGTCAGGAAGTATAGCATTTGTTTTGAAATCCCGTCCAGATAAGTACATAGTTGCCCCGATCATACGGCTCCGTTCGGCTGAAATTATGGCATTTGCCTCGGCGTGTACGCTGCGGCAAAGCTCATACCGCTCTCCGGATGGGATATTGAGCTGTTCGCGCGTACAGTAATCTGCATCAATGCAGTTTTTGCGCCCGCGAGGCGCGCCGTTGTAGCCGGTAGATATTATCTCATCGTCTTTGACGATAATGGCGCCGTAACAGCGCCGCAGGCAGGTCGAGCGCATAGAGACAGAATCCGCAATATCCAGATAATAGTTGATCTTGTCTTTTCGCTGCATATAAATCACCTCTGAGCTGTTTTGTCCATTTTATAGCTTGTATAATGGAAAGTCAATCGGGAGAAGATGAGCCATGAGAAAAAGTTTTGAATGAATCGTTGACAAAACAGGTTGTATATGCTATGATATCAACTGCTTCAGTGACTTGGAGAAGTACCCAAGAGGCCGAAGGGGCTCCCCTGCTAAGGGAGTAGGCGTGTTAAAGCGCGCGCGGGTTCAAATCCCGCCTTCTCCGCCACATCAGAAACGCTGGTTTTAATACGATGCGTATTAAGGTCAGCGTTTTTGTTTTTACTATAGAAGTCGCGCCCTCCTTTTCAGCCTCGGCAGCGCCTTGCGCAGAGCGCGTTTGTCAACATAGACAGAAACAAAGTAATGATTTCAGATACCGGGAAAGCAAGCCAGACGCCGACGACGCCAAAACTATCGGACAGCAACAGAGCTGTTAACGAGATAGTAAAAATACCTCTGGACAGCGCTATTACGGAGGCTTCGGCGCCCTTTCCGATCGCGCTGTAAAATCCGGCTCTTACAATGTTGACTGCTGCTATCAAAAATCCAAAGGAATATATCATAAGCCCTTCGGAGGCATAAGCGGCAAGCTCTAGTGAATTTTCGCTGTTGAAAACTGCAACCAGCTGATCTGCAAACAGCATGGAGGCGGCGGCGACGGCAAGGGCAATATATTCACCTATTTTTAAAGACTGCCTGTAGATTTTCTTCTCGGAGCCGGAGCCCGCTTGACAATGAGCTGCACTGGCGACCGGTTGGAGCCCAAGAGAGACGCCGTTGAGCAGGGCGGTGCCGACCAGCGCTATATTTGCGATCACACCGTATGCGGCGACCGCCGTGTTGCCGGCAAGGTTCAATAGGATAAAGTTGAAAACAAGAGTTGTTATTCCGCTGGAGAATTCCCCTATGAATGCTGATATGCCAAGACTGCATGAGGACATCAGCTTTTTGACGGACGGAGCCTTTTTCTTGAAGACTACTGCACTGCGTCCAGATGTATAGTGTACGGCGCAGATACCCATGCTGACGATGGGCGAGATACCGGTTGCCAATGCCGCACCAAACATTCCCATGCCCATGGGAAACATGAAAATATAGTCAAAGACGATGTTGAATACACCGCTTATGAGTGTAGCCGCCATCGCGAGCTTAGGGGCATTGTCATTCCGCACGAATGCAGTAAAGGTGTAGTTAAGCATGAAAAACGGCGTGAAGCAGAGAACTGTGCGTATGTAGGGAGTTCCGATAAGCAGTATTTGCTCGTCTGCGCCAAGCAGTGAGAGAAGCTTGTCAGGATAAAAAATACCTGTGGCGACGAAAAAACAGCTTATCAAAAGCGTCCACAGGATAGAATTTGAAAAATAATCGTTGGCGGAATCAGTATCGATGGACTTGATCAGCGAGTAGCGTGTGGCGGAGCCTATGCCTATCATAGAACCTATGGCAAAGATAAGGCCGTATATGGGCAGGACTAGATTCAATGCAGTGATACCGTCCGCGCCGCCAGCAACGGAAATAAAAAATGTGTCTGCTAAAACATAGCAGGAGGTTCCGACCATTGCCAGAATGTTAGGGGCAATATAACTTTTGAGCTGCTGTTCCATTTTGTCACCTCAAAAAATACAGCATCCGCATTTACGGCTTCAAAGACCTAACGCCGTAAAAACAAGATGCTGTTATCATCTCTCTACCCGGTGGCAGAATACAATTTTCAATACTGTAACACAGAACGTCTTAAAAGGCAACATTGAATTATAAAATTTGCAGATACTGTGGATCAAGAAAACATGATGATACCCCATATGCAGGAGAGAGGAGGATGTATATGTATAGGATTTTGATAGTTGAAGACGATCCCGGGATATCAGCCGCCATCGCAGAGCAGGCGAAGACGTGGGCGCTTGACGCGCTGTGCGTCCGCGATTTCAGAGAAGTAATGGCTTGCTTTGAACAGTATTCTCCGCATCTTGTGCTTATGGATATTGCGCTGCCGTTTTTTAATGGATTTTACTGGTGCAGTGAGATAAGAAAGGTCTCAAAAGTACCGATAATTTTTATTTCGTCGGCATCAGATAATATGAACATAGTTATGGCGGTAAACATGGGAGGAGACGATTTTATAGCAAAGCCATTTGACAAAAATGTTTTAATGGCAAAAATACAGGCCGTGCTCCGCAGGACGTATGATTTCGCATTGATCCCTCCGGCTCTTGAGCACAGAGGAGCCGTATTGAACACCGGGGACAATACGCTTGTATACGATAAGCAGGTGATAGATCTTACAAAAAATGAATACAGGATATTGTTTGCGCTCATGGAAAGCAAGGGGAAGATAGTCAGCAGGGAAAAGCTGATGGAACGCCTGTGGGAGACAGACAATTTTGTTGACGACAACACGCTTACCGTAAATGTAAATAGGCTTAGGAAAAAGCTGGATTCAGCGGGACTGGATCATTTTATCACAACTAAATTTGGAGTAGGCTATATTTTGTCTTAGATAAAAAACAGGAGGGAGAAGATGCATTTTCTGCACAGGTATTTGAAAGAACGCATAAGGCCTATTTTGCTTTTCGGACTTTTTACAGCCATATTTTTAAGTGTATTTATACTGTACGGTCTGCCTGTGGGGGCAGTGCTCTATCCGACGGCGATCTGTGCGGTATTTTCTGTGATAGTGTGTTTTGTGGACATTTCGAAAAAGAAAAAGAAACACAGCAGGCTGGAAGAGCTTGGAAGGCTTCCAGCTTCGCTCATGGGTGGATTTCCGGAGAGAAAAACGCTGGATGACGAGGATTATCAAAAGATAATTTTAAATCTGAAGCAGGAGGAAAGTCAGCTCAGGACGGAGATGAGTTTGAAATACCAGGATATGGTGGACTACTATACAACATGGGTTCATCAAATAAAAACTCCCATAGCTTCGATGAGGCTGACACTGCAGAGTGAGGACTCGGCTGCAGCAAGGCAGCTTTTCGAAGAGCTGCAGCGAATAGAAGCATATGTTGAGATGGTACTGGCTTTTCTGCGCTTGGATTCGGATTCAAAGGACTATGTCTTCTGCGAGTGCGACTTGGACACCGTGATTCGGGAAGCGGTCAAGAAATTTGCCGTTCAGTTTATACGCAAGAAAATAGAATTGCGCTACGAACCTGCGAATGTAAAAGTTCTGACGGATGAAAAATGGCTTTCTTTCGTAGTTGAACAGATACTATCAAACTCGCTTAAATATACCGATTCCGGAAGTATATCGATATTTGTGGAAGAGCCGCTGACACTGTGTATAAAGGATACGGGAATAGGCATCGCGCAGGAGGATCTGCCAAGGGTGTTTGAGAAGAGTTACACAGGATATAACGGGCGTAGCGACAAAAAGGCAAGCGGTATAGGATTGTATTTGTGCAGGCGTATCTGCACAAACCTTGGACATACTATTGATATAGAGTCGTATCCGGGCAAGGGAACGTCTGTGCGCATCCGCCTTGAACATACTGACGTTTGGACGGAATGATTTCTTTCAAAAATGTAAGGAATTAAAGGGAAATGTAAGCCGAATCGATGGAGGCGCATTTCCCTTTGCTGCTACAATGAGAGTACAGAAAAAGAGGGAGTGAAAAAAAGATGAGCATTTTAGAAGTAGACGCAGTCAAAAAAATATATACAACTCGATTTGGAGGAAATCAGGTAGTAGCGCTTTCCAATGTGAATTTCAGAGTCGAAGAGGGGGAATATGTGGCTATAATGGGAGAATCCGGGTCCGGTAAAACCACACTGCTTAATATTATTGCCGCATTTGACAAACCTACGGCCGGGAATGTGCGCTTGGATGGAAGGGAACTGTCAAATCTCAAAGAATCGGAGATGGCTGCATTCCGGCGGGACAACCTTGGCTTCGTCTTTCAGGAGTTCAATCTTCTGGACACATTTACATTAGAGGACAATATTTATCTTCCGATGGTGCTTTCCGGCAAAAGCACAGCGGAGATGTCGAAGAGGATGAGCTTCATTGCTAAGCAGCTTGGAATAACAGAGCTCTTGAAAAAATATTCATATGAAGTGTCTGGAGGGCAGAAACAGCGGGCGGCGGTAGCACGTGCACTCATCACAGAGCCGAAACTGATACTGGCGGACGAGCCTACCGGCTCACTGGACTCTAAATCTACAGACGAGCTTTTGGAGCTGTTCAGCGCGATCAACTGCGACGGGCAGACGATACTCATGGTTACCCACTCGGTAAAAGCGGCAAGCCATGCAGGAAGGGTGCTCTTTATAAAAGACGGAGAAGTGTATCACCAGCTTTACCGCGGAGAAAGCACCGGCATCGAATTTTATCAAAAGATCTCGGATACGCTGACTATGCTTACGGCGGGCGGTGACAAAAGATGAAAAAGGGATTGTACTGCATGCTGGCGTGGACTGGTATAAAAAGAAACAGAAGGCTATATCTGCCGTATATTTTGACCTGTATAGGAATGGTGATGATGTGCTATATTATATCGTTCCTGACAGCTTTTCCGGGATTTGAAACTATGCGCGGATGGGGAACGATGAAAACAACCCTTTCTCTGGGATTCAATGTCATGTGCATATTTTCACTGATCTTTTTGTTCTATACGAATTCTTTTTTGGTGCGCAGACGTAAAAAGGAGTTTGGACTCTACAATATTCTGGGTTTGGGTAAGAAGAATCTGGCGCTTGTACTTCTTGTGGAAACTTTGATGATATATGCAATTGTCATTTCCGGGGGATTTGCTTTTGGAGTACTGTTTTCAAAATTGGCGGAACTGTGCGTGACATATATACTTGGCGGCTCTGCTGGATTTACATTTGCAGTTGACTTTGCTTCACTTTACAAGACGGCAGGACTGTTTGCCGTGATTTTTGCCCTGATATTTTTAAATACTCTGCGTCAAATACAGCTGGCAAATCCTATAGAACTTATAAAGAGCGAGGACGTAGGCGAAAAACCGCCAAGGGCGAACTGGATTTTGGCAGCTGCCGGAGCGGTTGTTTTGGGAGCTGCTTATTATATAGCAATACGTATTGAAGACCCATTGTCGGCTATAACATATTTCTTCTTAGCCGTGATAATGGTAATTGCGGCGACGTATGTTCTGTTTGTGGCGGGTTCAGTTGCCGTTTGCAGGCTAATGCAGAAAAACAAGGAGTACTATTATAAGACGAGTCATTTTATTTCTGTATCATCAATGGCGTACAGAATGAAGAGAAACGGAGCAGGTCTGGCTTCGATATGTATACTCTGCACTATGGTACTTGTGATGATTTCGTCTACCGTCTGCCTTTATGCAGGGGCCGAGGACGGACTGAAAAACATGTATACTAGAGATATAAATATAACGGGAGCGGCTGCCGGCATAGAAGGACTGAACGCTGACAACAGACAAAAGATAACGGATATGGTAGGGAGGATAGCTGCTGAAAACGGAGCGGAGGAAGAAAACACTGTCGATTACAGAACGGCTGCAACAGCAGCTTGCATTTCTGACGGTAAGCTTATGCTGGAGGACTTGGTGTATGCGCAGGATATCAAAAACATATCCAAGGCGTGGCAGCTGTTTGTCATTCCTGTGTCGGACTACAACAGTATGCTTGGTACAAATGAGACACTTGCCGACGACGAGGCAATGATATACGCTACCAAGGGCGTGAGCTTTGACCAAAACAAAATAGACATAGGCGGCAACGAATTTACTGTAGTAAAGACAGCGGAGGGGTTTGAAGACAAAGGCGCTGATACGATGCAGGCCATACCATCGCTATACGTTTTTGTAAATGATTTTGAGGCTGTGGTGGATGCGCTTGAACAAAAAGCTGCGGAAACCGGTATTTCAACTTCGATTGGCTGGTATTATAAGTTTGACCTCGGATGCAGCGATGATGTACAGATACAGATATATAATCAAATAGTGGAAGCTATTCAGCAGACTGCGGAAGGAGAGGGAGAAGCTCTCCATATTCTTGTGTCTTCAAGGGCAAACGAAAGAATGGATTTTTACGGCACGTATGGTGGACTGCTTTTCCTAGGAGTGATACTGGGGTTGGTGTTTGTGTCCGCAACTGTTTTGATAATCTATTACAAGCAGATATCTGAGGGTTATGAGGATCAAAAACGCTTTGACATCATGCAGAAAGTCGGAATGACGAAAGAGGAGATCAAAAAGAGCATTAATTCACAAGTGCTGACAGTGTTTTTTGCGCCTTTGGTTATGGCGGGTGTTCACCTTGCTTTTGCATTCCCCATGGTTCGGAAGATGCTTCTCCTGTTCGGAATGGCAAATACTGAACTGCTGACGGCCGTGACGGCGGTGTGCTTCCTTGTGTTCGCATTGTTTTACGCGGCGGTATACCGCACTACATCGCGATCTTATTTTTCGATTGTAAGCGGGATGAGATATGAAAACTAATGAACTTTTATAAAATTCGGAGGAGGTCTGAAGGGTGAGTTCGGGCATATGCGGTATACAAAATGTATTTTCTGTGGCGGTCAGAAAAAAGCATAAGCCGTTTCGCCGTTTTGTCAGACTGGTTTTGTTCTGGCTGGGGATGCTGCTTATAGCGCTGCTGGCTATTCCGACAGGAGTACTGCTTGTGTTTATCTACTCAGTCTGGACGGCAGTGGACAGGATACTGTCCCTGACGGACTAAAACAATGACAGATATTGAAGATATGCAAAAGGCGATGAGGCAAGTTCGCGTCATCGCCTTTTGCAGCCGGCTTCAGGTAATAACAAGTAAATTTTATGGACAATTAAAAACTTGTCTTCTAAAGCAATTTGACTACTGATATATGCAGTTAAAGTCGAGATGCTTGCGGATATCTGTAAAACACGATCGCTCGAAGCCTCATATACTGCGCATCTAGGAGTGACGAGCAATGGCCCTGCGATATAAAATGAAAAGGGAGGACTACTCCCTGACTTTATAATTGGAGGTCAACACAATGGGTGTTACAAGTTCGAGCAAGCAGATCAGCAAGGATCGAATCGACTGCGACGAGACCTTAAAGGTGATACTGGGAATTTCTGCCTCTCCGGATATTTTGACGAATCCAACTGATATAGTACTGGTGCTGGATCGTTCTGGAAGTATGGCAGGCTCTCCGCTTGCCAATATGAAGGCGGGCGCAAAGACGTTTATAGATATCCTTGCGGAGTCTACGGGCGGAGCGCAGGATGGCAGAATAGGCTCCGGAAGCCGCATAGGCATAGTCAGCTTTGCAAGTACGGCAGCTGTCAATACTCAGCTGATTACGTCTGTTGAAGTGCTTAAAAATGCTGTTGATAGTTTGACGGCAGGGGGGTCTACAAATCATGCAGACGCATTTGAAAAAGCAATGCAGCTGTTTGATCCGCTCTCTTCAAATGCCAAAGTTATTGTTATGTTTACAGATGGAAAGACTACTGTCGGGCTGCCTGCAAGCCCGGTCGCGGCCGCAGCGAGGGCATCGGGTATAATCATCTACTGCATTGGACTTATAGGGTCTGACGGGATAGATGTGAATATACTGAATGACTGGGCGACAGATCCGGATGCCTCTCATGTGGCTGTTACTCCTGATGATGCAGATCTAGAGGATCTTTTTAAAGATCTTGCGGCGAATATCTCGCAGACTGGAGCTACTGATATAGTCATCGACGAGGTAGTAAATGACGATTTTACCATTATCGGGGTCACGCCGCCGACAAAGGGAACTGCAATGACGATAGATGCCAAAACGATTCAGTGGAAAATAGACGAATTGGGAGTGTATTCGAATGAGGGTGCTTCTCTGGAGTTTTATATCAAGCACATTGGGGAAGATTTTGGAGAAAAGCAGGTAAACCGCTGTATAAGCTATTCGGACAACGAGGGAAATGTAGTGGTGTTTCAAGACCCATATGTAACAGTAGAATGCAGCATAGTAGTGGCTCCTGAAGCTTGTCCCGTGCCGGTAAATCTGTCTGTAGACGGATGCGAAGATTATGTGGTTGTAGATGCGGGGAATCTGTATTTAAGTTCTTTAGGCCGCATCCTTCAGCTGAATGTAAAGATCAAAAATGTATGTCCGCGCAAACGAGTTGCACTTGCGGCTATATTGAGCGAAGTGGATGAAAACGGTATGGAGTATGACAGAGGAATGAAGACGATGACTATTCCGGCTCACAATTACCCCAGCTGTAGAGACGTACTGGTCAAACACATCGAATTTGTACTGCCGGAAGATCTGGATGTGTCCGGGTCGTCAAACGGTATATGTAATACGAGAAAATTTAAAGCAAGATTTTTAGCAAACAACATAGATACGGATTACAGATGCTGCGATCTGTCGTCGGATGAACTGTAACTAAAACAAAAGTCCTAGGCCCGGTACAGCTGCCGGGCCTAGGACTAATGCGTTATAATAGGGCAAGATCGGAAAGCCGCATAAACACTGGAGCTTCGCTGATTTTGTCCGCTCTCAGCCCAAACTCTCCCCCGCGGCTGACAACCGAATACTTAGAAAAGGGGCCTAAAACCTGCCGGGCGAACAGAGACGCGCCTGTTTTTGCGGCCCCACCCCAAAGAGCCGAACGGGAAGAGTACCCGTTCTGCTCTTTTCTATCAGAGCTTTGCGGCCAAAATAAGATTGTGTCGTATTTTGGCCTTGACACATACCGGCCGCTTGGCTAAAATAAGACCATCGTATATCAGCCGAAAAAAAGCTGAGAATGGCGTATATCAAGCGGGATCGGGAGGATAAGACCCTCTCTTTGACGGAGGAATATCCCTGTATTTTGATCGCTGATCCGCGTCAGGCCAGAAAGGCAACTGTGCTGCGCCGGCTGATGTCTTTGGACCGGAACTATGTTACGCTGGACAATCTTGAGGAGCGGAAGCTGGATAAAACAGACCCCGCTCCTTTTTTACAGACGTACGATCCGCCGTTTTTCATCGATGATGTACAGTACGCTCCGGCGCTTTCCCCTATGTCAGGGCGGCGATAGACGGCGGCGCCGTGCCCGGATCCTTCTGGCTTGCCAGTTCTCGGGCGTTTCGTATGAAGCTCTCGCAGGAGTCGCCGGACGGATGCGCCGCTATTCTGAAAGTGTCCAGTCTGTCCCGGCACGAGGCATACGGCTCCGGAGCAAACCAGTCCTTTTCCTTGGAACTGAACTCTGTAAATGTGCGCAGGGTTTTCGGCGTTCCGGCCGGCATGGACGGGATCTATGAGCGGATCTGGAAAGGCTCCCTGCCCGGCTATATCAGCGGTGAATCCGTCGACCGGGATATGTTTTATTCCAGCTATCTGCAAACATATATTGAGAGAGATGTCAGTGAACAGGTCGCGCTGTCTGATAAGCTCCTGTTTCAGGATTTTATTCGCGCCGCTGCCCGCAGGACGGGGATGTCAGCGGGACGATACTTGAGAACTATGTGGTGGCCGAAATCATGAAGAGCTATCAGAACAACGGCCTCTGCTGTCCGCTCTGGTACTACTGCGATAAAAGCAGCAATAAGCTGTCCGCCATAGACGCCGAAAACTACATCGTTCCGATATGGATGGTATAGCCCTTTTCACAAAATTTTGCCCGCTCAGTCGAGCAAGGCGCGGAGGGTTATATTAGCTGTAAGGAGGATACAGCCTCCAGAGTCTCTCCGGAATGTGAAGAGGAGCATCGATATGTTTATAGAAAAAAAGCCTCAGTCTGACGATATCAACTCGCTCGATTTCAAATCCAATCCTATGAAAAAAATAACCGTCTCTCCACAGCTGGACAGCATGGACACAGTCATGGCCTTTTTTGATGAGTGTCTAGCGGAGCAAAACGTCCCGGCGAAAGTGGCGGCGCAAATCAATATAGCTGTTGACGAAATCTTCTCCAACATTGCCCGCTACAGCGGTGCGTCATCTGTTTCAATAGACTGCGAGGCGGGAGAGGATCATGTGGTGCTGCGCTTTGCGGACGACGGGCGCCCCTATGATCCGACGGAAGAGGCGGATCCGGACGTCACGCTTTCGGCGGAGGAGCGGGATATCGGCGGCCTTGGCATCTTCATGGTGAAAAAAACGATGGATGATGTTGCCTATGAGTACAGAGGAGGCTTTAACATTTTGACTATTCAAAAGCGGTGGTAACGCGCGCGAACAAGTTCACCGGCGTCCGTTCTCATTTGAGTACGGCGATCCGGCCGGGCTTTAAATAAAAGCAGATCAAAAAAGGAGTGAATGGTATGAAATCGAAAACCACAGCAGTTCTCCTGTGTTTTTTGCTCTCTCTCGCACTTCTGCTCGGCGGCTGCGCCGGTGATGCGGAAGCGCCCGAAGAGATCACCGACATACGGCAGTTGGACGGTCAAACCATAGGGGTAATGACCGGCTCCACCTTTGACCAATACACAGATCAGTTTATTGAGAATGCGCAAAAGGAATACTACAGTGCCTATGCCGACATGGCTCTTGCGGTAAAGCAGGGAAAGATCTCCGCTTTTCTTATGGATGAGCCCATGGCCAGGGTATTGTGCGCGGAAAACGATGGTATTACATATCTTTCCGAGTATCTCACAGAGGACGGCTACGCCTTTGCCTTTACGAAAACCGACAAGGGAGCTCTGCTGCGGGATCAGATGAACGAGTTTTTGACTCAGATCGAGTCCGATGGCACGCTTGATGAGATCGAGGGGATCTGGTTCGGCTCTGATGAGAGCCTCAAAACCGTCCCGGATTGGACGGAGCTTCCCGCCGAAAACGGCACCTTGGACTTTGCATCCAAGACCGGCAGCGCTCCGTTCGCCTATGTAAAAGACAATCAAACGGTGGGCTATGACGTGGACATCGTTATCCGGTTCTGCAAGGAGTACGGCTACGGGCTCCAGATACACGACGTTGAGCTGATGTCCTTTCTCTCCGGGATCGAGACGGGCCGGTACGACCTTGGCGCCGCGGGCTTTACAGTCACTGAGGAGCGGGCCGAAAAGGTGTACTTTTCAAAGCCAGACTACACCGGCGGTATCGTAGCCGTAGTAGCGGGCAGCACACAGGGTCAGGCCCGCTTTGAAACTCTGCAGGATTTCGCCGGCGCTGAGATCGGCGAGCTCACCGGCACCATCCACGATCAAATCGTGAGTGAAGCCGTCGGCGGATGCAGTTTTCAATATTATGAGGATTTCCCCACCCAGCTTCTCGCGCTGCAGACAGGGACTCTGGACGCTGTGGTGACCGATATGCCCATAGCGCAGCTGGCAGTCGCCCAGCATCCGGAGCTAACGATATTTCCCGAAACCGTGGTTTCCGACAGCTACGGCTTAGGGCTGGCGAAGGGCAGCCCGCTGACTGAGCAGGTCAATGCGCTTATCGAAAAATTTGATGAAGACGGCACTCTGGACGCCCTGCTTGAAAAATGGATGGGCAGCGACGAAAGCGTAAAAACCATTGACGTCGGTGAATACGACGCGCCAAACGGAACTCTGCGTTACGCGCACGACTCTACGCTGGAGCCGATGAGCTATGTGGGCAATGACGGCAAGTCGCTCGGATACGAGGTCGAGCTCGTTTCACTCATCGCCAAGGAGCTGGGCATGGAGCTCGAGATAACCCAGAGCACCTTCAGTTCCCTGCTTCCGATGCTGAGCAGCGGACGGGCAGATATCGTTTCAGGCTCTATCAGCATCACGGAGGAGCGCCAGGCGAGCATTGACCTGACCGTGCCCCATTATATCGGCGGAATCGTACTGGTGGTCCGCGCCGAGGACATAGGTCTTTCCGTGGAGTCGGAGGATATCGGCTTTTGGGCCGGTCTGCGCAGCAGCTTCTATAAGAATTTCATTCAGGAAAACCGGTGGAAAATGATCCTCTCCGGCTTGAGCGTCACCTTTATCATATCTGTTTTCTCCGCTTTGTTCGGCACGGTGCTTGGCTTCGGCCTGTGCCTGCTGCGCCGCAGCCGCAGAAGGATCGTATCCGGCGTTACGGCGGCTTTCATCCGCCTTATCCAGGGTATCCCCGTGCTTGTTCTGCTTATGGTTCTGTTCTATATCGTGTTCGCCAGTACCTCTCTTGACGGCATCATTATCTCCATTATCGGCTTTTCCATCAACTTCGCCGTCTATGTTTCCGAAATGATCCGCACCGGCATCAATGCCGTTGACGCAGGACAGTGGGAAGCCGCGGCGGCCATGGGATTCGGCAGGGTCAAGACATTCACAAAAATCATTGCTCCGCAAGCGGCGAGGCATATCCTGCCGGTGTACAAGGGCGAATTTATCTCCATGGTGAAGATGACGTCCGTGGTAGGCTATATCACGGTGCAGGATCTGACGAAGGTCACCGACCTCATCCGCAGCCGTACCTTCGAGGCGTTCTTCCCGCTGATACTGACCGCTATCCTCTATTTCCTGTTGGCATGGTGCATGACTTTGCTGCTCAGCTTCGTCGAGAGGAAGACCGATCCTCAGCGGCGGCGGCGCGAGCTCAAGGGCATAGACACCGAGCTTGCCTCTCTGCACGAGGATGCGGATGGAGAAGTTAAAACCGCGCAGAACGGCGAAACGGTGATAACTATTTCTCATCTGAAAAAAGTATTTCCCAATATAACGCCACTCGAGGACGTCAACGCCGTTATAAGCAAGGGCGAGGTCATTTCCATCATCGGACCTTCCGGAACCGGCAAAAGCACTCTTCTGCGCTGTCTTAACCGTCTGGAAACGCCCACCGATGGTCAGATCGACGTACTGGGTCATACGATCACCGGCGCGAAGCCGTCGGAACTGAGCGCCGTGCGCCGCCGTATGGGAATGGTGTTCCAGAGCTTTAATCTGTTTTCTCATCTGACAGTAATAGAAAACATAATGCTGGGGCCGGTAGAACTGCTGGGCTGCCCGCGTCAGCAGGCATACGAACGCGGAATGCGTCTGCTGAACAGCGTGGGTCTGGCCGAAAAGGCGCTGAATTATCCGGATGAACTTTCAGGCGGCCAAAAACAGCGCGTCGCTATCGCCCGCACCCTTGGGATGCAGCCGGAGATCGTGCTTTTTGACGAGCCGACCAGCGCGCTGGATCCCACCATGGTGGGAGAGGTACTGGCGGTCATCCGCAGTCTCGCCGGACAGGGCCTGACCATGCTGATCGTCACCCACGAGATGAAATTTGCAAGGGACGTGTCCACACGGGTATTTTATATGGACAGCGGGGTCATTTATGAGCAGGGAACTCCCGAGCAGGTATTTGAGCACCCGAAAACCGACCGGTGCAGGGCGTTCGTCCAGCGTCTGAAGACATTTCACTTGGACATTGCTTCCAAGGAATTCGACTTTATCGGCACGGCGGCCGACATCGACCTCTTTGCGCGCAGGCAGCTGCTCGGGGCAAAGCAGTCGCTCAAGTATCAGCAGATTTTTGAGGAGCTGTGCGTGACGAGCATACTGCCCTCGCTTCCGGACGACGCGTGCAGTCTGAGCTTTGACGCGCTCTGCAGTGAAGACGGCGGCGAATGTGAGGCCATCATACGCTGGAAGGGAGAAGCGTTCGATCCCCTGACTCAGGGCGACGAGCTGAGCACGGCCCTTGCGCTAAGCCGCACGAAAAGCAGCGCCTACGACTATGCCGACGGTGTAAATACAGTGACCATCGTATTTTGACAGTTCAAATACAGGAGGGGATGTCCATGGTACAGGATGTAAAGGACGTGAAGGAAATCATACCCCGCATCCTGCGCGATATGAGCGACGGAGTTTTGGTTCTGGACCGTCAGGGTCAGATACTCTTTCTCAACGAGCAGGGGCGGAAGATGCTTGGAAAAAGCAAGGATGTGACTGGCCAAAAATACGCCGCCGCTTTTTTAGCGCAGGATATGGGCGGCGAAAACGACGGCTTTCACCAGTTCGTGCTGGACGCTGTGTACGACAAGGAGCACGCCCATAGCGGCGAGGCTGACTACAGCTCCCCAAACAGGGAAAAGCGCCGGTTCAGCCTGACCTCCTCCTTTCTGCGCAGCGAGGACGGAGCGGCTCCGATCGGCGTTGTGGTGATGTTTTCGGATGTTACGGAGATCGCGCGGCTCCACCGCCAGCGGAGGGAATCCTCCACGATTTTTGCGGTGCTGATGATCTGTGTGTGCCTGTATCTATTTTTGTGGAGCCTGCTGCGCTATCTGAACGCCGAGCCGCCCGGCTGGGTGATGAACCTGATGATCGAGGCGATATCTGTTGTCATGTTCGTCATTATCCTGAAAACCACCAGCTTTTCTATCCGGGATATCGGCCTGCGTATCACCAACGCCAAGGCCACCTTCCTGCCGGACATTCTCATTACAGTCGCCGGGACCGCCGCGCTGGTTCTCGGAAAAGTAGTCATTTTGCGTACGGCCCCCGGTTTCTTTCCCGAGGGCGCGCCGTTCTGGGACTGGAGCGTCGGAACTCCTGCCGATATCATCTATCCGCTGACAGTCATCCTGCAGGAATTTTTGGCGAGGGGCGTCATGCAGGAGAATTTAAAGCGCATCTTTACGGGGAAATATGCCGGAGCGATGTCCATTATCGTCTCCGCACTGGTATTCGGCGTACTCCACATTGCTTACGGTCTCCCCTACATGCTGGGCGCCACGCTTCTGCTGGGCGTGCTGGGTGTTTTCTACCACAAGCAGGGTAACATCTGGGGACTGTGCATCATCCACTATGTGCTTGGGGAGGTGGCGACATTTTTACGCTATCTGATCTGACCATTGCCGTATTCAACGCCGTGTGGTGGGCCGTCATGGCAATTATCACGGCGATGACCGCCGGGATATGGTATGTCCGCGGCAGACCGCCCGCAAAAGACAACCGGAAATTTTTAGCGGCGCTGGCGGCGTTTACCGTCGTATATCTGACGGTATATAAAGCACTGCTTGCCTTTAGTCCGAATTTTGAGTTCGTATTCTGGAACGAGCTGCCTCTGCAGCCCTGCAACGTGGTCGCGGTGCTGGCGATCCCCGCCGCCCTGCTCCGGGGACGAATCGGCCGCATACTCCAGGGGTTCTGCTTTTACGGCGGCATTGTGTTCGCCCCGGTGGCGCTGATGATGCCGGTGGACGGGTTTTCCGGAGTGCCGCTGCTTTCGGTGAACGCCATAGGCTTCTATGGTTTCCATGGCCTTGTGCTGGCGCTGTCGCTAAGTTTCGGTACGCTGAAGGTCTACCGGCCAGAGTGGCGCGATATCCATGGGGTGCTTCTGGCGCTGGTTGTTCTTGCCCTGCCGGTACACGGCGTCAACATGCTTCTGCGTACCGCGGTGTACCCGGAGGCAAACTACTTTTACACATATGGTCTCGAGGGGAACCCGGTTCTGGAGGGGCTGAAGGACTTGATCCCTGTTCCGCTCGTATATGAACTGCCGCTTCTGCTGGTCATGGCCGTTCTCTGCGCCGTTATCATCCTTCTGTTCCGGATGGGATGGAAAATTGCCGCCGCATGCGGAAATCGCGGACGGCGTGCCGGCGTGTACGCCGACATCTGCGGCGGAGACCGCAAATGAGGCAGCCGCAAATAGGATAATGAAAAATGGAGGTTATAACATGAACATCACCAAAAAAACAGACGGAACTGTTCTGTATCTTGCCCTTGACGGACGGCTGGACACCACTACCGCTCCGCAGCTCGAAGCGGAGCTCAAAGGCTCTCTTGACGGAATTACAGAACTGAATATGGATTTTGAAAAGCTGGAGTACCTGTCTTCGGCCGGCCTGCGTGTCATTTTGGCCGCGCAGAAGACGATGAACAAGCAGGGCAAGATGACTATTCGCCACGTCAACGAAACTATCCATGAGGTATTCGAGGTGACCGGCTTCATCGATATTCTCACTATCGAATAATGGAGGCGGATAGCAGGATATATTGGGACATGAGACAAGGGAAGTGACGGAATGATGACGCAGAATGAAAATTCGGCAGTATTTTTGGAAAACGAGGAAAAAGCCAACCGCTACACCGCTCTGTGCTTGCTGATCGCTGCCGCGGTGGCTATACTGATGTGGTTCCTCAATATCCTAGGCTTTTTTATCGTGGAACAATGGCTGATGAACATGACCATGCCTATCGGCATCATACTGTTTCTGCTGCCATTTTTGCTGGTTCGAGCTCGGAAGAACAAAGGGCGCTGGCTAAAATATGTTATCATGGGCTGTTTCCTGCTGGGCATAGGCGTTCTGGCCTCTGCCCTGACCATTCAGTTGGTGCTGGCATGGGCTTGTCCGCTGATTCTGTCCTGTCACTACTACTCTCCCCGATTCACGCATTTTACTCTGGCCGGAGTGCTTCTGTGCATGTTCTTTGCCGTATATATCGGTCTGTACTACGGCGTGTGGGATTCCAATATGATGCGCAGCAACGCCGAGCTGGTAGGCGCTGCCGTACGGGCCGAATTCATTCGGGAGGCGGCCGCCGCCGGGGACAACATCCTGCTTCGGGTATTTTATTTTTATTACATACCGCGCGCTGTCATTCTGGTGGTTGTGTATCTCATCGGCGTTACCCTGTCCAAGAGAACGCACCGTCTGCTCCGGCAGCAAGAGGCGGACAGCCGTGAAAAGGAGCGCATCGAAACAGAGCTGAATGTGGCAAGCAGTATACAGCAAGACATGCTGCCATGCATATTCCCCGCATTTCCGGAGCGCGAGGAGTTTGATATCTACGCCGCCATGAATCCGGCCAAGGAAGTGGGCGGAGATTTCTACGATTTCTTTCTGATCGACGACGACCATCTGGCTTTGGTAATGGCGGATGTATCTGGCAAAGGGGTTCCGGCGGCCTTGTTCATGGTTATAGCCAAAACTCTGCTGAAAAACGCGGCTCAAACCGGATCGTCGCCCGGCCGTGTACTGGAGAAGGTAAACAATCAGCTGTGCGAGAACAACGAGTCCGAGATGTTCGTCACCGTCTGGCTGGGGATCTACGAGATATCCACCGGACGCCTGCGCGCGGCCAACGCGGGGCACGAGTATCCCGCGATCAGGCGAAAAGGCGGGCGGTTTGAGCTCTATAAGGATAAACACGGCTTTGTGTTGGCCGGCATGGAGGACACCGTTTACCGTGAATACGAGCTGGAGCTCGGAGCGGGAGACGCCCTGTTCATCTACACGGACGGCGTGCCGGAAGCGACCGACACGGGAAACGTCCTTTACGGCGTTCAGCGGATGCTCGACGCTCTGAACCGCGCGCCGGAAGCGGCGCCCAAGGACTTGCTCCGGGAGGTCAAGGCCGATATAGAACGCTTTGCGGGCAATGCGCCTCAGTTTGACGATATCACCATGCTGTGCCTAAGGCGTGAGGAGCCGAGTGGCAAATAAGAAAGGAGTCCATGTAATGTTTTTGAGAAAGACAGCCGCACTGCTGACCGCGGTGATACTATTGTTTTCTGCCGCAGGCTGCGCCGAGACCGGCAGCGGCTCTCCCGTAGAGGGTAAAAAGGTAGCGTATATTATGCAAATGGCTTCATCTGATATTTTTGAGATGTGGGCCGACGCCGCGCAGGAGACTGCCGAGGGGCTGGGCATGGAATTCCATGCATTTTTCTGCGGCGGCTCGGACGAGGAGTGGCAGGACACGGTAAAGCAGTGCGCCTCCGAAGGCTACGACGGGCTGCTGCTCAGCCACGGCGGCCAAAGCTATGCGTACACATTCCTGAAAGATTTGACGGAACAATATCCGGATCTGAAGCTCGTTACGTTTGACACCTTGTTTTACGACGAAAGCGGTCAGCCTCAGAAAATAGAAGGGGTCACTCAGTTTTTCCAGCAGGACGCCCAGTTGGCGGAGCTGCTGCTCGACTACATCTGCAACGACCTGTATGCCGACAAAACGGCCGCGGGCGAGCCGGTAAATATTCTCAAGGTGTGGGAAGGACCGCAGTTTTTGTCGTCCTTTGACCGCCGTCAGGAGGGATACGCCGTCTATGAGGAGCGGGGACTGATCAAAACAGTCGAAACGATAGGGCCGGCCGATCACAGCGATCCCGAAGCCTTCATGGCCGAAGTAACGGCCGATACGCTTGCCGATTATGAAGACGGCGAGATCGACGCCATATGGTGCTGCTATGATTTATATGCCCGCGGCGTATATGCCGCTCTCCAAGCGGAAAACAGCGGTATCCCCATGGTGAGCGTGGATATTTGCAATGCGGATATAGATAAAATGACCGAAGACGGATCTACTTGGAAGGCCTGCGCCACGACCAACTGGAGTTACAACGGGGAATTCGGCATAAGGGTACTCGCATTGGAGCTGACCGGAGAGTATGACCTGATTTTGGATCCCATGACCGGCAAAGCCAGCGACTGGCTGGAACTGCCCGCTAGTCTTGTGACGCAGGAAATGCTTTTGCCTGACGATATGGATATAACGGATCTGGAAGCTGTGGCCGGGGCGTCGTACAACGACCGCTCTTGGATGCCGGAAGCCGATTGGATGACAGAGCTGCTCGGCTGAAAGATCGACTGCAAATAAGGCAGTTTCCCATATGGGAAACTGCCTTATTCATATCTGCGCAAAAGTCCGGGTCAAGCAGGAATAAACTATCCAAATTCTGGCAACCATATCCGTGAGGTGATAAAATGCAAGGTCATGAAAGAGGGATGGCGGCCTTGGAATCTCTGGTCGATATCCGGGACGAATCGAAACTTTATCAAGTTGCCATCTACCTACGTTTATCGAAGGATGATGGCGATATTTCTCTTTAAGGGAGCAAGAAATCCGAAAGCAACAGTATACGCAATCAGCGGGAGCTGTTGACATCCTATCTCGAACAGCACTCCGAATTGGAGCTTTACGGCGAATACAAAGACGACGGGTACACCGGCACCAACTTCAATTTCAGAGTATGCTTTCCATGCTTCGCAGGGGAGAGCTTCAATGCGTCATCGTAAAGGACCTCTCCAGATTTGGCCGCAATTACCTCGCCGTAGGCGATTATCTGGACCACATCTTTCCCTTTCTTGGTGTTCGGTTCATCTCCGCCAACGACCATTACGACAGCGCGGAGCATCTTGGCGCGACAGGCGGTATCGATATCGCTTTCCGAAACCTCGTTTATCAGCATTACAGTCGCGACCTGTCCCAGAAGGTAAAATCTGCAATGCACATAAAAATGGCAAAAGGCCAGTATATCACGCACTGCCCGTACGGGTACGAGAAGGAGCCCGGTATAAAGCACCGGATGGTGATGGACCCGGCGGCCGCGCCTATTGTCCGGGAGATCTTTCTGGCCGCGATCTCCGGGAAAAAGAGCACGGAAATTGCCGCAGCGCTAAACGAAAGGAATATCCTCACTACCTCGGCATATAAAAGCGGAGCGGAGAAATGCGCCATATGGAGACATCAATCCGTTTTACGCATTATCAAGGATTATAAATACACCGGAGCTATGGTGAATTTCAAGTGCGAAAACGAGACGATGCTGGCCAAATCTCAAAAACGCAGGGCGCTGGACGAATTGGTCATCGCGGAAAACAGCCATGATCCGATAGTATTCCGCGAGGAATACGCACTGGCTAACGCGGAGCGTAACCTGAGGATTTACGAGAAGTACAAATGCGGAGCTATCGATGCGGAGCAATTCTTTGAGATGAAGTCGGCGCTTCTCAAGGAAAGAAGGAGCTGGAAGCGTTTCGGACTCATGAGGG
>CALWWP010000030.1 GCA_944385275.1 uncultured Oscillospiraceae bacterium | reverse complement strand
TATAATACACCATGTCGCTGTGAGGCGAAGAAAATTGAAGAATGTGGGAGCATAGCTCAGCTGGGAGAGCACATGCCTTACAAGCATGGGGTCACAGGTTCGAGCCCTGTTGTTCCCACCACTGTTTATCGGAAGGAATAAAGCCTTCAGGTAAATATGGCCCAGTAGTTCAGTTGGTTAGAACGCCAGCCTGTCACGCTGGAGGTCGACGGTTCGAGCCCGTTCTGGGTCGCCATTTGCCTCTGTAGCTCAGTTGGTAGAGCAGAGGACTGAAAATCCTCGTGTCGTTGGTTCGATTCCGACCGGAGGCACCATGCGCAGCCAGTCGGCTGTGCATATGCGGGCGTAGCTCATCTGGTAGAGCGCCACCTTGCCAAGGTGGAGGGAGCGAGTTCGAGCCTCGTCGCCCGCTCCAAAAACCCCTTTTTAAAAAAAGGGGTTTTTTATTTTGCTTAAAAATTGTAGATGCAAAATTGATACACAGATGATACAATATCATAAAAGAGATAGATTGATATTAAATGATTAAAAAGGAGGAACGCAATGAAGAAAAGTTTTGTACTATGTTGTTTTTTAGCTATGGTGCTATTGACTGCATGTACGAATAGATATCAGGAGATTGATGGAGAACCGACTGCCGATAAAATACAGACTGAGGCTCCGGATATTACGCCCGTTGTCAGCAGTTCCCCTGAAGCTATATTTCAAACCGGAGAAAATGGATTTTCTGGAGGTAATATTGGACAAGGAGGGCTGATGTGCTCGGATGAGAACGGAACTGTATATTATCGCAGCGAAGCAGATGAGTGGTATTTGTATAAAGCTGACACTGATGGAAATAACAAGTGCAAGATCTGTAACGATGTGCCAAGCGATATAAATGTTCTTGATGGATGGATATATTATACAAATTATAAAGATGGATTTTCTATATATAGGATAAAGACGGACGGTACAGAGCGTGAAAAGTTATTAGATGGGTATTGTCAGAATTTATTTGTTACTGGAAATACTGTTTTTTTTGATATGCGCGATGAAAAAAATAAAACTCACATATACAGAATGACTACTGATGGTAAGAATATAGAAAAGATTTTAGAAGATTGTAAACTTGTGTATTATTTTAAAGACGAGCTGTATTGCTCTGATATTCGGACTTTATTTAAATATAGTTTGGCTACAGAACAAACCTTGGAATTGGAAAACTCACAATGTGAGTATATAACGGTAGATGAAACAGGTGTTTACTATTGGGATGTTGATGCAAATGGTTTTTACTGGATGGACCATATGGGAATAGAAAAAGAGCTGATTGTTTCAAATGGAGATTTTTATAACTACAGTAGCGGGTCTTTGTACTATGTTCAAAGCGGCGGAAATTATGATGTATATTTTTTAAATGTAGAGACAGGCGAGAAGAGACGTGCAACTGAATTTGTAGGCTATCCATATGATGTTCACGGAAATAAAATTGAAAATTTAAGTGACATTGCCGACAACGTTTATGTTGGCAACGACGGCATAACGGCTATATATATTTTAAACGGCAAGGCTTTTGCACGAGGTACTTTGCTGGAAGCTCAAATTAGCTTAGGAAGAAGTGGATGTCTGATGGCTTTAGATCCGGCCGAGCCGTGGGATTAAAAAAGTTCTTTACAAACGAATGGATATATGCTACAATTACATTACAATTTATTTTAAGTGTTTGCCACGGCGCTTGGCCATGGCAAAAGAATAGGGAATCGGGTGCGAACCCCGAATGGTACCGCCGCTGTATGCGCTGAGGTCATGCTTGTTGATGAAAGTCAGTCATTGGAATTTTCCGAGAAGGCAAAGTATGATCGATGGAAGCCTGCTTCCGAAGGCGCGAGTCAGAAGACCTGCTTAAAAGGAACGAACGATCACAGAAAAACGGCTGTGGCGGTTTTTGCCGCCACAGCTTTTTATTTTGAAAATTTAGTTTAAAGCCTCCTAACAGGTAAGAGCCCGACATACCTTTTATCTGTATGAATATAGTTGCAAAAAGTACCAGACCATATGGTCTGGTACTTTTTGTTAAACTACTATTTATCCAAAAGATACACGCCGGACTGCCCGTCTATCTCTTGAATGTTTACGGCTACGATTTCGCTGCGTGATGTAGGGATATTTTTTCCTACAAAATCTGGTCTTATTGGGAGTTCTCTGTGACCTCGGTCTATCAAGACGGCGAGCTGAATGGCGTCAGGACGCCCGAGCGAAAATACGGCTTCGATGGCGGCTCTGGCAGTGCGTCCAGTATATATCACATCGTCCACAAGTATTATCTTCTTGCCAGTTACATCGAAAGGCAAATGCTCTTTTGTAAGACGAGGGGATTTTACAGGAGAAGATACATCATCGCGGTAGAAAGTTATATCTAAAAACCCAAAAGGAACAGAGACACCTTCTACTGCCTGACAATTGTGGACGATTTCGGCTGCAAGAGGTATACCGCGGCTCTTGATACCTATAACACATATGTTTTCAAGACCTTTATTTCGCTCAATAATTTCGTGAGTAATACGTGTTAAAGCCCTTCTTATAGCGGAATCATCCATAATTTCTGCCTTATAATTCAAAAAAATCACTCCATACAAAAAGCAGAATTGGCTAGTTAGCTCTGCACTTTGATTGCAGGGCCAACTTTGCAAAGAGATAGACCCAGAATATCTTTTGTTCCGGGTCTATCATTCATTAATATATGTTAAATCCTAGCCACGCCGCTTTTTCTCGCGGCTTCAGCAACTGCGGCAGCTACTGTTTTTCCAACTCGTTTGTCGAAAGCCATAGGCATTATGTACTCGTCGCTCAGCTCTTCTTCGGAAACAAGAGAAGCTATAGCAAGAGAAGCTGCCATCTTCATTTCCTCGTTTATGTCGGATGCTCTGACGTCAAGCGCACCTCGGAAAATACCGGGGAAAGCACACACATTGTTTATTTGATTCGGAAAATCAGAACGGCCAGTACCCACAATGGTTGCTCCGGCCTTTTTTGCGAGATCAGGCATGATTTCTGGGATCGGATTTGCCATGGCAAGCACGATCGCTCCATCGTTCATTGAAGCAACCATTTTTTCGGTGACTACACCAGGAGCAGATACGCCTATAAACACATCCGAGTTTTTCATAGCATCAGCAAGGGAACCCTGCTCGTTTTGAATATTGGTAATTTCAGCAAGTTCTTCTTTTGCACTGTTCATGCCCGGACGGCCTTTGTAAATGATACCGGTAGTGTCGCATATAACTATATTTTTAACGCCAAGGTTCATAATGTGCTTGGCAATAGCTATTCCGGCAGAACCAGCACCGTTTATAACGCATTTAATGTCTGCAATGTTTTTCTTGACATATTTGAGGGCGTTGATAAGCGCCGCGCCTACTACTACAGCAGTGCCGTGCTGGTCATCATGGAATACTGGTATATCACATACTTCCTTGAGTTTCCTCTCTATTTCAAAACAGCGCGGCGCGGCAATATCTTCGAGATTTATACCGCCAAAGCTTCCAGAAATCAATTGGATGGTCCTTACGATCTCATCTACATCTTTGGATTTGATACATAGAGGAAAAGCATCAACATCGGCAAATTCTTTGAATAGTACGCATTTGCCTTCCATAACAGGCATACCGGCTTCTGGACCTATATCTCCCAGACCAAGGACAGCTGAACCGTCTGTGACTACAGCTATTATATTCCAGCGGCGAGTCAGCTCATAGGATTTGTCAGTGTCGCCGCTTATTACGAGACATGGCTCAGCAACGCCAGGGGTATATGCAATAGCAAGCTGCTCACTGTTGCTGACGGAAGCCCTTGCTACAATTTCGATTTTTCCTTTCCATTCATAATGCTTTTGCAGTGCAAGCTCTTTTGCATCCATTGTGCGAATCCTCCTTGCAGTATTTATCCAAAATTTAAGTCATTATACCATATTTTTAAGAAATGGTCTATTGTTTTAAAAAATTTTTATTTTACTTATTAGCATGACTATGTTACAATGTTGGCAAATATTTATTTGGAATGCGGCCATATATGCCTAAATGAGTATGTGTTTAATTTATAATGTATATGGCGGAGAAATAGAGAAAAGGAGCGTTATTTTATGAGCTTTGTCACTGGAAGCTGCGAACAGTTCGTAGAGGTGCTGGCAAGCAAGGCCCCAGTTCCGGGCGGAGGAGGAGCTTCGGCTTTGGTCGGAGCTATAGGCACTGCATTGGGGAATATGGTTGGCTCTCTTACAACGGGAAAGAAGAAGTATGCATCGGTCCAGTCGGATATTGAAGATCTGATGAAAAAAGCCGAGACTTTGCAAAAGCAATTGCTTGCATTAGTCGACAAAGATGCCGAAGTGTTCGAACCGCTGTCAAGAGCGTACGGAATGCCAAAGGGAACAGAAGAAGAAAAGATGGAAAAAGACCGCGTCATGGAACTGTGTTTAAAAGATGCATGTTCTGTGCCTATGGAAATAATGCGCAGATGCTGTGAAGCTATTGAACTGCAGAAGGGATTCGCAGAAAAAGGAAGCACTTTGGCACTCAGCGACGCAGGTGTAGGTGTTGCAATGTGCCGCTCTGCACTTTTGGGAGCCAGCTTGAATGTGTTTATAAACACGAAAGCAATGAAGGACAGGGAGTATGCAGAGCAGATAAATAGAGAAGCCGAAGATATGCTGGATAAGTATACGCGTCTGGCAGATGAGATATATGCTTCAGTTGTAGAGCGTTTAAAGTAAGGAGAAGTGAAAAATGACTGTATTGAGCGGAAAAGAAGTTGTTGCTGCTATAAAGTCCAAGCTGAGTGAAGATGTAGCTGCATTAAAGGAAAAGGGCATAAACCCAACTTTGGCCATAG
Source organism: uncultured Oscillospiraceae bacterium (assembly GCA_944385275.1). Taxonomy (GTDB): domain Bacteria; phylum Bacillota; class Clostridia; order Oscillospirales; family Oscillospiraceae; genus CALWWP01. Next base: position 14,025 of record CALWWP010000030.1, on the reverse strand, counting down.
TCCGTGTCGGAGAAAGAGAAGATGATCTTTCGTATGAAAAGGGCGCCACTACACGCTGTAAGGGTGTGGGTATAGAAATAAAGAAATTTGTTTTTCCTGTTGACGTCCCGCAGGAAGAACTTATAAAGACTATAAAGCAGATCAATGAGGACAGCAGTATACATGGGGTACTGATTTTTAGGCCTCTGCCCAAGACTATTGACGATAACGCAGTAAGAGAAGCTTTGGCTCCCGAAAAAGATGTGGATGGCATCACGGATAAATCTATGACGGGCGTGTATAGCGGAAACGGCATGGGATATGCCCCATGCACACCGAGTGCGTGTATGGCCATATTAGACCACTATGGAATTGATCTGACAGGCAAAAATGTAGTAGTTGTGGGAAGAAGCCTTGTGGTAGGTAAGCCTCTTGCTATGATGCTGATACAGAAAAATGCAACTGTAACAGTCTGCCATACTAGAACCAGGGATATGGAAAAGATCACTTCAGCTGCTGACATACTTGTAGTCGCGGCTGGAAAAGCCGGGATGATCGGCGCAAAGCATGTGTCGTCTGGACAGATCGTTATTGACGTCGGTATCAATGTTACCGAGGAAGGCAAACTGACTGGCGATGTCAAATACGACGAAGTGTCCGCTATTGTGGACGCCATTACTCCTGTTCCGGGAGGAGTGGGCACTGTGACAAACAGTATTCTTGCAAAGCATGTAGTAGAAGCGGCTCAAAAGCTGTAATCTATAAGTAAAATTTGCAAGATTAATTAAGAAAGCTATTGCTATTTGAAAGCTTTTTTGCTATTATAAAGGGGACAAACATACTTGTGGTATGTGTAAACTGTATTTATAAGTCACAATAATTTGGAAGGATAGAGAAAAATGATTATTATTGGAGAAAAAATCAACGGTTCTATTCCATCTGTTGGCGATGCGATCGCAAGAAGAGACGCAGATTGGATCCGCAAGCTTGCTAAGAGACAGACCGATGCGGGAGCTACCTTTATCGATGTGTGCGCTTCGGTCAAGGAAGATATCGAAGTCGAGACTTTGAAGTGGATGATCGATCTTGTACAGGAGACGACCGATCTGCCTATTTCAGTAGACAGCCCGAGCCCTCATTCAATTGTTGATGCGATAAAGTTCTGCAATAAGCCCGGACTTATCAATTCTGTTTCCATGGAAGGCGATAAAGTCGATACTATTTTCCCGGTTATAGCGGATACCAAGTGGGAATGCGTTGCACTGCTCTGCGACGACACTGGAATCCCTCAGTCGGCTGAAAAGAGATTACAGGTTTTTGACGATTTGATGGCAAAGGCCAAAGAGTACAATATTGATCCCAGCAGACTGCACATCGATCCTTTGGTCGAGATGCTCTGCACATCAGAAGATGGCGTCAACATGATTCTCGATGTTATGAGAGAGATCAAGAGACGTTATCCGACCATACACATCACAGGTGCTGTAAGTAATGTTTCCTTTAACTTGCCGGCGCGTGCTGTAATCAATCAGGCATTTGCAGTTGTTGCAATGACTGCTGGACTGAACAGCGCTATTCTCGATCCTACAAACCGCGACTTGCTCGGAATGATCTATGCTACGGAAGCTCTTCTCGGCTTGGACGACTACTGCATGGAATACATTACAGCATACAGAGAAGGAAAAATCGGAAAAATAAAGAAATAAGTTCTTATATTTTGTCAACTATATGTCAAATAAAAAAATAGGAGGAAAAAAGTATGTCAAAAATTCAGGAACTTGCGGCTGCAATCGAAAGCGGCAAAATGAAAGTTGTCCCAGGCCTTATCGAGGAAGCACTCAACGAGGGTATTGCTCCGGATGTTATCCTCAATCAGGGCATGATCGATGCTATGGGCGTTGTTGGTGAGAAGTTTAAGAACAATGAGATCTTTGTTCCGGAAATGCTCATCGCTGCACGTGCTATGAAGAAGGGTGTTGAAGTTTTGACTCCTTATCTTAAGAGCGCAGGAACAGAGCCTATCGGCAAGCTTATCATCGGTACCGTTGTTGGAGACTTACATGATATCGGCAAGAACCTCGTAGCTATGATGATCGAAGGTGCAGGATTTGAAGTTATCGATCTCGGCGTTGATGTTCCAGAATCCAAGTTTGTTGAAGCTCTGAAAGAGAATCCTGACGTCAAAGTGCTTGCTCTGTCTGCATTGCTGACGACTACTATGCCTGCTCTTAAGTCTACTATAGACGCTATTAAAGAAGCCGGACTGAGAGACACTGTTAAGATCATGGTAGGCGGCGCACCTGTTACCCAGGCTTTTGCAGATGAGATCGGTGCAGACGGATACTCTGAGGATGCAGCCTCTGCTGCAACTTTGGCAAAGTCACTCCTGCTTGGCTAATTATCGAAGTATATAAAAACGAAAACGGACAGATCAGCATCTGTCCGTTTTTCTTTTTATTGTATTTATATGCTTTATTTGATATAATCGGTCATGTAGATTGGGGAGAAAAACATGAAAAAAATATGTGACTTGCAGCTGTTTTTGCTGGACATGGACGGGACTCTTTATTGGGGCGATAAATTGATAGAAGGAGCTAAGGATTTTATTTCTTTTTTAGATAGCGGTGGAATAGGCTATGTCTTTCTTACAAACAACTCCTCAAAAGGAGCGCAGGAATATATTAAAAGAATGAGAGACTTTGGCTTTCCGTGCACTAGTCGAAACGTTTATACCTCCGGTATGGCAACAGCTGAGTTTTTAAATAAAAATTATAAAGGGCAGCGGGTGTACTTAATGGGTACCGAGGCTTTAAAGCGAGAATTTGAAGACTACAATATAATATTAACTGAACAAGACCCTGAAATAGTGGTCGTAGGTTTTGATATGGAACTCAGTTATTCAAAGATTGAAAAAGCTTGTTCTTTTTTGCAATCAGGAGCCAAATTTATTGCAACTCATCCAGACACCGTGTGCCCGATAGACAAGTATAGAAGTATTCCGGACTGCGGCAGTATGTGTGCCATGATCACAGCGGCTACAGGCAGGATACCGGAATTTATAGGGAAACCAAAGCGGACAATGATAGATCAAATGTCAATTAAGTGGAATGTCCCTAATGAAAGTATAGCAATGGTGGGGGATAGGTTGTATACAGATATTGCCGCAGGTATATCTGCTGAAGCTACATCTATCTGCGTACTTTCTGGAGAAACGAACGAGGAAGATATAGCTTCGTCTAAGTGGAAACCGGATTATGTATTCCCATCGGTCAAGGAACTGCTGGAAGAATTAAAAGCGGGACTTGGAGAGTAATACTCAAATATAACACTGTCGCTGTGCTTTTCAAAACTGGGATCATGTGCTGTCCACGCAAAGCTTTTAACACCTAAAGCCCGGCATATTTTCAAAGCAATATTTTCTCGTCCTGTAATGCCAAATGCAATGAAATGCGGCCGTGCATACGAATTAAAAATCAGACGGCTGAGCATAAAGCAGAGTATAGAGAATTTACCGCCTGACAGTACTTTGGCACTGGCCGATAATTGACCGCGGAAGATATGCGGTGCATTTTTGCGGAACCATCCAACAATAATTGGATTAAAACTTTCGATACTGTAAGTGCCAGTATATGAATTTAAAATATCTAGCACCTTTTCGCAGAGAAGTCTATTGTTCTGCCCTGTTTTCAATTCTACAATTATGGGAGTTTCCTGAGTAATACATGCTAAGGCTTCTTCAAACAGAGGTATGTGTTCGTCCGTACCAAAGAGGGGTAGCTGTTTCAATTCGTCAAAATAATAGTCGCTGACATTGCCGTTTACACCGCATGCCCGATTGAGACTGCTATCGTGAAATACTACTACCTTAGCGTCTTTGGATAGTTGGACATCTAATTCTATACCGTAGCCGTTATCAACTGCACGTTTAAAAGCTTTTATTGAGTTTTCGGGTATTTTTTGGTCTTGTGTGTGCAGACCTCTATGGGCAAAGTTTTTGCCTAGAAAGGCTGCCGATGCGCACTGTGGGATCTTGCCTGGCGCTATTAGAAACAAAAATAAAATGGTAAGTATACAAAAAAGCAGGATATAGTACATAGTGCCTCCAAATAGAAAAACAAGAGGATGAGATTATGAGATTGAATAAAAAACAGACGATATTTATAGGCATGGCATTTATGTCGATCTGTGCATTCTGGCAGCTATATGATGGTATAGTACCTTTGATATTGAAGCAGACATTCGACCTCAACGATACGATAGCCGGAGTAATTATGGCATTGGACAATGTGCTTGCATTGATAATGCTGCCTCTTTTTGGGATGCTGTCAGATAAAACAAAGAGCAGATTTGGCAAAAGGATGCCGTATATTGTCATGGGAACAGTGTTTGCCACTGTGTTCATGCTTATTTTACCTATAGCGGATAACATGAACAGTTTCACACTGTTTGCTGTAGGGCTGGGATTGGTGCTTGTCACTATGGGTACATACCGCAGCCCGGCCGTTGCTCTTATGCCTGATGTAACGCCGAAACCGTTTAGAAGCGCAGGAAATGCTATTATAAATTTAATGGGTGCTGCTGGGGGTATCATTTTGCTGCTGGCAATAGCAATTTTAGTGCCAAAGGGAGAAAAACCAAACTATATGCCGGTTTTCCTCTTTACCGCTGGATTTATGGTAGCTTGTATTTTTGTGCTTGTCAAGACTACAAATGAGGTAAAGCTCACTGAGAAAATGCGCATAGACAGCTTAAAGTTAGGAGAATACGAGGAGAAAGACACTGAAAGAACGGGAAAACTTTCTGGAAAAAGGAAGGTATCACTGCTTCTTATTTTGAGCTCGGTATTTTTGTGGTTCATGGGATATAACGCTGTGACAACGGCTTTCTCAAAATATGCAAATGTTTATTGGAAGCTGGAAGGAGGAATGTACGCATACACGCTTATCATTGCACAGGCGGCGGCAATAGCTGCGTATATTCCGGCTGGAATAGCTGCTGAAAAGATCGGAAGGAAAAAGACTATACTGATAGGCATAGTTTTTTTGAGCGCCGCTTTTTTGGGAGCGTCATTTTATAAGAGCTTTTCCGGGATGATATTTGTATTTTTTATTTTTGCGGGTATTGGCTGGGCAGGAATAAATGTAAACAGTTATCCCATGGTAGTGGAAATGAGCAAAGGTACAGATGTAGGTAAATACACCGGATATTATTATACGTTTTCAATGCTGGCCCAGGTCCTTACCCCGATTCTGTCAGGAGCAGTATTGGAGTATATGGGATATAAATATCTGTTTCCATATGCTGTCGTATTTGTGGGGATGAGCTTTGTTACAATGCTTTTTGTCCGCCATGGAGAAAGCCGGCCGGCGCGAAAGAAATCACATTTAGAGGCGTTTGATGTTGGAGAATGAAAGCTGCAAACTTTGTCCGCGCAGATGCGGAGTAAACAGAATAAAGGGCGAACGCGGAGCTTGCAGAATGGGGTATTATCCAGTAGTTGCAAGAGCTGCGGCGCATTTTTGGGAGGAACCGTGTATAAGCGGCATAAATGGATCCGGTACTATATTTTTCAGCGGATGTTCGATGGGGTGCGTGTACTGTCAAAATTATGAAATAAGCACTTTGGACAAGGGAAAAGAAATTTCGATAGACGAGCTTAGAAAATTATTTTTTTCCCTTTATGAGCAGGGTGTACACAATATCAACTTGGTAAATCCAACACACTTTACGGGAGTTATTGCGGAGGCTTTGCGAGAGCGTCCACCCATACCTGTAGTATATAACTGCGGAGGATATGAGTCAGTAGAGACGCTTATGAGCCTTGAAGGTTTGGTTGATGTGTATATGCCGGATCTGAAGTACTCAAACGATGAATTGGGAGAACGATATTCGCATGTAGGCAATTATTTTGAGACAGCCAAGGCAGCCATTTTGGAAATGTACCGTCAGACTGGGAAATACGAGCTGGATGAAGAGGGTATACTGCAGAGAGGGGTATTGGTAAGGCATCTCATATTGCCAAACAGCTTTGAGAATTCGGCTGGAGTGATAAAGTGGATAGCAAGTAAGTTCCGGCCGGGAGAGATATTGTTCAGCCTTATGGGACAGTATATCCCATACGGAGCAGCTTACAAGTATCCTGAGATCAACAGAAAGCTTTCACAGGAAGAGTATGATAGAGTAGAAACACTTTTGTTTTCTTTGGACATAGAGGATGGATTTGTACAAGACTTGGATTCTGCACAGGAAGAGTATATCCCGCCGTTCAGCGAGGAGTGGCAGCCTGAGTTATGAGGAGAGCAAGATGGATTTTGAAGAGTTAAAAAAGAAAGCCCACAGCTTGCCATATAAACCTGGCGTGTATATTATGATGAATAAAAACGGCGAGGTCATATATGTCGGAAAAGCAAAAAAGCTGCACAACCGCGTCAGCAGTTATTTTAACGAGGGCGATAAAAACACGAAGACCTCTGTAATGGTTTCTAAGATAAATGACTTTGATATAATCATAGCCAATTCTGAGTTTGAAGCGCTTGTGCTTGAGAGCGCACTTATTAAGCGTCATAAGCCGAGATACAATATACTGCTAAAAGATGACAAGGGATATCCGTTTGTGCGCCTTGACCGCAGTGAACTGTATCCCAAGTTTTCTATCGTGTCAAAACCTCAGAACGACAACGCGGAATACTTTGCGCCATTTGGAGGAAGGAATATTACAAAAGAGGCAATAGATTCTATTTACAAAGCCCTTAAACTTCCAACATGCAGCAAGAAATTCCCACGCGATATTGGCAAAGAAAGGCCGTGCCTTAATTATCATATGGGTCTATGCGACGGATACTGCACAGGGAAGCCGGACGGAAGCGCATATAGGTCTGCCATAGATGAGGCGGCAATGGTGATGCGCGGAAAGACGGACGAGCTATGCGGCATTTTAAGGGAAGAAATGGAAAGGTTTGCAGAAGAATACAAATTTGAACAGGCGGCGGAAAAAAGAGACAGAATGCGTGCGATCCAGTCGCTTGGTCACAAGCAGAGAGTACTGTTTAAAATGTCCGCAGATACGGATATCATTGGTTTTTTCAGAGGACCGGCTAAAAGCTGTTTTGTAGTATTAAAATATGAGCAGGGAAAGCTTGCTTCAAAAGATATGGAACTGATTGAAAATCCATTGGAAGAAGACGGAGAGGCCGTATTTGATTTAGTGCGGCAGTACTATACTCTGCAGGGAGCTTATCCTAAAGAGATATATCTGCCGGAGAACACAGCTGACAAAGATCTGCTGGAGGATATATTGTCTGAGGCTGCGGGGTTTCGCGTCAAAACTTTCGTACCGCAGAAAGGCGAGAAGAAAAGACTGATTGACACAGCTGAGATGAATGCCCGAGAAGAAGTAGAACGTATTACAACTCGGGAAGAAAAGGTTCAAAGCAGTTTGGAATGGCTTCAAAAGGCTCTTGGGCTTTCCGAGCCAATAAGGCGAATAGAGGCTTACGATATTTCTAATACTGGCTCAAGCGATATAGTGGCGGCAATGACGGTGTTTGTAAACGGCCGGCCTCTTAAAAATGCATATAGAAAATTTAAATTAAAAACAGTGCAGGGACCGAATGACTATGAGAGTATGCGGGAAATAATAGCCCGCAGAATAGAAAGATATCTTATAAATGATGAGAAATTTATGCCTTTGCCTGATTTAATACTTGTTGACGGCGGAGCGGAACATGCATCAGCGGCACTGAAAGTCCTGCATGAAAAGAAAGTTGTGATACCGGTATATGGCATGGTCAAGAATGAAAGACACAGAACTCGTGCGTTAGTGGCTCCGGATGGAAAAGAAATAGGAATAGCGACAAATCAGGCCGTCTTTGTTTTAATAGGAAATATTCAGGAAGAAACTCATAAGACTGCCATTGAATACCATCGGACTCGCAGATCAAAGACCAGCTATCATTCTTCACTTGAGGATATTCCGGGAGTGGGGGAAAAGCGGAGACGAGATTTACTTAAAGCATTTCGAAATATACAGTCAATAGAACAGGCTACCGTAGAACAGCTACATGAAATAGTTCCGCAGAATGTAGCGGAAAATATCTATGAATACTATCATAAAAAAGGCGTGAAATAAGATGAGAGTAATTACTGGAAGCGCAAGGGGAGTAAGATTGTTTGAACCTAACGGCAGGGACATTCGTCCTACGACCGATAGGGTAAAAGAATCTATTTTTAATATCCTTCAATATGACATAGAGGGCAGGACAGTACTTGACCTGTTTGCAGGAACCGGACAGTTGGGCATAGAGTGTTTGAGCAGAGGAGCAAAAAGAGTTGTATTTATAGATGAAAGCGCAGATGCTGTTGAGCTGATAAAGAAGAATATAAAAAAGGCTAAGGTCATCGGGGGCGAAGTTGTCCGCAGAGAAGCTCTCAGATATTTAGAGGGGATGGAAACCTTTGATTTAATATTTTTAGATCCGCCTTATGACTCAAATTTGATAGAAAAATCTTTAAATAAGATTGTTGAGTTTGACAAATTGAATGAAGGTGGTATAATACTGTGTGAAAGTAGGGTGGAGAAGTCTTTGTCGGACGTGTACGGACCATATCGAAAGGTAAAAACATATAGATATGGTATAGTGCAGCTTGCCCTTTTCTCAAAAATATCAGAGTAAAGGTCGTACTTATGAATATTGCGATTTATCCGGGGACATTTGATCCCATAACTCTTGGACATCTTAATATAATTAAAAGAGCTTCAAGGGCGTTTGACAAGCTAATCGTATGCGTTATGGTAAATAAAAGCAAGACGCCGGTGTTTTCAAGTCAAGAGCGTTTGGAACAGGTAAGAAAAGTTACCGAGCGTTTCGAGAATGTAGAAGTTGATTTTTCAGAGAAAATGCTTGCTGAGTATGCAAGGGATAGAAATGCAACTATTGTTGTCAGGGGGCTGCGTGCTCTGTCGGATTTTGAAAAAGAATGTCAGATGGCGTTGATCAACCGTAAGATAAATCCAAATTTGGATACGCTCTTTCTTGCGGCAAGTGAAAAATATACTTATTTAAGCTCATCGGCAGTGAGGGAAATGGTACAGTTTGGAGTCCATATTGATGATCTTCGAGAATTTATGCCGAGAGAAATTATTGACGAGGTAGTTGAGAGGATACTACATAGGAGGTAAAAACTGATGGCAAATGGAGTTGTGGAACTGATAGATATGCTCTACAATATGGTTTCGGATGCATGGGGCCTGCCTTTGGGGGCAGAAAAGTGCGTGGTAGAAAGGGACAAGGTTCTAGATCTTTTGGATGAGATCAAGGCTCAGCTTCCTACAGAGATTGCTGAGGCAAAGCGTCTTGTTTCCGCTAGATCGGATTATATTGCAAATGCGAGAAAAGAGGCAGAATCTATTAAAAAAATGGCTGAAGATCATGCAAGGCGTTTGATAGATGAGCAGTCCATCGTTCAAGCTGCAAAAGCGAGAAGTACCGACATCATAAGCCGCGCAGAGGCTAAGGCAATGGAGCTCCGCCGTGTTGCAAACGGATATGCGGATGATACGCTAAAGCGTACAGAGGACGCTATATCTGAAGCGTTAGATGAAATACATCAGTCAAGAGTTCGTTTCCATGCAGCTGTCAATACTCAGCATGCAGAACCCGTCGTTTCAGAAGTTGAAGACGAAAATATGTAGAAAAAACAAAAAGCAGACATTTGACCGAATGTCTGCTTTTTTTAATGAAATAATTAAGGAGAACGTATTGTAACGAAGTTAATTGTTTTGCGCAGGCTTGGAGTTGAGCAAGGGCAATGGTGCTATTTATGTTATTAGCGAGGAGAAAGTTGAAAAACGTACTTCTGGATAAAAAACGATGTATTCTTTTAAAAGAATACATCGTTTTTTATTTCTAAAGGAGGAGAAACCGGAAGGACAACCAAACAAACCTTCCGGTTTCGCGTTTATCAGCCTTCTTTAATAGCAAGTTCGGATTTTTGGATCATTAAGTTTTTCCATACATCACGGTTTACGAAAGCACTGTAGTCTCTGCGATCGTTTAGATTGATGCCTGTATGCATATTGGTCTGATTTTCGTGATTAGGCAAAGTGATGTCAATATCATCCATTTCCGCCATCTGGAGATTATCTGCAATGTATCTATAATAATGCCAAAGCGGACTTCCTTCCCTTTCGACCCATTTTGAATTACATGTGCCTATGCCGCCATGCATGCCGACTTTATAAGTCTTTCCGGTATCAGGATCGGTATCTTCAAAGAACATTACCATGGAGCCCTCACAGTGACCCGGGTGGAATTCAAAGCGGAATGTCATATTGCCCATGGTGAAGGGATTGTAGTCGTCGTAATAAAAATCAATGGGAAAATCATCGTAACCACCGTCGCTGGGGCGCATAACGCCGGCAGCTTTTCTGCGGCCCCACCAAGCTTCGCCTTCGCGGCTCATCCAGATTTTAGCGCCGGTACGCTCAGCGAGCGGAACAGCTGCTCCAAAATGATCACCGTGTGGGTGTGTGATCCAGATGTATTTTATATCCTTCAAATCATATCCGGCTTCCTCTATAGCTTTGAGCTGAAGCTCAAGACCATAGTAATATGGAGCGTCTACCATTATTAGGCCATCGCCGGTATCAATAAGATATGCGCCATTGTCAGGATTTCCAGATACGTTCCAAATGTGCGGACCAAGCCTATAGGGCGGTACATATACTTTCCATGGATCTTCTTTGAGGAATTGGACAATGCCGTTTACATGCCAGTACCAATCAGGCTCTGTGCCTTTGGGAATATTTCTAAAATCTGCCATTCTATTCACCTCAACCCATTTTTTTAGAATCTTCAAATTTTGAAGTAGTGAGCATTTTCCAAACGTCTTTGTTTACGAACTGACTGTAATCACGCGGATCGTCAAAGTTTACTCCAGAGAACATATTGATCTGATTTTCGTGACTTGCGAGGGTTATGTCGATATCCCACTCGCGGATTTCAAGGCAATCAGCAAGGAAGCGATAGTAATGCCACAGCGGATTTCCGGCTGCAAGAACTCTTTCGCTACTACATTCACCGATGCCGCCATGCATAGCGACATTGTATGTTTTTCCAGTTTCTTCATCAGTATCTTGGAAAGCGTATACACACGATCCGGCACAATGGCCTGGGCAAATTCTAAAGTTGAAAGTCATATTGCCCATGGTAAAGGGATTGTTATCTTCATAATAGCAATCGGCTTCAAGATCGAATCCGGGATCAAATCCTGGCATTGCCTTGCTTTTATCGCGGCGTTTGAAAAATTCTTCGCCTTCGTGACTCATCCAGACTTTTGCGCCGGTGTACTCGGCCATGGGACGCATACCGCCGTAATGGTCAGTATGAGGATGAGTAAGCCATATGTGTTTAATGTCATGGGGATCAAATCCGGCTTTGCGGATAGACTCTAGCTGAAGGTAAAGTGAATTAAAAGACGGGCAGTCTATTAAGATCAGGCCATCACCAGTATCTATTAGCCAAGAACTAACATCGATAATGCCTGCTACATACCATACATGAGGGGCGCAGCGGAAAGGCTCGGTGGCTACTTTCCAAGGGGATTCTACCAAAAGACGATTGTTTTCTGGACCGGGAAGGTGATAGTAACCATTTGGTTCAGCGCCTCGTTTTATATATCGGAAATCTGCCATTGCTGTATTCATCCTTTCTATGTAATGTAATAAATATATCATACGATATTTTTGGATCTTTGTAAATAAACCAAACAAGGTGTTTTTTAAACAAACGGTTTAAAACAAAGTTTTAATAGATGACAAAACAGGAGACAGACTCGTAAAATGAGAATGTCTCCTATTTTAACATTACTTTATTTCTTTAGGCAGAGGAGGTACCGGGCGCTTCTTGAGTCTTGCAAAACGAGGAAGAGAATTTTCAAGTACGCGTTTTGGTTCTCCTTGTATAAGCGGAAGGGCATAGTCTATAAAATCACTGGTCACACCGTTTTTAGATTCGTTGATCCACTCAAGCGGAACTTTTTTCTCAAGATTTGCGACAGATTTGAGAGGGATAAGCTTGGCATTGCAGTGATACTTTCCGTCAATATTGCTGCGCTCAAAAGCAACCATCTGTCCGGTAATGCCCGCTGCCGCAGCCTCTACAGCCATGCGTCCCGCTAAAACTGCTTCGTCAAGATCTGTCTTTGAGGCAAGATGAGAAGCACAGCGCTGAAGAAGGCTCAATTCGATGCCGCGCACCTTCGCGCCGGTTTTTTCCTTTATAGCAGAAGCCAATATTGCTGCCAGACCGCCTAGCTGGGTGTGTCCGAATGCATCTTTTGAAGATTTATTGGCTCCGTATTCTGATATGAACACACCATTTTTATCGTGTATGCCCTCGCTGACGGCGACTAAGACATTGTTGTTTGCTTTGTATAGCTCAGAGACGTCCGATATAAACTTATCCATATCAAAATCAACTTCAGGCAGGTAGATCAGATCTGGCCCGGCTCCGTAATAACCGGCAAGCGCCGAAGCAGCTGTAAGCCAGCCTGCATGGCGGCCCATTATTTCGATAACAGTGATAGAACCGGTATCATAAACCTGAGTATCCTTAAATACTTCCATACAGGTGGTAGCGATATACTTGGCCGCACTGCCGTATCCGGGGCAGTGATCAGTAATAGCAAGGTCGTTGTCAATGGTTTTGGGAATCCCTATTACATTGCAGTCGTAACCTACTTTTGACATGTATCGGCTAATTTTTTCGCATGTATCCATTGAATCGTTGCCGCCGTTGTAGAAAAAGAACCGGACGTCGTACTTTTGAAATACTTCAAGAATACGTTTGTAATCGGTATCATCAGTATCGGGATCAGCCATTTTATAACGGCAAGAACCCAGCTCTGACGATGGAGTATTGAGCAGAAGACGAAGTTCTTCTTCCTCTTCAATGTTCAGGTAGTAGAGATCGTCCTTCAGGACTCCTACTATACCGTGAGAAGCTCCGAGAACTTTCGTTATATTCTCGGACTCAAGCGCTGCGCATATGGCGCCGTATATACTTGCATTTATAACGGCTGTTGGCCCGCCTGACTGACCAATGATACACGCTCCGTGTAAATCTAACATAGTTGCTATACACTCCTATTGAATGAACTATACCCAATATAATAACATGGCTGTTTTGCAAAATCAATATTTATAGGTATTTTGACTTTTAATTGAAAACATTATGTGGTATAATAACACGGAAATAAATAACAGGGGAGTTGCTGTTTATGCCTATTGTCACATCAACAGAAATGTTTAAAAAAGCCTATGAAGGCGGATATGCTATTGGCGCTTTTAATGTAAATAATATGGAGATAGTTCAAGGGATAGCAGACGCCGCAGCTGAGACCCGCTCGCCTCTTATATTGCAGGTGTCAGCTGGTGCCCGTAAATATGCAAGACATGTTTATCTTATGAAGCTAATAGAGGCTGCGGAAGCTGATACTGGGTTGCCGATCTGCATACACTTGGATCATGGGGAAGATTTTGATATTTGCAAATCTTGTGTTGACGGCGGATTTACTTCTGTTATGATAGACGGCTCCAAATATTCATTTGAAGAAAATGTCGCGTTGACAAGACGTGTAGTTGAATATGCCCATGAGAGAAACGTAGTTGTAGAAGGCGAGCTGGGAAGACTTGCCGGAATTGAAGATGATGTCAATGTTTCTGCTGAAGATTCATCATATACCGATCCAGATCAGGTTGAAGAGTTTGTCAATCGTACCGGAGTGGACTCGTTGGCTATAGCTATAGGAACCAGTCACGGCGCGTACAAATTTAAGCCGGGACAGAAGCCGCAGCTTCGTTTTGATATACTTGACGAGGTCGCAAAAAGGCTTCCGGGATTTCCGATAGTGCTGCATGGAGCGTCATCGGTAATACCGGAATTTGTACAGATGATAAACACATACGGCGGTAATATGCCTGATGCCATAGGAGTGCCGGAGGATATGCTGAGAGAAGCGTCTAAACGTGCCGTTTGCAAGATTAAC
>CALWWP010000029.1 GCA_944385275.1 uncultured Oscillospiraceae bacterium | reverse complement strand
GTATCTCCCACATATACCGCTTTATCAATTCTATTCCGTTCTACTATGAGCCGAATATTATCGGCTTTGGGAAGTCTGGTATTCCCTATACATTCGTAATCGTCAAAAAATTTCGCCAGTCCGTGATAATCCATAAAAACTTCTATATAACCACTTTCGCAGTTGCTTACCACAGCAAGTAGATATCCCATTTCACGCAAGCTGTTAAGAGTCTCTCTGAGGCATGGGAAGAGTATGCCGCCCGTTCTTTTTAAATATGACAGCTCTTCGCTGCAGCACTCGCGCACTATCTGGCCGCGCATTTCAGATGGGACCGACGGCATAAGCAGCTGACCTATTTCATCTGCAGTTTTACCCATTACCGCACGGATGTCTTCCCCGGTCAAAACGCGCTTTTCTCCGTAACGCCTTGCGACCGCATTCCATGGAGCCACAAGCTGCTCCGAAGAATCCCAGAGAGTTCCGTCTAAATCAAAAATTATTCCCTTTTTCATTTCTCCGCTCATACCGTCTTATATTTTCCGTCAAATTTTTCCTTTATAAAATCCCTGAATCTATCAACACCAGAAATATCCTTTTTCCTGACTACTACCGCCACATTTGCATTGACATACAGAAGGAAAAAGCTATTGCTCTCAAGAACGCGGAAAAAAGACGAATAAGATGCCTCACTCTTCGCCTTATCTCCCGAATTGACCCTCTCGACATGGTCGTCAAAAAACCTGAGAGTTTTTGACGTCCCGCGTATAAAGCCTTTTCCCTCTTCAACCGTCCTTCGGCATCTTCTTTCTATCCGCATGCACAAAAACACCGCTGAAAGCGCGAGCATGAAAAACGCGATCAAAACAATGACCAATATGTTCCAGTTGTCTATCAGAGCCGCTACCAATACAGACCCCATTGCGCTGCACAACACAATCATAGGCCAGATCAGTACGCTTTTCTTAAACGTGTCAATATATAAAAATTTTCTATAATCTTCACGTGAAAGCCCTGTTTTTACGGTAAAAACTGCTTTTTCCATAATATCCCCCAAGCTTAAAACAGCGATATTTGACTTGTTTCTGGAAGATCCCCAAAAGCTCCCATCTGATTCAAGAGCTCAATATGAGTCTTTGAAACTTTCGGGCAACTTGCAGCAAATTCCTCAATTGACACAAAGTCTTTATCCCGCCTATGCTGTACTATATCCTGCGCCGCAGATTCCCCGAGCCCGGCCAATGCCGTAAACGGAGGTATCAGCTTATCGCCGTCTATTAGAAATTTTACGCTGTCAGATCTATATATATCGATCTCAGCAAAACTAAAACCTCTCATATAGAACTCATAGCAGACTTCCAAGGTGGTCATCATATCTTTCTCCACTGCTGTTGCCGCCGTGTTGCTCTCTATCTCTTTCATCTTTTGACGCACACGGTCGATGCCGTTTATCATTATCTCGGCATCGAATGCAACCGCTCTAATGGTAAAATACGCGCTGTAAAAAGCAAGAGGGCAGTGTACCTTATACCACGCTATACGAACCGCCATCGTGACGTACGCAACAGCGTGGGCCTTGGGAAACAGATACTTTATCTTTTTGCAGGAATCTATATACCATTCCGGTACATTGATCTTACGCATTTCTTTTTCCCACTCTTCCTGCAGGCCTCTTCCTTTTCGAACACTCTCCATAATCTTAAACGCCAGTCTCTCATCCATACCGTTTGAGATCAGATACAGCATTATATCGTCGCGGCAGCCTATCGCCTGATCGACGGTCGCTGTCCCAGACAATATCAGATCCTTTGCATTGCCAAGCCACACGTCTGTTCCGTGGGAAAATCCTGACAGGCGCACCAGCGTCGCAAACCCTCGCGGCTGAGTGTCCACAAGCATCTCCCGAGTAAACTTCGTACCGAACTCCGGTACTGCGATCGATCCCGTCTTACCGATTATCGGATCGTCGTCCGGCAGTCCCAATGCCTTTGGCGAGCGGAAAATACTCATCGTATCCGGATCATCGAGCGGTATAGATTTGGGATCTACTCCCGAAAGATCCTGAAGCATGCGTATCATGGAGGGATCATCGTGGCCCAGCAGATCCAGTTTCAGCAAATTGCTCTCCATGCTGTGATATTCAAAATGAGTAGTTATGATATCGCTGTCGGCGTCATCTGCGGGGTGCTGTACCGGGCAAAAATCTGTAACCTCTTTTGTCTGAGGTATAACTACCAGGCCGCCCGGATGCTGTCCTGTAGTCCTTTTTACTCCTACTATTCCGTGTGCAAGACGTGTTTCCTCTGCTTTTGAAACAGTAAGTCCACGCTCTTCAAGGTATTTCTTCACATAGCCGTAAGCCGTCTTTTCCGCAATAGTACCTATGGTACCTGCGCGAAAAACATGGTCTTTTCCAAACAGCTCTATAGTGTCCTTATGAGCGTTTGCCTGATATTCTCCGGAAAAGTTCAGATCAATATCCGGAACTTTATCTCCTCCAAAGCCCAAAAACGTTTCAAACGGTATATCAAATCCGTCTTTTGCGTACTTCTCTCCGCAAACCGGGCATATTTTGTCCGGCATATCACATCCACAGCCGTATTCATCTCCAACTTCAAATTCAGTGTGTTTGCATTTGGGACACCGGTAGTGCGGCGGAAGTGAATTGACTTCAGTAATGCCAGATAAAAATGCCACTATAGAAGAGCCTACAGATCCTCTAGACCCCACGAGGTAGCCCGCCTGCAAAGACTTTGCAACCAGTTTTTGAGCGCTCATGTAAATGACGTCATAATGGCAGTTTATTATGTCGTTCAGTTCTGTTTCTACTCTCGTTTTAACGATATCCGGCGGATTGTCGCCATAAAGTTCTTCCATTTTGCCGTATACAAGCGACTTTAGCTGCTCCACTGAACCTTCGATAGTCGGCGTAAATAGTCCTTTGGGCAAGGGTTCGACATTATCACACCAATCAGCTATCAAATTCGTATTTTTCACTACAACTTCATATGCCTTTTCTTCGCCGAGATACGAAAACTCTTTCAGCATCTCATCTGTAGTCTTAAAGTATATCGGAAGAGGCTTGTCCGCATCAGAAAATTTATTTGACAGCAGTATGTGCCTGAATATTTCATCCTCTGGATTCAAAAAATGCACATCTCCAGTTGCAACAACAGGTTTTTGAAGTTCTTCGCCTAACTGCACTATCTTTCTGTTAAAATCCTTTAGTTCTTCTTCATTTCTCGCCTTGCCCGCAGCAAGCATAAACTCGTTATTGCACAGTGGTTGTATCTCCAAGAAATCGTAATACGATGCTATTCTTTTCAATTCCTGATGGCTTCTCCTAGCTACAACGGCGCTGAAAAGCTCACCGCTTTCGCATGCAGAACCGACAATTATCCCCTCCCGGTGCTTATTAAGCACACTTTTAGGTATAATCGGATACCTCGAAAAATGTTCCAAATGGGCAAGCGATACAAGCTTGTACAGATTTTTAAGGCCCACCTGATTCTTCGCAAACAAAATAATATGCTTTGGACTGCGCCGAACATTTCCCTTTCCGCGCAGTTCTTCCATGCTGGCATTTATCTGAGAAATTTTTGTTATTCCCCGCCCGCGCAGGGTATCGAAAAACTTTTCAAGTATATACGCAAC
>CALWWP010000028.1 GCA_944385275.1 uncultured Oscillospiraceae bacterium | reverse complement strand
TTTCGATACTTACGATTTGTCCGGCAAGACTGTTGCTCTGTTCTGCACCAGCGGTGGCAGCGGGCTTTCTAACACGTTAAACGAGGTAAAAGATCTAGAACCTGACGCCACCGTAACCGAGGGACTTCATATCGGCAGCAGTTCAGCTTCCAATCCAGACAACGCCGTTAGCGAATGGTTAAATGACATAGGATTTGCAAAATAGGATAACTATTTTGCAAAGGACAATTTGCAAGCAAAACCATGTGAATACAGACAAACTACTGTCCCTATAGACAGTTTTTCTGAAAAACCTTATGTGCTTGGCAATATGCATAGCAATGTAAGCGCATTGTCACGGTGAATATCCAATCCACGAACAAACCGATCCCGCCGCTCCCAATTCTGGCATTCTGCGTATTTTCTGGGGCGGCAGCTGGAATGATTTTGCTAAAAATATGCGTTCTGCATGTCGTGTCACTTTGAAACAAAATAAATGTGGATTTAATCTCGCTATTCGCTTGGTGTTAAATGCAGCTTCTGATACATTTAGCGCTTTAGGCGCAGGAACACAGCATGAAGGTAATTCTAAATGTGTTAAAATACTGATTGCATATTTCTCAAATACAAAGTGTGTTGCCCAAGAAAACCAGTGTCAGGCAGGCGCAGATCTGTTTAAAATTATAATTGTAAATCCTTATTCAGGCGACTACAATGCTGTTTTAGATGAAGCGCATAGAGGCCATGACAAACAGGTCCATTTTGAGCTTTCAAATCATATACGAGTACGATATCGTTATACTTGGACATTCCAACTGACAACTTTAGTTTCCATACCGAATGCATCTTTCCTTAAAGAATATAACCATGTAAAATCATACTTCTGTTATGTTCTCACGGCAGAGGCCGTTTTTGGCAAAAATTGATGGCTATTGTTAAACTTTTGCCCAACGCTGCAATGGGTGAAGCTCTTTCTATTCATTATTAGGGTAGTTCGGAGCTTTCAGGCGATGTGTCTCAGCAGCAATAGGACTTAATGAAAGAGAGGATATTTAAAATATGAAAATTACAGATAGAAACCAGTTCGAAGAATTTAATGTTTTTGGAACAGGCAAGCCTAACGAAACATTTTCACAGTATTTTATAGGAGAATCTTTTTTAAACCCACTGACAAATCCGCATGAAACAGCGGTGTTCCTCGCCAATGTAACCTTTGAACCGGGCTGCCGCAATAACTGGCACATTCATCATGCCAAAATTGGCGGTGGTCAAATCCTCATTTGCACAGCAGGCGAGGGCTGGTACCAGGAGGAAAATAAGCCACCTGTTTCTCTCACTGCAGGAACAGTCATCACAATTCCGGCAGAAGTGAAGCACTGGCACGGAGCGAAAAAAGATAGCTGGTTTTCTCATATCGCTGTAGAAGTGCCGGGAGAGTATACTTCAAACCAATGGTGCGAGCCTGTAAGTGATGAAGAATACGGTAAATTGGAGGGAAAATAAAATGAAAAAATTAGTTGCATATTTTTCGGCAAGCGGCATTACCAAATCGGTTGCTGAGCGTTTGGCAAAAGCGGCAGACGCCGATCTATTTGAGATTAAGCCCGCCGTCCCCTATTCCCATGCTGACCTTGACTGGACAAACAAAAATAGCCGCAGTTCTCTTGAAATGAGCAATCAAAATTCCCGCCCTGAAATTGCAAAACAGCTCTCCAACATGAATGATTACGACACTATATTTATTGGTTTCCCGATTTGGTGGTATGTTGCGCCCACAATTATCGACACCTTTGTGGAAAGCTATGATTTTTCGGGGAAGACCATTATTCCATTCGCAACCAGCGGCGGCAGTACAATGGGTAAAACCGTAGAAATATTAAAAGCTCTTTGCCCGAGTGCAAATTGGGAAAAAGGCAAAATGCTAAACCACGTTTCAGATGCAGAGCTTGAAAAGTGGCTGGACAGCATTTTGTAAGTTATACAGACAAAGAACTGCTAAATAAAAAGGAGTGCCGTTATGGAATACACAAAATTAGGAAATTCAGATCTTAATATATCCCGTATTTGTATGGGATGTATGGGGTTCGGAGAAGCTGGGAACGGCCAGCACAGCTGGACAGTTGATGAAAAACATTCCCGCGAAATCATCAAAAAAGGCTTGGAGCTTGGCATTAACTTCTTTGATACAGCAATTGCCTACCAAAGCGGTACCAGCGAGCAGTATCTGGGCAGAGCAATAAAAGATTTTGCAAAGCGTGACGACATTGTAATCGCGACAAAATTCCTGCCCCGTACCAACGAAGAAACAGAAGCAGGAATCACAGGACAGCAGCACATCGAAAAAATGCTTGATAAGAGCCTTGAAAATCTTGGAATGGATTATGTGGATTTATACATTTACCATATGTGGGATTACAATACACCCCTCTATGATATTATGGATGGGCTGAACAACGCTGTCAAATCAGGGAAGGCTCGTTATATCGGTATTTCTAACTGCTTCGCCTATCAGCTTGCAAAGGCCAACGCACTTGCCGAAAAAGAGGGCTTTGCAAAATTTGTATCTGTGCAGGGACACTATAACCTGATTTTTCGTGAGGAAGAACGAGAAATGGCAAAGCTCTGCCACGAGGAAAATATAGCAATGACGCCATACAGTGCACTGGCAGGCGGGCGGCTCTCTAAACGCCCCGGTGAAACTTCAAAGCGTTTACAGGAGGACAGCTATGCGCATCTGAAATATGACGCTACCGCCGAACAGGACAGTGTCATTATCGATCGCGTAGCGCAGCTTGCTGACAAACACAGCGTATCTATGACGGAAATTTCTCTTGCTTGGCTCTTAGCAAAGGTTACCGCTCCTATTGTTGGAGCTACAAAACTCCACCATATTGAGGGGGCGGTAAAAGCGGTGGACCTTACTTTAACTGCCGATGAGTTTGCTTTCTTGGAAGAGTCCTATGTTCCACACAACCTTGTGGGAGTCATGGCCCAGAATACTCCTGCCACTACAAAAGGCAAGCACGTGTGGTCTATCGGTAACCAAAAAATTTGAAAGGAGTCGTAGGAATGGATTTACAGAAAACAGATCCCGAATTTACAGAACGCTTTAAATACTTTGCATTTGGAGAAGTTATAAACGAAGAAAGCCAGCAGTTAGAGCCATCTGTCCGCTATCTGGTGATTTTGGCCGCACTGATTGGCTGCGGAGGTTTAGAAGCATATAAAAAAATACTGCCCTCAGCATTAGATAACGGTATTACGCCAATAGCTGCAAAAGAGATTGTTTATCAGGCAACCGATTATTTGGGCTACGGAAGAATGCTGCCGTTTCTTAAAGCTATCAACGAAATATTGATTGAGAGAGGCGTAAAACTCCCCCTTGATAGTCAGTCAACGACTACCCTTGATAATCGGCTTGAGAAAGGAATCGAAGCACAGGCAAAAATCTTTGGAGACCATATAAAAGAGGCTTGGAAAACAGACCATATCAACCGCTGGCTGGCGTCAAACTGTTTTGGCGATTACTATACCCGAAATGGTCTAACACTTGCAGAGCGTGAACTTATTACTTTTTGCTTCCTAATGGCACAGGGTGGCTGTGAATCGCAGCTAATTGCTCACACAAAGGGGAATATAAACATGGGAAATGACAAGGACTTTTTGATTAAAGTTGTTTCACAATGTTTGCCGTATATCGGTTATCCTCGTAGCCTAAACGCTATCACCTGCATAGGTAGGGCAGCAGAAGGATGAAAACGAAAGCCGCTATTAGATTATCCGTTGACATTTTAATTACGCTGGCGCTGCTTTTTGTTATGGGGTATCAGTTTTGGGGAGAAGCACCTCACGAATGGGTAGGCACTGGAATGTTTCTTTTTTTATCGCTCACCATATATTGAATGTACATTGGCACAAAACCCTATTCAAAGGAAAGTACAGCGCAATGCGTATTTTAATGCTAGTCATTGATGTTTTGGTGCTTATTTCTATGCTGGGTCAAATATACAGCAGCATTGTGATGTCAAGGTATGTGTTTGATTTTCTGCCGTTTAGCGGTAATATGTCTTTGGCAAGGCGGCTTCATATTCTCGGCGCCTATTGGGGGTTTCTCTTTATTAGCCTGCATCTAGGGCTGCACTGGAATGTAATTTTGGCAATGTCCCGAAAGGCAGTAGGAATAAAAAATAAGTCAAAAATCCGCAGCACTATCACACTTATCGCTGGATTGATGATCTCCGGATATGGTGTGCGGGCGCTTATCAGCAGAGATTTTCCGACCTATTTGCTGCTCAAATCTGAATTTGTATTTTTAGATTACAGCGAGTCGAAATTTTTGTTTTACATCGATTATCTTGCACTTATGGGACTTTGTATCTTTGTTGCTCATTACTGCGCAAAGATAATAAAAAAATTAAGAAAGAAATCAGCGTTTCAAATCTTCTCTCATTGATAATCTTGAAAATCTTCTAGCTAACTGCAAAATCAAATCGATGGTAAACTCGAAAATACTGCGTTTCCGCACCGCAGCTGTGTATTAAATATGTTTTGAATTTAGATATGGTTTCTCTGCCAAAAGCTTTCAATCCAAACCATATGAAGGATAGCGCAAATCTAAGTTTTGAAATTCAAATCGAGGATATGAAAGCATTGAAAGCGCTGGATTTAAGGGATTACAGTGAATATAGCTATTTCCGATGTCTAGCGGAAAATAATTTCAACATAGAAACGGAGGTGAAGTAATGAAAAAAGGTGTTTTAATTATTTTAGGTGCATTCATTTGTTTTGCACTTTCTGCTTGCGTAAGTCATCCTGCAGCACCCTCTGTTTCCGGGCAAAGTTCACAGCAGGAGCAGTCAGATATTCAAAACAGCAATGAAAGTTCGAACACTCAATCAACTCAAACTCAAAAGCCGGAGTCATCTTTAGGCAATACAGAAACATCTGAAACAGGAGAACAAAAGGTTAAACTGACAATAGACGGGCAGGAATTTCAAGTAACTCTGTACGATACCCCGGCAGCAAATTCACTATACAATATGCTACCTCTTGAAGTCACATTTGAGGACTTTAACGGTATAGAAAAAATTGCTTATTTGGATAATGAACTTTCAACAGAGGGAGAACCGAACGAATTTGACCCCGATGTGGGAGATTTTTGTCTGTATGCTCCGTGGGGTAATTTATCAATATTCTACAAGGATTTCCACAACTCCAACGGCCTGATTTCCTTGGGACATATTGATTTCAGTATAGATGTTATTGGTAGTATGAGCGAAGATTTTTCGGCTTTACTTGAAAAAGCTGAATAAATATGTTTATAAGATATCTTTTCCCCGCAGGATTTTTGCTTGCGGGGATTTATTATATATAACAAAACAAACTTTTATGCCATTGATGACAGGTATGCCTGTAAACATTTACATCTGAGAGAAAAAGTTAGTAAAATTACATAAAAAAACAGTTAATATGAAAATGTCGTATCAAGTGCTTATGGAGTTTACCGAAGTAAAAAACTGACTCGATAAAAGAACTTATAGAAAAATCTACATAAAAAAGGTGTAACCTCTATATTAATGAGGTTACACCGTCATTTCTATAATACTTCCTTATAAGCCATCGGATAACTGCATTGGGTTTTTATTGTAAAAGTCATGTTTAGTTCTGCGCCGGATCGTTCATAAGAGCAATGGCTCCGTCACGCCTTTCAGTGAGATAGCGTTTCCACTCTGTTGGATCTATGAACGGGTTCACTCCAGGTTCTTTTTCAAGTTTCTCGATCTTGCCCAGCATATTGTTGTTGTTCGGATGATTGCCCATGAATATATCTACTTTCTCATCTATCACTTTATTGATGGAATCTACATATATTTTGCGCATTTCAAATCCAGTGTCTCCAATATCAAGCAGATAGTCCTTTTGCAGAGTGTTGTATCCAAATCCGCCATAATATCCCGCTCTGTATGTCTTTTCTCCATCGGTCACATCAAAAAATGCCGCAATACAGCCCTCAGTATGACCTGGTACCATCACAAAACGTATTTCAGTATTTCCAAATTTTTTGACATCTCCGTCTTCAATAACGAAATCCGGTTCAAATATAGTCTCATAGGGGCTTGCACTGTCCTGAATAAAGGCAAGCTCCGGACGTTCTTTAAACATCTTGGCATCAGGAGCACCAATTCCGAGTTGACAGCCAAACATATCTTTAAAAAATACAGCCTGACCTATATGGTCTAAATGTCCGTGTGAGTGAATTATCCACTTTATATCAGCAGGATTGAAGCCTGCTTCCCAGATCGCATTAACAAGCATAGCACCCTGTCCTACATCGACTGAGTCAAACAGCAACAGTCCATTGCCGGTATCTATTAAGTGTGCGCAAACGCTTTTATCTCCAACATACCACAGATTTCCAAACATCTGCACTGGGTGTACATACTTCTTACCCGGATGCATAGCGCTTTCGGCTCTGTGAGCCGCCAATCCCCCAGCCTCCAAAGCTTTGCGCTGGACAGACATATACGCATCATATGCAGCTTTTGCACTTACCATAGACATAAAAATTCCACCTTTCAAATTATATCTCGTACTAATTATTTATTTTCTTTTATTTAATATGATTTGTCAACCAACTTTTAGTTGCATATCGCTCAACTGCCATTTCCTCTTTCTCTTTTTCAGCTCAATATCTTTCCGTCTACAATCAGATAATTCTGATTGCGCTCCTCACCTTCTTGAGGCCACTCATCATATAAAATCCCTTTTTGCTGTTTCATACAATCCACTAAAATATCTACATGCCGGCGGCTCAAATCCAAAATCTCAAAGCTCTTCTGTTCGTCCCAATGGCGTCCCAAAAGTTCCAAAAGCTCCATTCGAATACTTTCAAACTTTGGATCTGACCCTATGTCATGCATTTCATCCGGATCCTCTGAAAGATCAAACATCATAACCTGTTCGTATCCACTGTGGCGTATCAGTTTATAGCGCCCGCGCCTTACCATAGCCGCTGGATTATCCTTTTTAATGTCTATTATCTCACTCACAACATATTTGTCTTCTGCTATCTGACTGTCGGTCTCAAGAAATTCTAAAATGCTCTCTCCATCAAATTCTGGAAGATATATACTTCCAGATACTTCCAAAAGTGTCGGGGCGATGTCTAAGAGACTTGTAAGGCCGGTAAGCTTTTTCCCCTGTTGAAATCTCCCTTTCCACGAAAATATCAAAGGAACGTGTGCCGCGCCCTCACGAAAATTTGACTTCCAAAAAAGCCCATGCTTTCCCATACAGTCCCCATGGTCAGAAGTATAAATTATAATGGTATTTTCAAGTCCCAATGTTCGTTCCACTGCTTCTACGATCTCACCCACTAGCTTGTCTTCAAATTCCACCATTCCGTAGTACGCAGCTTGAGTTCTTTTTATCTCTTCAGATGTCAGGGATGTGATACCTCTGTTATGTAAAAACTCCCTTTCAGCCGGATGCATATTTTCTATATCCTCTTCGGTAAGCGGTTTTGGATCTGGCAGTATCCCGTAGTAGTAATCGAAAAGATCCTCCCTCGCTACATATGGATTATGTGGTCCGTACAAACCCACGGTCAAAAATATAGGGCGTTCATCTGTTCGTTTTTCAAGTAATTCAACAGCCGCATTCTTTACATCTGTATCATATGGCATTACCGAGCACATGCCCTTGCCCGACTTCTCTATTGCTATCCGTTTTTGAGTTGCACAGCCGTCTAAAAATCCATATCTGCTTTCTGCCCTAACATTGTAGTTGCCAAAAGAACTGCAAATATCTCCTACAAGCCGTTTTTCATATCCATGTCTCTGATCAGGACCTACAAAGTGCATCCTTCCGCACAATACAGTCTCATAACCACTTGCTGCCAAGCAGTGTACGAAAGTCGCTCTGTCTCCGCGCAGAGACTGAGTATTGTTAAAAATACCCGTCTTGTCAGGCAAAAGCCCAGACAGCATAGAGCTTCGGCTAGGCACGCACAATGGCGAATTACAGTATGCATTTGCACAGTTTACACCGCTGTCAGCCAAAGCATCTATGTTTGGCGTCCTTATCCATTTGTCTCCTGCTGCTCCAAGTATTTCACCATTATGCTGGTCAGATAGGATAAAAACTATATTCGGCTTTTTCATATACTTCCCCTTTCACATAGTATACAAATACAATAAATAAACTGTTCGGCCATATGAATCGTATTTATAATGATGCCAATTTTTTATAATTTCTTATCATCATATTTGAAATTTATTATATCATCAACATGCATAGTATTCAATTATAACTTTTATCTATATAAGCAAAAAACTGCGATCCATTATTTTAGGATCGCAGTTTTTTGCCTGTATCACTTATCAATATTCTCTGTTCTGTCAGATCTCAGTACAGATAAAACGGATTCTATCACCGGAAGAAGTGCCGCAGCCTCTTCTTCATTGCACTGATCTGCCAAAAAACGCAATCGTCTAACAGTCGCACTTTCCGGTTCACTGTTAAAATCAAAAATTGACCTTGCATCCACCTTCAATACATTTACAAGCGGGAAAAGCTTTTCCAGTTTTGGATTCCCTCGCCCTTTTTCAATATTTATAACTGTCCTGACATCGACACCGCTCTTTTCAGCTACCTGCTCCTGTGTCATTCTCAGTTCCAACCGAGCTTTTCTAAATGTATAGGCCAATTTTTGTGAATACTCCGGCATTTCTTTTCACCTCAAATTGTATTCTACAATACCCCACAGCTCATTTGAATGAACTGCGATTCAGTTCAAGACTCCATTACAGTTCATGCTTCAAATGGCATTAAATTATAGCTGTCAATATTGTTTTTTAAATTTGCCTCTCATAATTTCTTATATTTTTTATACTATTTAGATGGGAGTGTGAGCTTATGAATATAATAGACCGCAATTTTTTAAATCTTGTAAATGAGATCAAAGCATTGGATGAAAAAGAACTTTACTATAGAATTAGAAAAAGTTTTGACATTATACCACTTGAAACCAAAAAAAGTTGCATAAATTTTTTTAACAATTTTAATTATTGGGGAAAACTCGACATAGATAACGGCATATACGAGGAAATTGCCTTGAAGGAAGAAGCCCTCTTTAATCACATAGACGACTTTACACGGTTATATAATCGGTTGGCAGACTACCGCTCGCGCAAAACGCTATATGCGATCTTAAACAACTGGTATCAATATGATTTCGTCTCAACATCTCAAACAAGGGAGTATTTGTTTGACGACTATTTTGATCTTGATCTTGTGAGATGTTCTAAAGACGAGGTTTTTGTAGACCTCGGCGCATTTACTGGAGATACAGCACTGTCTTATATAAAAAACTATGGAGAAGACTGCTACAAAAAGATATACTGCTATGAAATAACTCCAAATACATTTGAAATATTGAAAAAGAACCTAGAGCCGTACTCAAATATAGAATGTCGTTTAAAAGGAATAGCAGACCGTGAGGAAAAAATGTCCGTGATAGAAAACGGATTTGACTCATCCTCCAATACATTGGGCACAGGCGATTCTTGTGAAATCGAAGTCACTACACTGGATAATGACATACTAGAACCCATAACTTTGATAAAAGCCGACATAGAAGGTTTTGAACAGAAAGCTATTCTAGGGGCAAAAGAGCATATTCTAAATGATCATCCAAAACTTTTGATATCTGTTTATCATAATAACGAGGACCTGTGGAAAATACCGCAAATGATATCCGATATCTCCAATGACTATACATTTTATTTGAGATACAAAAGCTCTCCTATATATCCGACCGAGATTACTTTGATTGCTATATGAACCAAATATTTTAAAGGGCAGCCATATAATGGCTGCCCTTTAAAATATTTATTACTCCCCTAATATGTAAAATCCATTGTAATTCAAACCTATTTCCAACCAATTCAGCAGTATTTCATAGTCCGGAGGTGTTTTTACTTTTATACGCTTTATAATGCCATCGATCTGTTCTTTAGAATAAAAATTTATTCCTACCAAGTCCATCGTACCTCTTTTTCCGTTGTTGTAAATTCCCTCTCCTATAATATCATTATAGCATCTCCAAAAAATTTCCATATCATCACCGTAAACATACAATAATCCTTATATTACAGGCATTTTTTACGTGTAAAAATCAATTTCTTTATTTTTTAAATTATTAACAAGGAGGATTTTATATGAAATCAATTGATATTGATAATGTACTTGTCAAAAAAGGCATTTGCCGCCTGTTTCAGATTGTAGAATTTCGCCCATTGCTCATAGCCCCGGCTCAGCGCCGCCTTGATACTGTTATCAATGTCAGTGAGCAGGCTGACGCCCCGATCTGATTTCGGGGCGTCAGCCGCATGGGTACGCTTGCCCTCTATCCGTTCCCGGATTGCTTCCTCGGTGTAGTCCGCGCCGATGGTTTTTAAGCGTGTAAACCGTTCCTGCCCCGGCACAAGGCAGGACACATACTTTCCGCGTTTTATCTCATAGCCCAACCCTTGCAGACGGGATAGCAATTCCTCGAAGCTGTTTACTTGCGGGATAAGGGTATCAACGGCAATCTTTAGTTTTGCCTTTGCGGATTTCTCCTTGTGGTGTGCAGCATAGTTTTTCCCCCGGCTGCCTTTCTCCGGCACGACCACCGACAAGCCGTTTTCCCAGCACAGCCTGTCACTGATGTTGCGTATGCCGTAATAGGTGCGCTTATTGGAAACGTACTTGTGGTGGTCTACAAAGTTGACCGCGCAAAAAATGATGTGGTTATGGATATGCCCCTTGTCAATGTGCGTCGTAAGGACGT
>CALWWP010000027.1 GCA_944385275.1 uncultured Oscillospiraceae bacterium | reverse complement strand
TGCGATCACAGCCTGCTGACCTATTCGTTTTATAAGCAGCCGAGCTTTATCCTGCGGCTGTTTCAGATTCGCCTGCGTGAGATTATGAAAATCAACGCTGTTCCGGCATTGGTGATCGGTATTGGATTGGCGCTGATCCTCTATGCTACGGGAGGGACAGACAATCCGCTCAATTATGTTGTGCTGATTGTTTCCATTCTCTGTATGAGCATGTTCTTCTCGATTCATTATCTTACAATTTATTATCTGCTCCAGCCTTATAACGCAGGAACGGAACTCAAAAGCGGTACTTATAAAATCATACTGTGGGTAACTTACTTTGTATGTTTTTACATTATGCGGCTCCGTATGCCGATTTTAATATTCGGCGCAATGACCATCGTGTTTTGTGTACTTTACAGTATTGTGGCAAGCATTTTAGTATATCGCTTATCACCCAAAACATTTAAAATCAGAACATGATGCGGCTGGTTTCCGTCTATGTGGAAGATATAGAAAAGCTGTGATTATAATAGAAGAAATCTTCTTTTTAGAAGATCTGGAAGAATAACAAACGGAAAAGAGAGAAAAGAGAGGTTGTTTGAAATGAAAAAGATTTTATCTGTGTTTTTGATGTCGTTCATTGTATTTACTTTTTCTGCCTGTAATGCCGATGTCATTGCGATTGAAGATTACGAATGGAAAATGAGAACGGTTATGAGCAACGATATTGAAGGTGCTCAATATCAGGACAAACTTGTTATTGCTGTAGGAGAAGCTGACGAGTTATATCCTGAAGCAAAAATCGTGGATTTAACTTTGATTGCCAAAGATGGCGAAATTACTATAATTGATACTACAAACGGAAAGACATATAACGGGACTTATCAGGTACAGAAGAAAACATCAAAGGGAACGAATTATGAGATTATCATCGACGGAGCAACTGGTTATGCCACCGTATCCCCAACAGAATATTATGATGGCTCAGAAATTCCAACGCTGCCAATCAATATAGAGGGCTATTCAATGTACTTTATCCCAAAGAATTAAATTCCAATGTAAAAGGGAGATTATTTATGAAGAAGTATGAATATATGACAGTTGATTTAAGCGCCGAGCCATCTTTTAATGTTCATATTAAGCTGGAACGGTATATTGAAAAGCTTAATGAATACGGGAAACAAGGATGGCGTTTGATTTCCGGAACAGATGACTGGAAGTATTCTATCTTTGAGCGTGAAATTGAGGATGAAAAATAACAGATGAGAGGAACATAAACTATGGAAGATATTATCGGATACTGCGGGTTGGACTGCGAAAAATGCGACGCATACATAGCGACTGTCAATGACGATCAGGCTTTGAGGGAGAAAACGGCGAAGCTATGGTCAGAGTTGAATAATGCACCTATTTTACCTGAACATATTAACTGCGAGGGCTGTCGTATGAATGGAGCGAAAACGGTATTTTGCGATAGTCTGTGCGGGATTCGGAAATGTGCATTAAATAAAGGTGTCTCTACCTGCGGTGACTGTCCTAAATTAGATAACTGTCAGACTGTCCGATCGATTCTTGAAAATAATCCGTCTGCTTTGGAAAATTTGAAAGGATAGAATACATTAAGTAACAAATTAGGATTTGATATATGCCTATTGATTTGGAGGGTAATAAAATGATCACCCAGAAACCGACTCCAGAAATGCTTACTAAATGGAAAAACATATTTGAGCAGTATAAAGATTTACTTCAACCTAACAGAAAAAGCGGCGCTGATATTTTGGATTACTTGCAACGCAACTATCCTTTAACCGAGATAACAGATAAAGAAGTGTTGTCGGTTATTTCCGAAAATGTTTCTCAGAATAAAAGTTATGCAGAAAAACTACCTGCCGGGCAACGACCATTACCAAAAGCTTTTTATGTTGAGAATGTTGGAAATGGGCATAAATTTTATCTTTCTGAAAATATGGATCACCCAGATTTGTGGGGTGGAGAAATAACAAAAATCTTTGTTGGGGTGGATTTGTGCAGTGGTTTTTACATTGTAGAAGGAAGCACAATGCTTTGGGATGAGCTTCGTGCATTTCAAGGTGTTGATGAAAAGGATTTGGGAAATTATGTTGTTGTTGCAGACTATATCAGTGCATTGCAACGCTTTGGAAAACTTGAAAGCATAATTACATCTGATGAATAAACAGAATGACAAATTCTAGTTTAAGGTGGTGAGCTAATTATGGATAGGCGGACAAAAACAAAAGTGGTTATAACTATAATCTGCTTGCTGTTAAGCATATTCGCTTTATATACTTTTATTTTTGTTGCAGAGGTTTCTAGCGGTTGGAGAATAGCTTTGGTTGTTATTGCAATTTTCTGGATAATTTCCGGAATGTCCAACTTAATAGAATATTTTGGAAAACGCAAAAAGTGAAATCTCAGTTTGTATAGCGAGTGATAAATTTAGATTTAGAAGTTGGAATAAGTTCTTTTGATTTGCTGTGAAGTTGATTGATATTTTTAATGTATAAGGAACGAGTAAGATATGAACTGCTCTATAAGGGAAATGCGAAAAGAAGAATATAGTCTGCTCAATGACTTTTTGTACTAAGCAATTTATATTCCGGATGGTACAGCTGTGCCACCTAAATCAGTGATAACTTGTACTGAATCGCAAGTATATATTGCAGGCTTTGGAAACAGCAAACAAGATAAGGCTTTGATTGCAGAAGTTGACGGAGATATTGTAGGAGCAATATGGGCAAGAATTATGAACGACTACGGACATATTGATGAGAATACCCCATCGCTTGCAATGTCTGCCCTTAAAGCGTACAGGGATATGGGAATCGGAACTTCATTGTTGGAGAAAATGCTGTCAACGGAAAAAGTTGCCGGCTATGCAAGGCTTTCTTTATCTGTTTAAAAGGACAATATGGTTGCAAATCTAAATTCTATTTACAAAACGGAGGAAGAAAATGTCTTTTGATTACAAGAAAGAATACAAGGAATTTTATATGCCGAAGAACAAGCCCGATATTGTAGAAATTCCGAAAATGAATTATATTGCCGTCAGAGGGAATGGCAATCCCAACGAGGAAAACGGGGAGTATAAAGCCACAATCGGCTTGTTGTATGGAATTGCATTTACCATAAAGATGAGCTATAAGGGAACGCATAAAATCGAAGGCTTCTTTGAATATGTAGTGCCGCCCCTTGAAGGGCTTTGGTGGCAGGAAAATACACAGGGAATTGATTATAACAGAAAAGAAGATATGCGCTTTATCTCTATGATCCGGCTGCCGGACTTTGTGATGAAGGAAGATTTTGACTGGGCAGTACAGGAAGCAACAAAAAAGAAAAAACAGGATTTTTCCAAAGTGGAGTTTTTCCCCTATGATGAGGGACTGTGTGTTCAGTGTATGCACATAGGTTCTTATGACGATGAGCCTGCCACCGTTGATTTAATGCACAGCTATATAAAAGAAAACGGATATGTGCTGGATATTACAGACACAAGACATCATCACGAAATCTATCTGAGCGATCCGAGAAAATGCGATGTGAGCAGACTGAAAACGATTGTGCGCCACCCGATCCGGAAAGCTAAGTAATCGGAGGATATTATGCCAAAAGAAGTCGATCCAAAAGACACTACACGAGCTGCGGCGTATTCACTTTGGATGAAAGCGCCCAATCCAATGGTAACTTTTTTCAAGACCTTTGATGTTACGAATCTGATCAAGGTCAGCAGGAAAAGAAGCCTGAAATTCAATATGCTGCTCGATTACTGTATCGGCAGAGCCGCCGTAAATGTAAAGGAGTTTTACATACTTCCGGTCGGTGATAAGCTTATCCAATATGATACGATAGCGGTCAATACCATCGTGAAAAACAAAGAGGGCGAAGTCAGCTCCTGTGATCTTTCGTATGACACCGATCTAAATAAATTCAACGATCAGTATTTGAAGCATACTGCACAGGTCGCCGAAAGCTGTCAGGATAGAGACTTATCCAAAAGCAGTATGGTCATCGGCACCTCCGCTATCATAGATACGGAAATTGACGGGGCTGTTGGTATGAATAGCGGCATTTTCAATAATCCGTTTATCATTTGGGGCAGATACAAAAAGAAATGGTTTCGGTATTATCTGACGCTTTCTTTTCAATTCCATCATACACAGATGGACGGTGCACACGCAGGAGTATTTTTGGAAAACTTGCAGAATGAGATTAATATGCTGAAATAAAAGAATGACGAAAGTGGAACGCTTATGAAAGAATTGAACGCTGTTATGCAGAAATTCGCTGCGTCCGGTTGGGATTTAATTGCTGTTCCGCGTAGGAATGGCTGGGCGGGAAATCCAATAAAGACATTTTGGCATAAGCAATCAAATGGGCTGACAAAGAATGTGGAAGCTGCGGATGTGAATTAGATCCGTTGTATAAAAGATCGCTGGAACTTTTATAAAAACCTGATTATTAACTATAAAAAACCATAGGACTTTCATGAGGCCCTATGGTTTTTGTCATTTATTGAATTTGACTATCCTTTGGTATAGGGAAAGAAATTGTAACAGAAAATCCGCCTTGTTTCTTATGGTCGAAAGACATAGTTCCTTTGTGGGCATAAACAATCTGACCAACGATTAAAAGCCCTAAACCGTTCCGTGGTTCGGTTGTTCCGCTGTCACTCATCATATAGTGGGGCGTAGTCCTGAGCTTTTCTAATTTTTCATCTGTAACGCCTACGCCGTTATCTTCCACGGTGATTTTATATTCTGTATCGCTTTTTCGGGCGCATACCGAAATCGTGCAGCCATCAGGATTGTGTGTCTGAGAATTTGTAATCAAATTTCCGATTGCCCGCCGCAGTAATTCCTTATCTCCGTTTATAACACAGGCAGTCAATGCTTCATCGGTGTTCCATTCTATCGGATATTTTTCTTCTATCCCGGCGTCTCTAGTCATCTGTACCGTACTGCTGAATCAAACGGAACGCTCCAATAAAGGAATTTTGAAAATGCTGTCCCTGCAGATCGGCGCGGCAAAACTGTGTCTTGCTAAATTCACAGTCCTGATTCTACTGGCAGCATTTCAGATGGTTATGTTCATTGGCGCGTACTATATCTGTGCGGCAATCGTTACCCGCATGCAGGATTATAACTTTATCCTTGAGCCGTTATACGTATGTAAAAATGTATTCAGCATATATGCCTCCGCAATTCCCATGGCTGCCGTGTACCTTGCGGTTTCCACTTTAATTCAGTCACCAATTTTTTCGGTTGGTATTGGCTTAGCTTCGATTGTACCTTCCGTGCTTATGATAAACACAAAAATTTGGTTTGCTTATCCTATGAGCTATCCGTTCTATCTGATAATGGTGGCATATTGGCGAGCTGCTGAAGGTATTTATGAAACACAAATCGCTTGGCTTCCCTGGTTGCCCGTTGTAGTCGGACTTACTATTTTGGCACTTGCCGTATCCTGTGTCCGATACGGTGCATATGAAAGGAGATAACTTACAATGAAAGATAAAATTTTAACTGCCACTTTGCTTTCCTTATAGCTTGCCTATACGGCAGACTAGGAGGATTTCAATGATAAAGAATACATCTTCGACGGCACTGCGTTGGAACGAGATAAAGGCAGTTAACTTGCCGCAACTATTTTAACTTTAGCCTGTTCTTGTTTCTTCGTTTTAAATAATTCAGCCATAATATCATAAATTATTTCCGGAATTCTGCTGTTGCCAAAATCAAAACAAAAAACACACGAAAAATTTATAATATGCCCGGCTTGCAATGAAAAACAAAATACAATATAATGTATAAAATGCTTGATAGAAAACAATACCACTAGATATATGTATGTTCGATAAGGCTGTAGAGCTCAGGTGATTGAAAATGGAATATATAACAAGCAGAAAAAATCCTACCATAGCACATATGAAGAAGCTTGGAACAGACAGAGAATATAGGTATAGCTGCGGGGAATATTTGTGTCAAGGACATAAGCTTCTCATAGAAGCGATCAAGTGGAAAGCGGAAATACAGACGGTTATTTTTTCGGGAGAAATTCCAGAAAATATACCCGATACGGCACGCATTATCAAAGTTACAGAAGATATAATTTCAGCTGTTTCTCCGATGAAAAGCAAGCCGGAAGTGGTGTTCTCGTGCTCTATTCCGGATGCAGGCAGACCTGATGGAAGTGGACATGTACTCATACTTGAAAATGTACAGGACCCAGGCAATGTGGGTACTATACTGCGCACAGCCAATGCGTTCAACATAGATTCTGTTTGGCTGCTCGGGGACTGCTCAGACCCTTATAATCCCAAAGCTGTCAGAGCTTCGATGGGTGCGGTGTTCCGCCAGAAGGTAATACAGTGCACCTATGACGATGTCGAAGATTTAAAAATACCTATTTATGGTACCGCCCTCATGGATGGCGCAGAAGATATACGAAACGTAGAATTAAATTTGCCGTCAGCAGTTGCTATGGGAAGCGAAGGGGGCGGCCTCAGCCAAAGGCTGCTTTCAATTTGTAGACAATGCATAATTATTCCCATGATGCCTTCTAGCGAATCACTTAATGTAGGAGTCGCAGCCGCTATCGTAATGTGGGAGATGTTTAGGAAATGAATGATCTGCGTTATTGGATATGGCTGAGCTGTTATTCTGGATTAAAACCGTCTACAGCTATGGCCTTGCTGCGTGTGTTCAATTCTCCTGAAGATGTATTTTTCGCAAATGAAACTCAATACAAAGAAGTTGTAAACATAAGTCAACAAGAACTTAAAAAGATAAAGGCATCTAAACAGATAGGAGAATCCATAAGAACTCAAAACTTCTGCCAATCGCACAAAGTTCAAATACTGCTGTATTCGGATCCTCAGTATCCCGAAGTACTCAAGCATATCTATGATCCGCCTCTTTTGATATTTGTGCTTGGAGATCTTCCGGACTTGGAAAAAGATTTTGCTATCACTGTAGTCGGAACCCGCTCGTCAAGCAAATACGGAGTAAAGCAGGCCAATAAGATGGGAAGAGATCTTGCCAAGGCAGGCGGCATTATTGTAACCGGACTTGCGGCAGGAATAGACTCCGCCGCAGCTATTGGCGCGCTTAATGCCGGAGGCAAAGTAATAGGTGTTTTGGGCAATGGAATAAATGTAGTATATCCCGCTTGGAATGGTCAGCTTTATAGAAAAGTGGTTGAAAATGGCGCGCTCGTTACCGAGTTCCCACCCAATATGCGGCCTTTAGCTCAAAATTTCCCGCTTAGGAATCGCATAATGAGCGCATTATCACACTGTACTGTAGTGATCGAGGCTCCCAAAAAAAGCGGCGCACTTATCACTGCGGCACGCGCTGCCGAGCAGGGAAAAGACGTTTTTGTAATTCCCGGCAACGTAGATCAGGAAAGCTTCGAAGGATCAAATGCCTTGCTGAAAGACGGAGCTATTTTTATCACAAGCGCCCTTGATGTAATACGGGAATATCCAGAAAGTCTTAAAGATATAAGTGCTGAGAATAAGGAAGAATATGATGCAGGACAAAATGCGACAAAAAAAGTGTTTGACAACGAAGAAGGCAAAGGATATATTGGCTTACAAGAGGGCAAATCGGAGCTTTCGCAAGAAGAGCTAAAAATCATATGCGTACTCAGCAGCGATCCAAAACACATTGATGATATTGTGACAGAAAGCGGTATAGATGCTCAAACCGCTCTTGCATCATTGACTATTTTAGAATTGAACGGATATGTAGAGCAGCACTCCGGACAAAGATTTGCGCTGCTCGTTACATGATGTTAAGATATAATATAAGCGAGGATTCGGTATATGGCAAAGACAAATCTTGTAATTGTAGAATCACCTGCAAAGGCAAGGACTATAGAAAAATACTTGGGGAAAGAGTATAAAGTTACGGCTTCGATGGGGCACTTGCGGGATTTGCCTAAAAGTAAACTTGGCGTTGATATTGAACACGATTTTCAGCCGGATTATATCCCTATAAAGGGAAGAGAAGATACTATTGCCCAGCTTCAAAGCGACGCTAAAAAGAGCAAGAAGATTTATTTGGCAACTGACCCGGATAGAGAGGGCGAGGCTATTTCATGGCATCTCAAAGAACTTCTTGGCTTGAGCGAAGAAGAGGCAAATCGAGTGATTTTTAATGAGATCACCAAAAAAGTTGTTACGGAAAGCATACAGCATCCGAGACAAATCAACATGGATCTTGTCGATGCACAGCAGGCTCGCCGTATTTTAGACAGAATAGTCGGGTATAAACTCAGCCCGCTTTTATGGAAAAAAATACGCCGCGGCCTTTCTGCTGGCCGAGTTCAGTCAGTTACTACGCGCATGGTGGCAGACAGAGAAGATGAGATCAGAGTGTTTGTTCCCGAGGAATACTGGCTAATGGATGCAAAACTTGTTTGTAATGACAGCAAGAAAAGCGAGTTCATTGCTAAGCTCCACAGCTACAATGGCAAGAAGATTGAATTGAAATCTGAAGACGATGTAAAAACTGTTATAGATGCAGTCACAGACTCGCCGTTTATTATAAGCAACATTAAGAAAGGTACGAGAAAAAATTCTCCGTCTGCGCCGTTTACTACTTCGACATTACAACAGGAAGCATCTAGACGTTTAAATATGACTCCTAGACGTACTATGTCGATTGCTCAGCAGCTCTATGAAGGCGTTGATATAAGCGGAGAAGGCACTATTGGCCTGATAACTTATATGAGAACTGACTCTCTGCGCATATCTGAAGAAGCAATATCCGCAGCTAAAAGTTTTATAGAAAGCCGATACGGCAAAGAGTACTATCCAGCTTCCTCGAGAAGATATAAGTCAAAAAATAACGCGCAGGATGCGCACGAGGCCATTCGTCCGTCCAACGTGTATATAGTGCCTGAGGACATACGCAAAGATCTGACAAGTGATCAGTACAGACTATATAGACTGATTTGGCGCCGTTTTGTCAGTAGTCAAATGGCAAATGCAATATATGATACGCTAGTTGTAGACACTGAGTCAGCCGGATATTTATTCCGCTCTTCGTATTCTTCGATGAAATTTATAGGATTTGCCGCAGTTTACGACGACGGCCAAGAAGACGGATCGGAAAAACTGAAAAAGATGCCGGAACTTATGATAGGGGAAAATGTAAAGCTAAAGGAATTGCTGCCGAATCAGAAATTTACACAGCCGCCTTCAAGATATACAGAGGATACCCTTATTAAAGCTATGGAGGAAAAGGGCATCGGGCGTCCCAGTACCTATGCCCCAACTATATCTACTATTTTAGACAGAGAATATGTTGTAAAAGAAAACAAATTTTTAAGACCTACACCTCTTGGAGAAGTTGTGACCGGTCTTATGAAAGAACGCTTTCCTGACATAGTCGATCTTGAATTTACGGCGCATATGGAAGAGGATCTAGATAAAATTGAAGAGGGCAGTGTGCGCTGGCAAAGTGTCATCGAAAAATTTTATTCAGGATTCCAGAAAAGCCTCGATGAAGCAGAAATTGCTTTGGAAGGCGAAAGGATCAAAGTTCCGGATGAAGTTACAGACGAGATCTGCGAAAAATGCGGAAGAAATCTCGTTATCAAATCCGGTCGTTTTGGACGTTTTCTTGCCTGTCCCGGATATCCGGAATGCGATTTTACTAAACCACTTGTAATTGAGATGCCTGGCAGATGTCCAAAATGCGGAGGAAGAATATTAAAGCGCACATCCAAAAAAGGATATACTTACTATGCCTGCGAAAAGGGTGCAGAATGCGGATTTATGACTTGGGATGTGCCTGTAAAGGAAGAGTGTCCGGAGTGCGGGCAGACCATGTTTAAAAAATCTGGAAGAGGCTACAGAAAGCCATTTTGCATAAATGAAAAGTGCCCAAACTTTGTTCCTGAAGAAAAAAGAGGTTATCAAAAGAAGAAAAGTGCTTCCGATGATAAAAATGATTTGGCGGCAGATGATGAGAAGAAAGTTTCTGCAAGCAATAAGAAGACTAGCAGCAAAAAAAGCACTGGAAAGTCAACGGAGAAAAAATAATGGAAACAGTATATGTGGTAGGTGCCGGACTTGCCGGAAGCGAAGCTGCATGGCAGCTGGCTGAAAGAGATATCAATGTAGAATTGATCGAGATGAAGCCCGGCAAAAAAACGCCTGCTCATGCATCAGATAATTTTGCAGAATTAGTGTGTTCAAACTCTTTGCGCAGCAATGAACTGACAAATGCAGTTGGTCTGCTTAAAGAAGAAATGCGCAGATTAAATTCTCTTATCATGCGTTCGGCTGATGCAAATCGAGTGGAAGCTGGCGGTGCACTTGCAGTAGACCGAAATGGTTTTGCCGAATATATAACATCGATGCTAAAAAACCACCCTAAAATAAAATGCACTTCGCGAGAAGTAACGAATCTTCCTGACGGAATTGTCATAGTAGCTACAGGGCCACTTACTTCAGCCCCGCTCGCTAGACACATTGCAGATGTACTCAAAGGGGACCGCTTTTTGAGTTTTTATGATGCAGCCGCCCCTATTGTAACAGGTGAAAGTATAGATATGAACAGCGCATTTTACGCTTCGCGCTACGACAAAGGTACGGCAGACTATATAAATTGCCCTATGGATAAAGAAGAGTATATTTCTTTTTACAAAGAGCTCATCACAGCTGAAGAGGCCGAAGTGCATGGTTTTGACGACAGCGGAGTATTTGAAGGATGTATGCCTGTAGAAGTTATGGCTCGTAGAGGCGAGGATACACTTAGATACGGGCCGCTCAAACCTGTTGGCTTAAAGGACCCGAAAACCGGCAGAGAACCATATGCCGTAGTTCAACTCCGCAAAGACAATTCAGAGGGCACTTTGTTTAACCTTGTCGGTTTTCAGACTCATCTAAAGATTGGTAAAAAAAAAAGAGTGTTTTCTATGATACCGGCATTAAAAAATGCTGAATTTGTAAGATACGGTGTCATGCACAGGAACACTTATATTCAGTCTCCCGGAATACTGGACAGCTGCTACAGGTTAAAGCAGGATCCAAGGATACGCTTTGCAGGCCAGATGACAGGAGTAGAGGGATATGTGGAGTCTGCGGCATCCGGTCTCCTTGTCGGAATCGAAACTGCACTGGAACTGCATGGAAAGCCTACTATAGATTTTACTCGCATAACTGCAATAGGAGCGCTGGCGCACTACATAAGCAATGAAACCGTTTCTTCATTTCAGCCTATGAACATAAACTTTGGAATAATGCAGCCGCTTGACTATAAGGTAAAGGGAAAAAGGAATAAGAATCTTGAAATATCTAAACGTTCTCTCGAATTTTTGGATAAGATTCTTTCTGAAAAGATATAAAATGGGGAATGTAAGATGAAAATAATTGTAGACGCCATGGGGGGCGATAATGCTCCTATGGAAGTCGTAAAAGGAGCGATTGACGCTGTTGAACAGCTTAAAACTGATATTATCCTAGTCGGACGCGGAGAAGATATACTGCGCTGCATAGGCAAACTCGGTTACGATACACTTCCCGATCATGTTGAGATCGCAAATGCTTCGGAAGTAATTTCAGCTGATGATATGCAAGCGGCGTCAGTCATGCGTTCCAAACGCGATTCATCAATGTCAGTAGCTCTTACTTTGCTTAAAGATGGGGCTGGAGATGCCGCTGTATCGGCAGGAAGCACTGGAGCCCTTCTATCCGGAGCAACACTCATTACAAAAAGGATAAAAGGTGTTCGTCGTGCTGTTTTGGCTCCAGTATTGCCGTCCCAAAAAGGCGGCTGCGTCTTGCTGGATGCAGGGGCAAATAG
This sequence comes from uncultured Oscillospiraceae bacterium, assembly GCA_944385275.1. Classification (GTDB taxonomy): domain Bacteria; phylum Bacillota; class Clostridia; order Oscillospirales; family Oscillospiraceae; genus CALWWP01. The sequence continues at coordinate 9,295 of CALWWP010000027.1, read as the reverse complement.
TGAATGCACTTCAGAATATTTACTCCAGTTTGCCTACATGGGCGCAAGATATGCAGAAGAAGTTTTGCATATTCAAAACCCAAAAGTCGGACTGCTCAATATAGGCGCAGAGTCTTCAAAGGGCACTCAGCTTCAAAAGGATACATATACTTTACTTGAAAGAGAGAGCGAAGAAAATCGCCTCAACTTTATAGGCAATGTGGAAGGCAGAGATATTTTAAACGGAGATGTGGATGTCATAGTCAGTGATGGCTATTCCGGAAATATAGCTTTAAAATCTATGGAAGGAATGGCTGTTTACATTACGGACAATCTCAAAAAGATGTTTTATAAAAATTTTAAAACTAAACTCGGAGCACTTTTGCTGAAAAGCGAGATAGAAGGATTCAAAAAAAGGATAGATTATTCTGAAGTCGGAGGAACCATGCTCCTCGGCATATCCAAAGTAGTAATAAAAGCACATGGATCGTCAAATGCAAGGGCAATCACCAGCGCTATCAAGCAGGCTTACGACGCCGCAGGTACACATGCTATTGCCAAAATTGCAGAAAGTATTGCCGATATAAAGATCAATGAAAAAATCTGATATGGTAAGAGGCAGGAATTTTCAGCCCTGCCTTTTATTTTGAAAGGATGAACTGCAGTGAACGGACTTGAAGAGACCATACATTATCAATTCCACGACCAAAAACTTTTACGTACTGCGTTGACTCACAGTTCATATGCAAATGAGAACAGGCACAAAGGCTATGAATGCAACGAACGTCTCGAATTTTTGGGAGATGCCATTTTGAGCGTGACAGTCGCGGAATACCTTTACAAAAATTACCCCAACATGCCGGAAGGGGAAATGACGCGTATACGTGCCGAGTTAGTATGTGAGCAGAGTTTATTTCAGGTTGCGAATGAACTTGAGCTAGGAAAATATATTTTGCTCGGCAAAGGAGAGGAAGCAAACGGAGGTCGTTTCCGTACATCTATCTTAGCTGATGCAGTGGAAGCTCTGCTTGCCGCTGTTTACTTAGATGACGGTAGACCTCGCGCCTCCCGCCTGATTCACACATATATTTTATCGCGTCTTTTATCTGAGCAAAATGTTATGAACAGCGATTACAAGACCATGCTGCAGGAGCTTGTTCAAAGCAAAAACAATCAGACACTGTCTTATGAGATAGTAGGTGAAAGCGGACCAGATCACAATAAAATTTTTAATGCAGAAGTTAAGCTCAATGACTCTGTTGTCGGTACGGGAATCGGGAAAAGCAAAAAGGAGGCGGAGCAGGCAGCAGCTAAATATGCGCTGGAGAGCCTGCGCGGACAGTGATACCTAAACGATGCATTTTGCCTGTATTTATACCGCACTTGGGCTGTCCTCACGACTGCGTATTCTGTAATCAAAAAAAGATATCTGGCCAGCTAGTACCTGCCGATGCGGGCACTGTCCGCACTGCTATTGAAGAAGCGCCAGAAAACAGTGACGGCTATGAACTTGCGTTCTACGGCGGAAGTTTTACAGCTATTCCAATCGAGAAACAGACAGAACTATTGGAGGCTGCGGCGCCATACCGCAAAAATGGCCGCATAAATGCAGTGCGTCTGTCAACAAGGCCTGACTGCGTAAGCGAAAATGAACTTGAATTTCTATTGAAATACGGTGTAGAGACCATCGAACTTGGAGTACAGTCTTTGGATTCCGAAGTGCTGATGCTCTCCGGGAGAGGGCATACCGTCAAAGACTGTATCGAAGCTGCAAAACGAGTAAAAAACTATGGATTTAAGCTTGTTCTTCAGATGATGACCGGCCTTCCTGGCGACACCAATGAGCGTTCTATAAAAACCGCAAAGGCGATCGCAGAACTTCATCCAGACGGTGTTAGAGTATATCCTACTGTCGTAATAAAAGATACCGAACTATATCGCCTTTGGAAAGAAAACAATTATAAGCCTCAGAGCGTAGATGATGCCGTTGATTTAGGCGCTAAACTTCTCTGTATTTTTGAGAAAGCTGGCATCCCTGTGATAAGATTCGGCTTAAACCCTTCAGAGGATCTTTCCAGCGGCGAGGCTGCGGCAGGAGCCTATCATCCTGCGCTCGGGCAGCTCGTCCGATCCAGACTGTTTTTAGAGCGATTGGACAAGCTTATCTCAGATATTTCGCCGTCAACAGAGGCTGTTTTGGGTGTGCATCCTTCCGAGATGTCAGATGCTATCGGTCAGCACAGATGCAATATAAAAAGTCTACAGAATAAATTCAATTTAAAAAATATTTCAGTTAAACCCGCAGATGTACCTAAAGGCGATATCCGCGTATTGGAATACAAGTGATTTACATTGCAAAAATTTAAATACTATTATATAATACTTGGGTATGCCATGTAACTAATTAAGGAGTGTAAGTATTGTACCTTAAGGCACTGGAACTACAGGGATTTAAATCTTTTCCGGAAAAAATTCGTCTTACTTTTGAGCGGGATATAACTGCAATCGTAGGACCTAACGGAAGTGGAAAATCAAATATTTCTGATGCCATTTTATGGGTCATGGGAGAGCAAAGCTCCAAAACCTTGCGCGGCGGCAATATGCAAGACATTATTTTCGGAGGTACAGAAAAGCGTAGTCCGCTCGGATTTGCACAAGTTTCTCTCGTATTAGATAATACTGACAATCGCTTCAGTATTGACACAGATGAGATCACGGTTACACGCAGATATTATCGCAGTGGAGAAAGCGAATATTTTATCAATAACGCATCTGTGCGTTTGCGCGATATAAATGAACTACTCATGGACACAGGCCTTGGCCGTGACGGCTATTCCATTATCGGGCAGGGTCGCATTGATGAGATCATCTCCGCAAAAAGTAACGATCGCAGGGAGATATTTGAAGAAGCCGCCGGCATCTCAAAATTCCGTTATAGAAAAGAAGAAACTGAGAGGAAGTTGGACCGCACTCAGGAAAATTTATTGCGTATCAACGACAAAATATCAGAGCTTGAAATGCAGGTAGAACCTCTGCGCAAGCAATCTGAAACTGCAAAGAAATACTTGCTGCTCAGAGATGAGCTGCGGCTCTTGGAGATATCGGTTTGGATGGAAAACCTTGATAAGCTCAATTCAGAGTCTTCAATGCTCAACGATGAGTACCAGCGCGCTCAGGAACTTGTATCAGATGAAAACAAGGCTCTTGAAGCTATTTATGCCGATATAGAGGCTATTTCTGCTAAAATGCAGGAACAGGATGTGCTGGCTGAAGCTGTGCGCAGTAAGATATCGGTATTTGAAGCAGATGAAAAAGACGCCAAAAACAACGCGGCTCTTTTGCAAGCTAATTTGGAAAATACTCGAGATATGATAGCAAGGATTCGGAAAGAGCTGAATGAGCAATTCGATCGGGATAATAACCTTGAACTTCAGATACAAGAGAATGCTTCTTATATCGAACAGCTTGCGGATGGAAAACGAGTATCACAATCTCGTATAGACTCTATTTTAAAAGACATAGAACAGCTGTGCGGATCAGAATCTGAACTGGAAGATAAAATAGCTTCTTTTTCTGCAAAAGTCGTCGGATTGAACGAACAGATATCATCCGAATTGCTAAGAAAAGCCTCACTGGAATCTGCAGGAATAGAACTTGAAAAACAGTTTAAAATTGCAGAAGAAGAAAGAGAAGTTCAGCAAGAACGTCTTTCAGCTGAGAAAAGCGATGCCGCACGCCGAGAAAACGATATAAAATCCGCAGAAGCGGAGGCAATATCTTTAAGCAACGTAGTCAATGGTTATCGCATGCGTGCTGATGCCAGAAAAAAGCGCGTTGACGAATTGGATGAGAAAAGCAAAAAACTAAAAATAGAGCTTGATACCCTTGATTCGAGAATCAAGCTCTTGAGCGATATGGAAAAAAATTATGAGGGGTACTCACGCGCCGTAAAATCAGTTATGAACGGAAGCCGGAGCGGAATGCTCAAAGGCGTGCATGCGCCTGTTATAAATCTAGTAAAAACAAAAGATGAGTTTACTCTTGCCATAGAAACTGCTCTTGGCGGTTCAATGCAGAATATCGTTGTGGACAATGAAGAAAATGCCAAGTCTGCTATCGAGTATCTGCGGCGTTCAGGAGATGGAAGAGCCACATTTATGCCTTTGTCTGTAATCAAAGGTTCATTGCTAAAAGAACGCGGTATGGATCAGATAAAAGGCTTCATAGGAATTGCGTCAAATATTTTAGAATTTGATGCAAAATATACGGAAATTTTTTATAATCTTTTAGGCAGGACAGTAGTTGTAGATACCCTAAGCAATGCGATAGCCGCAGCTAGAAACTATGGCCAGCGATTCAGAATCGTTACCTTAGATGGGCAGATAATAAACGCCGGCGGTTCAATGACCGGAGGAAGCGCTATCAAAAACGCTGGACTTTTATCGAGAACTAATGAGCTGCAGCGTGATATTGCAAAAAGAGCAGATTTAGAAGCCAGATTCAAAAAGGCCTTAAATGAGTTTAGTGAAGCCCAGCGTGAACTTGACTCCACAAAATACGAACTTGATGTAGCTCAAAGCGAGCTGCGCCGTTTTGAGGATAACATTTTGCAAAAGCGTTCAGAAGCATCTCAGCACGAGCTGCTTTTGCAGGCTTTATCTCAAAGCCTCTCTCAGACAGAGGATACACTGCACGGTTATTCGGAACGGTCAGCCTCTATTAAAGAAGCTATGCGGGAAATAGACGAAGCCGTGTCTGATCTGCAGTTGTCTCTTTCAGATATTCAAAATCAAATCGAGAAACTGACTGAAAACCACGAAGAGCTTAGAGAAAAAACCGATCATTTAAATGAGCAGCTGCAGAGGTATAGGACGGATCTGGCTTCTTCGGAGGCCGAAATATCTGCAAGGGAAAAATCTTTAGATGAGCTTCGGCAGTTAAAAAATGTCCTGTTTAAAGACAGAGATCAGAAGCAATCCATGATCAAAGAGCTTACTGCTCAGACTCAGGATATGCTTTCTGCAATAAAAGAATCCGAAAAACACGCCAGCATCGCGAAAAGCAAGGCAGATGAAGAAAAAGAAAATTTTGATAAAGCTATTTCTTTAAAATTTGAGTTTGAAACTCGACGCGTACAACGAGAGAAAGAAGTTCAGGATAAAAACCGCAGTATAGTAGAAGCTGAACGTTCATTCTCCAAAATTCAGCAGAAGAAGCTGGCGGCGGATATGGAAGAAAAGCAGCTGACAGACAAGCTTTGGGACAATTATGAGTTGAGCCGCACTGCTGCAGAGCGTATCCGTATAGACATTGGCAGCATTCACAAAGCGGGTAAGCGTATATCAGAGCTAAAGCGTTCTATATCTTCCCTTGGAACGCCCAATCTCGGAGCAATAGATGAATTTGAAAGGGTCAATTCAAGGTATACTTATCTAATAGAACAGAGAAACGATATAGAAACAGCAAAAAAAGAGCTGGAACAGATCGTCTGCGACATTACAGCCGAAATGAAAAATATTTTTGCTAAAGAGTTCCGTGCTATAAATGACAGCTTTAAAACTACTTTTTTAGAACTTTTTGGAGGGGGAAAAGCTACACTTGAGTTGGAAGACGAAGACGACATATTGAACTGCGGAATCGAGATAAGAGTTCAGCCTCCGGGAAAAACTTTAAAAACTCTGACCTTGTTATCAGGCGGAGAAAAAGCATTTGTTGCCATTGCGCTGTATTTCTCTATTTTAAAAGTCCGCCCGACTCCATTCTGTGTGATGGACGAGATAGAGACAGCTTTAGACGAGTACAATGTGAATAGGTTCGCACAATATATGCGTATTATGTCAGGCAAGACTCAGTTCATAGCAATAACGCATCGGCGCGGCACTATGGAGGAAGCAGATGTATTATACGGAGTCACCATGCAGGAAAAAGGCGTTTCATGCGTATTAAAAATAGACCTTGAGGATGCCGAAAAAAAATACAGATTGAGTTAGGAAAGTGCGATTATGGCTTTTTTTAATAAGATTTTAGAAGGACTTAGCAAGACTAAAAAAAATATTTCAAATCAGCTCACTGGTATGTTTGACTCTTTTACAGGAGCAAATGACGAGTTTTTTGACGAGCTGGAAGAACTTTTGATCTTGGCGGACGTTGGCGTCGAGGTATCCACAGATGTAACTGAGCAACTTCGCGAAACTGTAAAGCAAAACGGACTTCGGGGATCAGAAGAAATACGTCAGGCTCTTGCAAATATTTTAGAAGAAGTTATTGATAGGCCAGATCAAAAATTAAAGACCTCTACTAAACCTTCCATAATCCTTGTTATAGGAGTGAATGGCGTAGGTAAAACGACAACCATTGGAAAACTTGCCATGAAATTTACCGGAGACGGCAAAAAAGTTCTTCTCGCTGCAGGTGATACTTTTAGGGCTGCGGCAGCAGAACAGCTAACCATTTGGTCTGAAAGAGCAAATGCTGATATAGTTAAGCATGGTGAAGGCTCTGATCCAGCTTCCGTTATTTTTGATTCGATATCAGCAGCAAAGGCCCGCGGTGCGGATATTATCATCTGTGATACTGCCGGCCGACTTCACAATAAACAAAATCTTATGAACGAGTTGGCTAAAATAAACAGGATAATAGACCGTGAGCTGACAGATGCAGATAAAGAGGTGTTGCTTGTGATCGACGCCACTACCGGCCAAAACGGACTAATACAGGCTAAAGAATTTAAAAAAGCCACGGGATTAACCGGCATCGTGTTGACTAAGCTCGATGGTACAGCAAAGGGCGGAATTGTATTTGCAGTTACAAAAGAACTTGATGTTCCGGTTAAGTTTATAGGAGTCGGAGAACAGGCAGACGATCTTCAGGAATTTCAGGCTCATGATTTTGTAAAGGCCCTGCTTCAGTAAGGAGAACGTACCATGAAATTTATTCTTGCAAGCAACAATGCTAAAAAACTTGTGGAAATGAAAGCTATTTTATCCGAACTTGGTGTTGAAGTGCTATCTCAGTCTGAAGCTGGATGCGACTTTGAAGTCGATGAAACTGGAACTACTTTTGCCGAAAACGCTTTTTTGAAAGCAAATGCCGCTATGAAGGCTACCGGTTTCCCATCTATCGCGGATGATTCCGGACTAGTAGTAGATGCCTTGGGCGGCCAGCCCGGAGTATACTCTGCTCGTTAGGGAGGAAGTTCATGCAGGGATGACAGGGAACACAATCTACTGCTTTTAAAAAACATGGATAATATTGAAGACAGACGGGCAAAGTTTGTTTCACATATTGCCTGTGTTTTCCCAGACGGCTCAGTTATAGATGCCGAAGGTGAGTGTGCAGGACTTATACGCCGCGATTTTAAAGGTGACGGGGGATTTGGATACGATCCTCTGTTTGATATACCAGAACTGGGAATGACTATGGCGGAACTGACCTTGGAAGTCAAAAACAAAGTTTCGCATAGAGCAAAGGCACTAGAAATATTCAAAGGCAAATTAAAAGAGAAATTGCAGGAGAAAAACTATGCTGACAAGTAAACAGAGATCACAGCTCAAAGCATTGGCAACAAAAGAAGACACTATAGTTCACATCGGCAAGGGCGGGTTGTCAGATAATATCCTAAAGCAGGCGGAAGACGCGCTAAAAGCTAGGGAGATTATAAAATGCAAGGTGCTGGAAAATTCAATTTTGAGCGCTAAAGACGCCTGTAGTTCTATGGCAGAAGCTTTAAATGCCGAAGCCGTACAAGTTATTGGTACGAAATTCGTCTTGTACAAGCGAAATGAGGAACAGCCAAAGATAGTGCTGGAAAAGTAAGCGGGGGATCAGATGTGGGGGAAGTCATATGTATTTTTGGAGGAACCTATAATCCTGTGCATTTAGGGCATATGGCTGCGGTGCGTGCACTTTTAGAACAGCTTTCACCAAACCGGCTTTTAGTTGTGCCAACTGCGATACCTCCACATAAGCAGATGCCTTCAAAATCTCCGACAGCAGGACAGCGCGTAGATATGCTTCATTTAGCTTTTGATGGGTTAAAGAATGTGGAGATCTCAGATCTAGAAATCACGCGGGGCGGAGTAAGCTACACATATGATACAGCTAAAGAGTTAAGAAAAAGGTATCCGGATTCAGAATTGTGGCTTGCAATTGGAGAGGATATGTTTGCTTCAGTTGAGCATTGGCATAGGCACAGCGAGCTTTTTAACATAGTGTCGATAGCTGTGTTTACAAGAGGGAACGGTAATAATTTGGATGAACTTACTGATCATTTTAGTAGCAGCTATAGGTCAAATGTTAAAAATATTAAGCTAGATCCTATAAAAATTTCATCTACTGAACTTCGCGAACTTTTACAGCAGCGCAGTGGTACTGAATATTTAAGCGATCCAGTATATGGATATATCATTCGCAATAGACTGTACGATTCAAAACCTAATTTCGAATGGCTCAGGACTAAAGCATATGAAATGCTCAAGCCATCTAGGATTGCACATGTTAAAGGCTGTGAGGAAGAAGCGGTAAAACTTGCGGTGTGCTGGGGAGCCGATATAGATAGCGCTAGAGAGGCTGCAATACTGCATGATATTACAAAGAAATTAGATATTGACGATCAGTTGATATTGTGCAGTAAGTATGGTATCATAACTGACGAAATGGAACGTACAAATTCTCAGCTACTGCATTCAAAGACAGGCGCAGCTGTAGCCAAGTTTGAGTTTGGCATATCAGATGAAGTATATAACGCTATTTTGTGGCACACTACTGGAAAAGCCGGAATGACAACACTTGAAAAAATAATATATTTAGCGGACTGCATAGAGGGCACTCGGGATTATAAAGGAGTAGAAAAGCTGCGTGCTTTAGCATACGAAAATCTTGATTCAGCTTTGAAGTGCGCTATGGAAAGCAGTTTGGCATATTTAAAACAGAAAGGTATAGTGCCTCATCCAAATACAAAAGAGGCACTTGATTACATCTCCGATTGTAAAGGGTAATGATATGAAATTATTTGGTAACAGAAGAAAAAGCAGACACGCTGATAAATATTACCGTGAGGATTATACGGAAGAAGAGGCTATACAGCGTACGCCGGAAGAAATAGAGGAAATAGAGTCTGCAATTGAAGCTTATCAGCGCGTAAAATTAAAAAGACGGCTGATCATTCTAGTTATTTTAATTGCATTGGCTATTGCCTCTGTTGTCATATTTTATAAGTCAACAGTAAAGCCGCCACCCATAAACACAGAAGGTATCCACACTCCAAACGCATCTCAGAATATGGGTGCTTCAAATAGTCCTGGATCGAGTTCTAGTC
>CALWWP010000026.1 GCA_944385275.1 uncultured Oscillospiraceae bacterium | reverse complement strand
CAATCCGACGATAGAGGAACTCGACAAGCTTTTAGCGGAGATACCGACAATCGCGGATCCGGATGAGTGGAAGGCAGAGTGTCAGGAGATGGGACGTATCTTCAACGAACAGCTGCCCATGCTCCCGATGTATAACAATGCTTCCGAATACTTTATGAGCGATAATCTGTATGGTTTTGAGTACTTCGGAGCTTGGCAGTGGACTCCCGAGACATCTTATTTCGCATAAAAAGCAACAGTATTTAATGGTCTGTGTTTTATTTGACCTTGAATTTTAAGAAAGGAGAAAAATATGCCTGCAACAACACAAAAGTTTTCCATGACGGCTAGTCCATTGAGATTGCGCTGGTTTACGGAAAACTGCTTTGAAATAAAGCTGGCTAACGGAAAGACGATCGTGATCGATCCGATGCTTCCTAAAAAACCTGATCCCAATAACCCCCAGATGCTGGACTCTTTTTATTCCGGATATACGGTAGAAAATCTGGAAGGGGCTGATTATGTTATTATCAACCATACTCATGGTGATCATACTGCGCAGCTCCGTGAAGTATATGAGAGATTTGAGCCAATTGTTATATGCCATGAAACTGTGGCCATGAAGCTTGCGGAGTTTTACAACATACCGCCTAGGAAGATATTCCCGTATGTAGCAAATCAGTGCTATGATTTCGGAGATTTTTCGCTGGAAACGTTCCCGGGTCTTCACAGCGGATCTAGAAAAGACGTTGGATTTGCCGAGAGCTGGGCCGAAAACATGAAGCGCCATGCTGATGAGAAAGAAACATGGCTCGGAGTTGCGGGAAGCATGTTCAATACGAACTTTATCATTAATACTTATGACAATATTTCGATTGCTTTTAATGCAGGAGAATTTACTCCCGTATTAAAAAATGCATGGAATAACCGCAGACCGAACATTCTTCTGAAACATTTAGTTCACATTGAGAGAGATAATCCACTTGAAACGATGGCAGATATAATTCAAACTGTGGGCGCTCAACTCACATTGCCTATGACACATCAGCGCGGCTGTATGGACTTAGAGTATGCATATAAGGGTAAATTTGACATAAACGAATATGCGGATTTGGTCAATGAAATGCTCAGCAAGCGCGGCCTGTCCAGCAGGATGTTCAGCCCTCAAAGTGGGAAATGGCACACGCTTAATGTGTCTCTTGTACAAGATAAGTGATAGTTCTTCCCTCCATTATAATAAACCTATTTAAGTCATACGGCGGACAGATAGATTTCTGTCCGCTGTGTGATGAGTAAGCTATGCTTTAAATTCATCAGTAAAAAAATCTACGAATTCACTCAACAGTTTTTTCTGATCCGGATGAGTTTTATAGACAAATCCGACGTCTATGATAAGAGGTGGAGAAAAAGGTATTCTGACGCAGTTGTCGTAAAATCCGTCTGGAGCAATATCAGTGTATATCGATGCAATACGAACAATAAAATCGGTTTTCATAAGCGTTTTTGAATACGGATTTGAAGTAGGGCAGACGATAAAATTGTTGGAGTCCAGACCGAAATTGCTTTGTATATAGCGATGAAGGATACTTCTATCCAACAGGAAAAGAAGAGTATGATCTTTGAGATCCTGTGATGTAAGATAGTCGCGTCCCGCAAGATCGCTGCTGCGATCTACAAAAGCATACCATTCTATAGGGATCGAAGGACAAAAATTCAGATGTGCAGTAGAAGGAAGCTGTACAGTCAAAGCAATATCGAGTAAATTGTTTTCTATATTTACCCAGTTTTCATGCATACTGCCTCTGATTGTTTCGATTTCTGCAAGGGGATGCTTAGAGCGAAAAAGTTCAATTATTTCGTCAATAGGATAGAAAATCTCAACTTCATTGCTAAGGCCGATACGTAGATGCTGGGAAGTCATACGCCTGTAGCTTTCCGCGCAGTTGTTTATGCCCTTTCAGCAGTCGATCAAACGGTCGGCAAATTCAGTTTTGACATAGTTGCCAAAATCGGTAAGCTGTAAGAGGTTTTTGTTTTTATAAAACAGCGCACCGCCCAATTCTTGCTCCAAACGAGCGATACTTTTGTAAATTCCCTGATAGGTACGGTAGAGTTCTTCGGCTGCACGATTGATGCTATGACATTCTGCAACTTTGACAAAGTAAATCCAATCTTGAATAAACATATATACTCACCTCTGCACATGGACAAATTTCGATAAATATTACAAAAATAAAACAGTATTTGATAAATATTATATATAATTTTAAATAATATGCAAATAGAAAGGAAAAAAATAATGAATGAACAGATGAAAAAATTATTAGAGTATGATACTCCGTCCATCACAAATGTTGTTGCAACATATCCGGCGAAAGAACTTTGCCTTGGACTATATCATCCGTGGGAAGGTCATTGGTATACGGATGAGACATTGAAATGCATGTTCCCGGAACTTGGTCCGCGCGTTGGATATGCTGTCACAGTAGTGTACGGGCCGGTCGATCCAGCTTATAATAAACTTGGTATAACAGATGTTCTGCGTGCGATAGAGAAATCTCCAAAGCCGGTTATCTTGGCAGTTAAACAGCAGTTTCCAGAGCATATCAAAAAAATCAATGGTTTACTTGGCGGAAATATGATGACTGCATTTAAAGCTGCAGGGGCAGTAGGTGTTCTCTCTGATGGACCGTCGCGTGACCTCGAAGAAATAAGACCGATGGAGATGCAGTATATGCTGACGGGTCTCACACCGGGCCATGGAGATTTTGCTGTTTATGCAGTCAATGTGCCCGTAGAGATCTGTGGAATGGGAGTAGCGCCGGGCGAAATAATCCACATGGATGCAAACGGAGCTGTTAAATTCCCCGCTGAGTATCTTGACGAAGTGGCAAAGAGAGTTGGGCCGTTTTGTGAAGAGGAAGAGAAAAAACAGGCTATGATGCGTCAAACAAATAATGCAGAACAGCTTGGAAGGTATATGAGAGGAATTTACGACTAAAAAGGAGAAAAATTTTATGGCTGATTTTAGAAACATACCGAAAGACACAGAGCCTGATGGATATTGGCATTCAAGCCAGCTTCACCGTTTGATTCAGGAAGAGCCTTGGAAAGCTTATATGCCGCCATTCAGGATTGGTCCGAATATTTGGAGCGTATCCGGAAATATGGACAATGGTTCATTTTTGATAGATACTGGTGACGGGCTGATATTAGCTGATGTTCCTTACTTTAACACACTCTATCTCCAGATAGAGAGCATACGCATGGCCGGATATGATCCTCATGACATAAAGCACATATGGATCACCCATCCGCACGGAGATCACTATGGCGGAGCAAGACCTTTGGCTGAGTATACGGGAGCCAAAATATGGATGAGCAGAAGCGGAGAAGAATGGTGGAGAGAGCGCCAGAGAGCTGGCAAAGTGATGGCGCTAGAAAAAGAGTTTGATTTCGAAATAGACGAACATTTTGAAGATCACAACCCGTTTGAAATGGGGAACATGAAGTTTAGATTTACATTCCATCCAGGGCACTGCGCTGGATCTGTTGCAGTTTTCTTTGAGGATACAGACAGAGAGACAGGAAAAACATATAAAATAGGGATGCATGGCGGAATAGGAGTCTGTAGCACTGAAAGAGTATTAGGTGCCGGCTGCCCACTGTGGCATTACTATCGATATATTTCAGACAGCTTGGAAATGTCTGAAATGGATGATATAGACATAACTCTTCCAAACCATGAAAATCAAACCAATATGCACACAGGTGTAAATTGGGAAAATGTATACGATTACAGTGAATTTGTAAATAGAGATGTTTGGAAGAATCTGATGATACAAAAAGCTCAGGCTGCTATTGACGCAGGTTAATGTAAAAACAAAAAAAGATGCCTATGTTTTACCATAGGCATCTTTTTTATACATTTATTATTCCATGGTAGCTCCGACGGAGAGCGTATACCATTTACCACGCTGTGGCAGAATCATTTTACCGAAATATTTCTTTTCTTCAAGTATTTTATTGACTTGCGCTACGAAGTCATTTAAATCGTTTTCTGGGTAGCATTTCTCATGATGCAGTGGGAAGAGCACAGAAGCTCCGGTTGCCATAAACTGCTCTGCAAGCAGTTCAGGCAGACCAAGTTTTATAGTAGTGCCGCACTGACGTATTAGAACATTCAAACTTTCGGGAACTAGAGCGTTGCGCTCGTCAGCTTCAAATAATCCTGCGCATAAGCTAATGCGGAAATTATTCGGAGTAGTAAATACGAAGTTGGTGTTGAAGAGAGAGCCGTACTCGTTCAGACGCTCAAAACGTGTGCCCTTATCAGGGCCTCCCTTGCTAGGCGGATTAAGGTTGGAATAATGGCGGCAAGTGTGCATTTTGACCTTGAAGCTGTCAAAGTCAAAAGTTTGCTCATGATCAAACGGGATCACATACGTAAATGGGATATCGAGATCTTTGCAAAGACTATATGCATATGCGCTATGGCACATTACTATTGGATGGAAGCGTTCAAAAACTTCAGGAAGGTTGCCAACGTGATCGCCATGAGCATGGTTGATCAGGACATAATCTATTTTGTTGTCAAGATCAGCTACAGTATATCCGCAGGCATAGCGGGCAAAATTGGGCTCTGGAGCATTGACATCAGGAAGGAGAGGATCTGTCAAGACAGTAGTCCCATCGGGGAATTTAAACTCATAGCAGTTTGCATTCCACCAACGGATGCTCAACGCCGGAACAGTGACAGAAGTTACTTCTGAATGATTATTTTTTTCCAATATGCTCATTATGCAGTTTTCCTTTCTTTATTGAATTTGTAAGGATTTATAATTAGCATCCTATATCCTACTTACTTAGTATACAAACTAATTTATAAAAAGTCAATAATAATTAAAAAAGTTACTTAAAAGTTAAAAAGTAGAAATATAAAATAAAGAAAGAGATAAGGAAACAAGCAAAAAGCCTTAAATCATCACATTTATGGACGGCGGTCAAACAGGTTACAACTGAATAACCGAGCAAAAGGGGCGTTATCAGACCTTATCAATGCGTGGGAATACCGGGCAAGGAGAAAGGCGCAGGCCGCCGCCACAGCACTCGCACAGTAAAACAGAATACCGAGAACCAAGAGGGATTTTCCGGGCTACGGGAAATCCCTTTTTCGCGCCCGGAGAAAGGAGCCGCCTATGGCAGAACAGAACGGGATGCCCACCGCGCCCCGCACCCCCGACAGTATCATCACGACACAGAGGAACGGGCAGACCATCGTTGCGGAATTGTTCTTTAACCGCAGCGGCACAGAAGCATTCCGCGACAAGCTGCTCAAAGTGATACTTTCCGACAGCTTGCAGGACGGTCAAGAGCCGGAAAAAAGCGGAAATCATGCGATAGGAGCCGCCCGGACGAGGAATGGTTCGCCGGGGCGGTTTCTATTTGAAAATCCGTATTTTCCCCAAGTCAAGAGCCGGGAAAAATCCCTCAAAAATGCCCCTCTTTCCAAAAGAGGGCGCAGAAAGGAGCATTTATGCGAACAGGGCTTACCAAGCAGGAACAGACCACCGACATTTGGTTTGACGAGAAAGGCCCGCTTATCCATATCCACACCCACAACAACGCCTTGAAGAAACGGCTGCTTGCTTACAGCCGCCGCTACCCGGCGATCTGCCAGCAGACCGACACAGACCCGGAAACGGGCTGCATGGAGTTTGATATTGAGAAAGGCCGCCTCTCTTTCCGTCTGACCGCCCCATACAGCGAGGAATGGCGGGAAGCGGCGCGGCGGTACGCCAGAGAGAGCAACGCCCCGGGTCCCCCTCTTCGTCCCCGGCCATCCTACGTTCGGGTGCCGGC
>CALWWP010000025.1 GCA_944385275.1 uncultured Oscillospiraceae bacterium | reverse complement strand
ATGACATTAATAAAGACCCAGCGACCGGGTTTAGCTTCCATTGCCGCTTTTACTGCTCATACCGCTTGGACATTATATTAAAAGGTAATAGTCAAACACTGAAAGAAGTACTGATTCTCCATATCTAAATCTGTTTTATTTGTACTCCTATTAAATGATGCCCAGATCAAAAACCGTCTGTAATTTGAGTAAAAATGTTCAGATGCATATGGGCTTTTCATCTATAAGTTGTGCTATTGTTCAGTGATTGAAAAGGTGAAAAAATTTTTAATATTTTAATAGACTGTATTGACTTCCAATACAATAGACCGTAGATTAATAATATTAAGAAACTTTTATAACGAAAGAGGGGTGGATAATGGATAGGATAAGCTTGCCGGACGGTGTAAAAACTATTATAGATATGCTTGAAGAACATGGTTATGAAGCTTATGCGGTCGGAGGATGTGTGCGCGACAGCTTGCTTGAAATCAAGCCGAAAGACTGGGATCTTTGCACCTCTGCATTGCCATCTCAGATATTAAAATGCTTTGGCGAAAATCAGATACTCAAGACTGCTGAAGCGCTTGGAGCAGTAACTGTTTTAATGCCGGACGGACAGTATGAGGTAACTACGTTCAGAGATGATGGTACATATACTGACGGGAGACATCCTGACAGCGTTCAGTTCGTACAGGAATTAGATATAGATCTGGCGAGAAGAGACTTCACGATTAATGCCATGGCCTATAAAGAGCGCACTGGTGTTATAGATCTGTTTGGTGGGCGAGAAGATTTAAAAAAAGGTGTTATAGCCTGCGTAGGAGATGCAGAAAAACGATTTTCTGAGGACGCCTTACGTATTTTGAGAGCTGTACGATTTGCATCGGTATATGACTTTGAGATTGAAGAAAAGACATCTGCTGCTATACATAGGCGGCTCGACGCATTAAAGCAGGTATCATCAGAGAGAATAAATTCAGAATTGTGCAAGCTTTTGCACGGCAAAGGGTGCGCCCGTATTTTAATGGAATATAGGGACATAATCGCTGAAATTATTCCGGAGATGAGTGCAAGCATAGATTTCGATCAAAACAGCCGTTATCACATATACACTGTTTATGATCATATAGTATACGCAGTAGACAGCTATAAAGGTGAAGATACAGTAGTAAAACTTGCTATTTTTTTACACGACATTGGAAAACCATATTGCTATACATATGATGAAAAAGGGGGACATTTCAGAGGACATGCCGAAATCAGCAGGAAATTGGCCTCTCAAGTTTTGGAAAGGCTTCGTTTCGATAAAAAGACAATTCAAAATGTTTTAGAGCTTATACTGTATCACGATTCTACTATGCTGCCTAGTACAAAGACGATACGCAGATGGGTAAACAAAATAGGAGTAGAGCAAACATATAGGCTCTTAGATGTGCGTATGGCTGATATTGTTGCGCATTCTGAAGTCAATAGAGACTATAACATACGACAGTGCAATCAACTTCGGGATTTACTGGAAGAAGTTTTGACTGAAGAACAGTGTTTTTCCCTTAGAGATATGAAAATAAATGGCAGAGATATTATGGAGCTGGGAGTGCCTCAGGGTACAATGGTGGGCAAGATACTAAAGAATATTTTGGAGAGTATTCTTGCCGGAAACCTTGTAAATGAACGCGATATATTGTTGGATGCGGCTAAAAGGGAAATATCGCGTGAATATGGCAGAGAATAAGACAAGAGCGCATATTTGCCAGAAAAGGACATATACTGTGCAGAAAGAGTAAATCTTTTTGTTTAAAACCGAAAAAGAGGTGGCATGTATATGTCTAAAATTAAATTGAAGCCCTTGGTTGTAAGTATTTTGATCTCGTTGGGAGTAGGACTGCTGTCCAGCGCTTTTGTAATGGGAAGCAGCCAACACTATGAAATGGTAGCAAAACCACCGCTTGCGCCTCCTTCATATATATTTCCTATAGTTTGGACTATTTTGTTTATTTTAATGGGGATATCAGCATATAGGATATATATAAGCGAGGATGAACAAAAAACAAAAGCTCTTACTATATATGCCGCACAACTTATAGTTAACTTTTTCTGGCCGCTTTTGTTTTTTAGACTAGAACTGTATTTGGCTTCTTTTTTATGGCTGGTCATACTGTGGATAATGATCCTGCGTATGATGTCGGCATTTAAACGCATAGACTTAACTGCGTGCAGATTGCAGATACCGTATCTGATATGGGTTACATTTGCAGGATATTTGAACTTTGGAGTATTTTGGCTCAATAGATAAATAGAGGCCGCTGTCCGTTGTCAGGATAGCGGCCTCAGTGCGTTTTGTAAAAAATGCAAATTTTCGATCAGGCGTTTGTCATTTGGAGAATAGGAGAGCGCAAGTTGAGTTTCACTTAAAGCTTCAGGGATCCTGTTGGTTCGGGCAAAGGCAATAGCTCTTAAATCGTGAGGAAGCGAGCCCCAAGCCTCTGCGTCGCATATATATGTTTTAGGACGTTCTGAAATTGCAAGTGCACATCCAGTGAAATATAAAACACCATCCCATTGGCCTTGCTCGTATAAAAGTCGTGCAAGCTCAACATATGCTTCCCTGAGGTATGGAGCTTGTGCGATTGCTTGCAGATACCAATTTCTAGCAGCTCCTTCATCACCTAACATTTTAAAAGAACGAGCAATAAAACGCATGCTTGCTGCCCTCTCGTCGGCCCATTTGGCTGTTGGCATAGATAAATGCTTAAGCAAGGTATCAATGCAGTCTTGCCAGCGTCCATAAAAAAGGTATTCTCTGCCTAGGTAGTGCATGCTTCTGTCGTTTTCTGGATGCTCACGGACGGCGAGTTCAAGCAGAGAGAGATATTGGCCGCGAGATTTTGACGGATCGGCATAGTGATTTAACTGCATTCCTTCAACTACAACAGTTGGCTTTGGCGCACCTTCTCCAATCCATTTGAGTACCTCGTGAACTGGCTCTGTCCAACACCAGCCGTTGCGAGAGTGGATCTTATCGGCCCAAAACACGACTCCTTCGGAACCGTCCTCGAGAAAGTTCCATGTGTATCTGTAACTGGCGCGCCCGGTGCCGGGAGTCCAAGCGTCCTCAAGTTTTTTGCGCCAGCCTTTGACAAAAATTTCGTCAAGATCAGTGCAGACGCAGATATCTGCATCGTTTGGTACAAATGAGAGCGAAAGGTTCCTTGCAATATCAAAGCGCCATGGGGAGATCGTATTTTGTATGACAGTAACGCCGCGTGCCTCCAATTTCTCGACGGTATCATCAGTGGAACCGGTATCTAATACTACAATAGAATCAGCTTCGCTCATTGATTCTACCCAGCGTTCTACAAATTGAGCCTCATTTTTGCAAATAGTATATACTACGACTTTCATAAAACCTCCAGTAATGTTTTGCGGGCGGAGCATTAAAGTTTGCTCCGCCCGCAGCTGTTAAGATTGCAGGAGCCCTGCTGAACGCAAACTAGTTAAAAGTTGATTAAACCTTGAAACAAGTTCTGAGGAATCCTGGACATTTGAAATGGCAGCTAATGTTGTAACTGTACCAGCGGGGCCAGTAGGTCCGGTGGGTCCAGTCGGGCCAGTAGGCCCAGCGTCGCCGGTAGGCCCAGTTGGGCCAGTAGCTCCTTCAGCACCAGCAGGTCCAGTCGGGCCGGTAGCTCCTTCGGCACCTGTCGTACCAGCAGGTCCGGTTGGGCCGGTAGGGCCGGTTTCACCAGCAGGTCCAGTCGGGCCAGTAGCTCCTTCGGTACCTGTCGTACCAGCAGGTCCAGTGGGACCGGTGGGGCCAGTCGCACCAGCAGCACCTACAGCACCTGTAGCACCAGTTGGGCCGGTAGCTCCAGTACCGGCAGGGCCGGTAGGACCAGTAGCGCCGTGTACTTATGCACAACATTAGATTTTGTTTTGCGGTGCGTAGAAAGCTTGTTATATTGCCTTGCTCTCAATCGCCGTAATTACATCGTGTTCGTTTTCCATGTAATCAATAATTCGCTG